>NZ_AP014545.1:1877500-2190416 GCF_016592435.1 Amphritea japonica ATCC BAA-1530 | reverse complement strand
AGAGAGCGAAGTAAGACTAAAACCAAGAGAGTTTGTCTGTACGGTGATTCAGGCAGAGCTGATTTAACGTAGCATCATAAGTATTAACAAGGCACTCAAAAAGCAGAGCAAGCGACTGCTTTTTGAGTGTCGGCCTGATGAAATCAGAATCAGATTTTCGGATGTAGTTTTAGCGTTTCAATCAGAGTATTCATCTCCTCTGGTGTACCGATAGTAATACGCAGGTGATTTTCGATACCGGGTTTACCGAAGTGACGTACCAGCAAATTGTTACTGCGCAGATAACTCATTAACTCTGCACCGCTTAACGAGCTGTGACGGGTGAATACAAAGTTAGTTTTCGAGGGGACAACATCAAAGCCCAGTTGCTCAAGTTGTGTTGTAGTCCATTCCCGACAATCGATAATTTTCTGCGTCGTTTCTTCGAAGTAGTCATTGTCTTCTAATGCCGCTACTGCGCCGATGATAGCGATGCTATCCAGAGGATAGGAGTTGAACGAGTTTTTGACCCGTTCGAGACCGGCAATAAGATCTTCATGGCCTAAAGCAAAGCCGATTCGCAGACCCGCCAGACTTCTGGATTTAGAGAAAGTCTGAATAACCAGTACATTGTCGTAGGTGCGGGTTAGTTCAACGGCAGAGTGACCACCAAAATCGATATAAGCTTCATCAACGATGACCAGTGAGTCCCGGTTGCTTTGTAACAGAGTTTCAATCTGCTCCAGTGTCGTCAGGCGCCCGGTTGGCGCATTCGGGTTTGCAAAGATAATGCCGCCATTTGGCTGGTTATAGTCAGCAAAGTCGATCTCAAACTTATCATTGAGAGGTATCTGTCGGTAGTCAATATCGTACAGGTGGCAATATACATCGTAAAAACTGTAGGTTGTTTCTGGAAGCAACAGGGGTAGGTCCTGGCGGAAAAAAGCCATAAAGGCTAACGCCAGTACTTCGTCGGAGCCGTTACCCACAAAGACGTTGTTGTACTCAAGTTGAAAATGGTTTGCCAGTGACTGCTTTAAAGCCGTTGCGTCCGGGTCACAATAGAGTCGTAAACGTTCAATAGGGTAATTACGAATGGCCTCTTCGACTTGTGGCGAGGGAGGGTAAGGGTTTTCATTTGTATTTAGCTTGATCAGGTTATCAACTTTGGGCTGCTCTCCCGGAACGTAAGGGGTCAGCTGGTTGATTGCCGGGCTCCAGAATTTGCTCATGATGGATCGCGGGTCGCTTTTATAAAGAGGTTGCAGGAAGTGAGCTACATAGTAGCACTGGTAAGGATCAAGCATATCAAATAGGGGGATGTTCCCGCTATATGCGATTTAGAGATGGAGAGAATAAGCCAGCTATTTCTTTATAGAGGTTGAAACTGCCAGTAGCAGAAGTCAGATATTGGGCTAAAGCCCGGGGCAGGCGTAGGCTCTTTTCTTTGTTCAGAATAAAAAACTGCCCGGTAGGAAGGGGTTCCACCGGGCAGTTGTAGTTTACATAAAGCCTTAAAAAGACCCTACATAGTACGTTGATGTATTGGTTTAGAGACAACTGTTCAAAAAAAGTTCAGTAAAAAAATAATTTAATTACATTAATCGAAGCGGTTGCTTATAAGAGGCGGTTAGCTTCTTAGTGAGGTATATGGGGCTACAATAAAAAAAACTGCCCGGTGGAAAGGGGGGCCACCGGGCAGTTCTCTGTCTTGCGTAGTACGTTGATGTATATATATAGAGACGATTGTTCAGATAAAGTTCAGGAAAAATTCATTTTTTTTGAATTATTTTTAACTTTTCTATAACACTATGATTTATATTGATTTTTACTAATTAAGTATATCAATTTATAGTGTTATAGACCTGTCTGATAGATCGGTTGTATCTGGTAGGGGTCAGGCTGCTGATTGGTCGTAACGCCCGACGAACATCGCTGTTACGGTATCCATTGTTGAAATATGATTGATCAGCCAGTCGCACAGTGTTTTATCTACATAAGCTGCCAATTGATTCAGGTCACCGCTTTCTTGCCATTGTTGTAGTACCGAGCTGAGTTCTTCAAGAACTCGTTTGTGCTCACCACTATGGCAGCCATACGCTGGGAAATTCACCCGCATCATCTCAGCCTCTTCACGGGCAAAATGAGTTTCACTGTGCTCATACATCGCTATCAACAGTGGCTCAATTTTTTCTTGCGATGATAAGTCGCCAGCTAGTCCGTCTTTGATCAACTGGTCTAAACTATTTATCTGTTGGCTGGCTTCGGCATGATCGTGGTTCATGAAATCAAGTTCTACCGTTGGGATCTGTGTCGCTGTTAACCGTTCCATATCTGTATCCTGAAAAATGGTTTCTTGAGCGCCTTTATCAAAGAGCGTAATAGAGGACCTTATAAATAACCTTTAACAAGAGTACTTAAATTGCTTTGTGATACCTTGTCTAAAATCAAGGCTTAGGCTGAAGGTTGAAAAGTTCTTCATCAGGAGGAGGGGTGTGGAATGATAACCCAGTGAAAAGGTCTGCCTGGAGGTATGACCGTATATGATTCAGAAATGCACATTTAGAAGGCAAAAAAAAGCCCCGCTAGTGCGGGGCTTAAAGGGAACTAAGTGAAAATTACTTAGCTAACTTGGAAACTTCAGCCAGAGCTTCTTCACCAGACTCTTTAGCCAGAGAAGTGAAGGCTTCGCCTTGTGCTTTCAACAGTTCGAACAAAGAAGTGTTAGCTTCAACGTTGAACTTAACTACGTCTTCAGGAGTTTTCAATTCTTTAGCTTTTTCAGCTTCAGTCTTGAAGAATGCAGCCAGCTCTTCGCCAGATTGCTTCTGCAGTTCAACAGATTTAGTGATGACAGCAGCTTGCATTTCCATCAGAGTTTTTACAGAGTCGAAAGACTTTTGAAAATCGATTGTGTTAGTCATGGTGTTTCTCCAGTAAGTTATGGTGCAGTGCACAATGAAGCCTATTGTATGCATCTCTGCGGGTAAGTCAAATACTTTTTTTGTGCACTGCACAAAATAATTAAAAAATAGCCTCTCAGAGGCCTAACTGCTGAAATTCAGCCGAAAAAAAACCCGGTAGTGTTAGCTACCAGGCTTTTTGAAAAGGGTTCGCTTAGCTAGCCATTTTCTGGATTTCAGCCATCGCTTCTTCGCTAGACTCTTTAGCCAGAGAAGTGAATGCTTCACCTTGAGTCTTCAGCAATTCGAAAAGAGCTTTATTAGATTCAACGTTGAATTTAACGAAATCTTCTGGAGATTTAAGTTCTTGAGCTTTTCCAGCTTCAGCTTTGAAGAAAGAAGCCAGTTGCTCACCAGCCTGCTTCTGCAGTTCAACAGTCTTAGTGATGGCAGCAGTTTGCAGGCCCATCAGAGTTTGAACAGACTCGAAAGGCTTCTTGAAATCGATGTTAGCGTTGATCATGGTTATCTCCTAAGATTAATGGTGCAGCGCACAATAAAGTCTATTTTAGAGTAAAAAGTGCTTCGGTCAAGTTTTTTTGTGCAGCGCACAAAAAAATAATTTATCGACTGCATGTTATCAGTCTGGTGTGACACTTAGGTGACAATGTGAAAGTAAGGGAAAAATTGTTGCCTTGTGTAGGTTGCGCAGAGCTGGCGAAGGGAAAGCGGCACTCATAGACTTTTTCTTACGTCCAGAGTGCGTTTCGAGCTTCTTAGCTGATATCCAGTGCTTCTTTCAATTGTGCAATTACTTTCGTGGAGAGACGATTAATTCGCAATGAATTTGTTTGCGCATCAAATTCTATTTCACTGTCGGTATGAAGGTGGCCCAGAGAGCGGCGGGCAAAGTCTAATTGCCAGTTATCCATTTTGGTTTTAACCTGCGTGTAGGCGTTTATCGTGCTGGTATGAGGCTGGAATTCCTGGCTTACCTGGTAATCTTCGGAGTTGGCAAACTTACCAAAAGCGCCCGTGGCTTTTTCAACGTGCTCTGGGGGCAAATGATCATCAAAGATTTTTTCAACGTCTGGCAGGTACGCGGACTGTCGGTCTTCTCGCTGGCGTGACAGGTAGCTAACGACATCTTCAACGATCTCATCCTGTTTTTCCTGCAGTTGATAACGACGACAGAAATCTTCGCTGGCACGGATAAGGTCGGATGTAGATTTTTTCGAGGGTACAACATCGGTACAGCCAAGGGCATTGGAAAAGTAGTGGGTAATATTGCCTTGCTGACGGGTGCCGATAAAGCTTAGATAACTATCACTATCTTCTTTATAGGTGGTGATATTTATTTTGGCCGCTTGGTGTAGCTTTTCCAAATCGACTTCGATGACCTTCGTGGGGTTCAGTTCTTCATCAAAAGCGAGTCCGGTTTTGTCTCGCACTAAAGCAATTAACAGATAATCAAATACATCAGATGAATAGTAGATAAAGATCGCATAGCCGCCGGTCGCTGAACGGGCTGAGGGTTGCTGAAGCGAGGCAGCCAATTGGGCCAGCGCCTGGTCACAGAGATGCAGAAACTTACCTTCGTCAACAGGGCCTTTAATGAAGTTTTCGAATCCCGAAATGAATGGGTAACCTTCACTATTTTCCTGGTTGAACGAACCGTGGGTGAGAGTCGATCGTCGCCCATAAGCGGTAACCAGCGCATTAAACAGTTGTTGAGCCATCGGATCAGAAACATCTAACGGGCCACCTTTTTCGCTGATGGTTGCAACGCTGTCGTCGGCTTCTTTTATCAGTTCTCGGATAGCTAGAAATTTAAGATCCATAGGGTGTGTTCCGGTTGTATATTCGGTTGTTCATAATGATGACGGGCAAGTGTAGCTTATTCAGGGGGGCGATCAACTACCTGGCGCTGTTTCCAGTTCTAATTGGGTCAGGATTTTAAGTGCTTGGTGGCGCTCCTCACCGCAATGTTCTTCATTGGGCAGAAATGCACGACAAAGGGGAGGGTAGTCTAAAGTGTTCCATATTCTGCAATTCAGGTGTTCATCTAAATTTTTGCAGGGGATCCCCGCAGGCTTGCCATCAGGCATATTGGGAATAGGGGTGCTGATGTGCGGTGCAATACAGCAGGCGGCGCAACCTGAACGGCATTTCATATAACAATATGTTCCCATGTCTAAATCGCTATAATAGCGCTGCTTGCTCATCAATATAAGCTCACAATATAAGCTCATCGACAAAAAGGCGTACTTGCATGGCACTGAAGCCAACAATTTATAAAGTAGAATTGCAACTGAGTGACACGGATAGACATTGCTATGAAACTTGTCATATGACTCTGGCGCAGCACCCCTCTGAGACGTTGCAGCGGATGATGGTACGCTTGATGGTTTTTGGTATTAATTACCATCAGGATTTGAGCTTTACCCGGGGGCTATCGAGTACAGATGAACCTGAACTCTGGCAGGTGGGGCCTGATGGTCAGATCGAGCATTGGATAGAGCTGGGGCAGGCATCGCCAGACAGGTTACGTAAAGCGGTAAGCCGAGCGCCCAAGATCTCCCTTTACGCGTACGGCCGAGAGGTTGATACCTGGTGGGAAAAGCAGGGGCAGGCTATTTCAGGTTTGCCAAAGGTGACGGTGTGGCGGTTTGAGGACCGTGAAGTAGAGCCGCTAGAAATGTTCGTTAGTCGTTCGATGCAGCTTTCTTTGACGATTAGCGATGGCGAGCTGTATTTGAGCGACAGTAATAATCATCTGAGCTTGAAAGCGGTACAGCTTCACTTTGAAAAATAATAAAACCTGGACAGCGATGCTTAAGATGAAGAGATCCGGGCCCTGCAGCATAAATCAGGCTCTGCTGGAAAGAACCTAGCGTCGATTTGAGAAGGGCCCGGATAACCTTCAGTCTATACGGTAAAAATTTTGGTGCAATGATTCGGTCTGAACACGGGCTGAATCATTTCTCAAAGTGGGTAATTATAGGGTTACAGGTGGTTTGTTTTTATCCATTGCTTCCATCATGGCCAGCTCAGGTTGTGTGAACCCCGCTTTGAGTCTTTCTTCATAGTTAAACGGCCCTTTCAGAGGCCCTTTCATATATTTCCAAAGCAGATTTATAAAGGTCTGATTCGGATCGAGTTGGCGTTTGTTGCATTGATAGTGATACCAGCGAGTACCGGAGCTCACATGGCCGACCTCTTCATTAGCAATCATAGTGAGAACGTCGACCATTTTTTTGTCGCCTAATTGATCGAAGCGCTGAACCGCTTTGGGTATCACATCCAACGCTCTGGCTTCAAATACCCGATGAACGATACCCATTCTTTCAAGCATATCATCGCCGGTATCAACGGCCATGCTCCAAAGCTCCCCGTGAGCTGAAAAACTGCCGTAGTCATAACCCATCTCTCGTAAACGGCCACGCAGGGCTATAAAATGATTGGCTTCTTCTCCAGCGCATTGCATCCAGTCAGCGTAAAACTCTTTGGGCATATCACGGTAGCGGTAAACAGAATCTAACGCCAGGTTGACGGCTGTCAGTTCGATATGCGCCAGCGCATGAATGAGTGCCGCGCGTCCTTTTTCCTTTCCAAATTTTCGCTTGTTTACCTCAGCAGGGGCCACTATTTCAGGTGTGTCGAGTCGACCAGGCTGGTTTAAAAGCTCCGGGCGGGCCCCCTCAAGCCATTCAAGTTCACCCGCATTCCACCGGCTGACAACCTGCCGGGTTTGCTCGATCTTCAGATCAGGGTCCGCGGTGAGGAAAGCTTGCTTGGTTTGTTCGTATAGGTTTTGCAAAGGAATACCGATTTGACGAAAAAATTTCAGCAATTGTACCTTCTGGAAAGCCTACATTGGAGAGTTAGGTGGCTTTTTTATGATTTGAATCGCCGCTGTTCATACGGAAAGAGTGAACATTGTGCGTAATAACGTCATTACCAATGATTGTAAGAACGCTGGTGACGAAATTTACGATAATCATAATGTCGGGAGTCACGAATAATTATTTGTCGATTGTGGCGGTGGTTATTGAAACGTCGATTATGCCCAGGGCTTTTGTAGTGTCTGGAAGAGTAATGCTTTCTATATTGCTTATGATCGTTATAACTATGTTTTTTGTATCCACGATTGTTATAGCTACGATGACCGCTGTTGCGATAGTAATGCTGTGATCTATAGCGATCTGACCTGTGATTTAATCTGTCGTTATAGAAATCATTACGTCCGAAGTATAGATGGCTACTAAGTTGTCGATCGCTGAGATATAGACGTACATTGCCCGTGTCGATAGTGATGCCGGCATGGACGCGGATATCGCTATCTGCCTGAAGGCTTAGTGGAAGGCAGCATAAAATTAATAACAGGCTTCTTAGATAATACATAATTCAACCTCATCTCTGAGTTAAATTTTAGTCTATCCAGAAGCCTGGTGAGTCACTTTCAAGTGGATCATTTTTCAGCTTAAACTTTACGTGATTCAGCCTGTGTACAGCTATAGCTCGGGCACAAACCTGGCAGGCCAGCTGCTGCGAAGAGCCCCAAAGATTAATCGTCGTAGTTTGTACCAATAAGTGCCGAACAGAACGATGAATACGCCAAAACCGATAAAAATGATTAGTGGCAGGTTACTGCTATCGAGAAGGTTGCTGCTGACAACCTGAAAGATTGCATAGATTGCGTATGACAGGCTGGAGACCAGCATCGCCCGGCGGTCGACAAAGAGTGCGGTGAGCAGAAAAAATATAAAGAATATTAGTAGTCCGATCTCGCGGTTGGTGCCGGCTTCGAGCAAGCCTGTTTCACTAAACAGCAGAGTGGTCATCATGCCATGGACAATTAATGGTGATGCCAGCAAGTGGAGCCAGAATCCGCAATCGCTGGCCCGCAGCTGGCGTTTGCGATCGCGGGCATCAAAGCCCATTGCGGTGATGAAAACGATGAGTCCAAGCGCAGTAAACAGTATCTGATGTTTAAACATATCAATACCTACAGTGCTGACCGTTGCGGCGACAAGCCCTGCTGCGACGGGTAACAGGCTGAAAGGCATCCGGTAACGCAGGTAAAACAATAATGAACAACCACTGAGGGTGATAAACTGCAAGCTTGCCGTTTCAAACTCAGAAATACCCAGTGCTTTACTGAGAAAGTAGAGTGTTGATATCAGGATGGCGATACCTGGGAGCGCCAGTCTGCGAATACGTACAAGCCATTCGGCAGCGCCCAGAAAAAGAGCTGCCGGCAGTAGCCATTGTAGCTGTGTCAGATCCATTGCCGCGACAGAGAAGGTGACAAACAGTACGCCTAAGGTGATAAAAATATCACCAAAATTTCGCACGAAGCGTAGCTGTTCTTCGCCAACGGGTTCATCGGAACCTTCAGCAGTACTGAAAACGATTAATTCTTTCAGCTGTTGTTGAGATATGATGCCCCGCCGGGCCGCTCTTTCCAGAGTCTCTCTGTCCACAATGTTTCCTAAAGGCATTTAAAAGCAGTAGCTTAGACCTATTTTGCCGTATAGGTAAGAGGGAGGAGGGTATTGCCTCCTTTAGCGGCGGCGAATACTTATTCTTCGTCCAATATTAGTCGGCATCGAGAGGTTGGACTGTTGCTCTGCCATATTGTTAATTGTCAGGGCTATCGCCTCTGGAAACGCGCAACTGCTGCGGCTATTGAGATCAACACACATCGCCATCTGTTCCAGAGTTGAAGCAAGGTACTCTGTTCCATCTTCCGCCTGGGCATACATCTCAAAGTAGAGGTGCAGGCGCTTAGTATCATGGTCTATGAGCTGGCAGCGGATCTCAACTGGCTGGTCTAGTACGACTTCACTGTTATAGGTGATGTGATTTTCCAATACCATCCAGGAAATGCCCGTAGCCTCAGTGACTTTTTCACTCAGCCCTAGTTGACTGACCAGCTCAACGCCTGCCAGGTCAAATATCAGGACATAGTAAGCAACGTTCATATGGTTATTATAATCCAGCCACTCTTGTTTGATCTGAGTGCGATAGATAACCGGCGCCTTATTGGACATCAGTTCAGCCTCTTCGTTAAGTTGATTCAGTCTTGTTTTTTTGGGTTTCAGATTCTTTTAATGCTGCTTGCTCTGCATTCCAGGTTTTCAGTTCTTCGAAGTAAGTATCCCATACACAGGGGGAGCATTCGCTTTCGCAACATTCAGAGTTGGCGGGCGGGGTTGGTTTTTCTCGGTTCATCATCGCTCTGCATACTTTGTAATGGCCTAAATCCGAGTATTTTACTGTGTTTTTGCCCTCGCGCCCAGTAAACATCAGTGTAGGCCGTATTTTTACTACCTGTTGGTAGCGCTTTCTGAGACAATAAACATCCTCGAATTATGTCGTCTCGCTGAACTTCCATGAAAAAAACTGCGCCTGATCTATTTTCCTATCCTCGCTACTGGGCTGAATGCTTTGGTATCGCTCCTTTTCTGCCAACCAGTCGCAAGGAGATGGAGCAACTAGGGTGGGATAGCTGCGATATTGTCATTGTTACCGGTGATGCTTATGTCGACCACCCCAGTTTTGGTATGGCTGTGATGGGGCGTTTACTTGAAGCACAGGGTTTCAGAGTCGGGATTATCGCTCAGCCAGACTGGCGTAGTGCAGATCCTTTCATGGCGTTAGGAAAGCCCAATCTCTATTTTGGTATTACGGCGGGTAATATGGACTCCATGATTAACCGTTATACGGCTGATCTTCGGATGCGTCATGATGATGCTTATACTGCTGGGGGTAAGGGAGGGGAACGTCCCGATCGGGCGGTCATCGTTTATAGCCAGCGTTGTAAGGAGGCTTATACCGATGTACCAGTGGTACTGGGAGGTATTGAAGCCAGTTTGCGGCGTATCGCACAGTATGATTACTGGAGTAATAAGGTTCGTCGTTCAGTGTTGATGGATGCGACGGCTGATATTTTGCTTTATGGCAATGCGGAGCGGGCGATTGTTGAATTGAGTCACGGACTTGCAGCCGGTAAAACCCTGGATGAGCTCTGGGATCTGCGTGGAACGGTACATATTCGCCAGGCCCCTCCAGCAGGCTTTGTTGAGCTGGACTCAACCCGGATAGATTGGCCGGGAAATATCGATAAGCTTCCCAATCCTTACGATTTTGGCAACGATCAGAGTGGTGCGGATAAACTACTGGACCCAACAACCAAACGTTGTGGTGCTGATAATTCGGTTAATACACAGTCTGAAGATGATCACGTAGCGCCGATACGTATCATTCCAATGCCGTTAAAGCGCAAAGAAAAACTCGATGCAGCCACGACTTATGTACGTCTGCCATCCTTTGACAAGGTCGCTAAAGATTCATCGCTGTATGCCCACGCATCCCGGGTATTACATCAGGAATCAAATCCGCATAACGCCCGGGCACTGATTCAGAAGCACGGGAACCGGGAGATCTGGGTCAATCCGCCGCCGATACCGCTGGAAACTGCTGAGATGGACGGTGTCTTTGGTTTGCCTTATCAGCGGATTCCGCATCCCCGCTATGGTAAGAATAAGATTCCTGCCTATGACATGATCCGCTTTTCGATCAATATTATGCGAGGCTGTTTTGGTGGCTGTACTTTCTGTTCTATTACCGAGCATGAAGGACGGATTATTCAGAGTCGATCCCATGAGTCGATTTTGAGCGAAATTGAGGATATTAAAGACAAGGTGCCTGGTTTTACCGGGTCTATTTCGGACCTTGGCGGGCCGACTTCAAATATGTATTTTCTTAATTGTAACGATGATGAAATCCAGTCGAACTGCCGTAAGCTTTCCTGTGTCTATCCGGTCATCTGTAAGAACCTGAATACCGATCACAGCCCAACGACTCAGTTGTATCGTAAAGCGAGAAAGATGGAGGGGATTCATAACATCGCTATCGCTTCAGGCTTGCGCTATGACCTCGCGGTAAAAGACCCTGATTATGTGCGTGAATTAGTAACTTATCACGTTGGTGGCTATCTCAAGATCGCCCCGGAGCACAGTGAACAGAACACCCTGAATAAAATGATGAAGCCGGGTATGGATACCTATTACGACTTCAAGAAAATGTTTGATCGCTTTTCCCGTGAGGCAGGTAAGAAGCAGTACCTGATTCCTTATTTTATTGCCGCACATCCGGGTTGCGAAGATGAAGATATGCTTAATCTTTCACTCTGGCTGAAGGACAATGATGTCAAAGTAGATCAGGTGCAGAACTTCTATCCATCGCCGATGTCTCTGGCGACGGCGATGTACCATTCTGAGAAAAACCCGCTGAAGCAGGTAACCTACAAGAGTGAGACGCTTTATATTCCCCGGGATAAGGACCAGCGCAAAGCCCATAAAACACTGCTGCGCTACCATGACCCGGAAAACTGGCCCGCCTTACGGGTGAAGTTAAAAGAGATGGGACGCGAAGACCTGATTGGTTCCCGGCCAGGGCAGCTGGTTGCGCCTGAGGAAGAGCCTAAGCGACGGGATGCTGGCCTGAAGACTAAGCTGCGAAATAAGCCTGCTCCTATGGCAAAAAATGGAGTCAGAGGGAAAAAAACCGCTGCTTCGCGCCAGGGTAAAAAGCGCAAGAATACGGGACAAAGCAGCGTTAAAAAGCAACAGCGCTGAGCGCTGGTATGGGAACGTGGCACGTCAGGCTCAAAGCATGTCGTAAGATTCGGTTATGCGGCGTTTGAGTGAACGTTCTTCTATGTAATCTTCAATCATCTGACGGTTAGGTTTTTTCCGGTTGTTCCGTTTTTTACGTTTAGATTCGGGGCCCAGAAAATGGTCGCTATCGATATCACTCAGATCATTAATTATCAGGTCATCCAGACGAATTTTGCTGCTCATAAATATCTACCAAAGGTTGTATTTTGTTTTTGAGTAGACCCTTTGCAGATTAAAGTTGGGTGACGGATTGATGAAGCTTTGGTAACAGATGCACTTATTTTTTTATCCGATATGAAAAAGGGCAGTATAGAGCCGCCCTTATCTGTTTTCTCTCGAATGCTTAATCATCATAGAATTCACGAAGCTCGCGTTCCAGTGCACGTTCTTCTCTCAGTTGTTCAATACGTTTACGTTTCTCTGTATCGCAGCAATACTGCTTTTCAATAGCATCCATCTCAATATCTGTGTCTTCCATGATTTCATTGATATCGAGGGGGTCGGCTGTTGTACTTTCTGCTTTCTCTGTCATGGCTTCGCTCTCTCATGCAAATGGCTTAATGTAACCAGCCAGTACTGATGAATCACATGATCAAACCTGCCTGCCTTGCAGGTTCACGTCTATCCTGATTATGGGACATTATTTTTCTGGGTAAAATGATATTTTTGATATTAAAAGGAAGAATTTGTTGAATAAATTTCGAGATTAATTAATGGAAAAAAATGAGATTAATGCTAGTTGTAGGCATGCAAAAAAAACGCCCCTCAGGGCGTTTTAATAAAGAGTATGCGACTAGCGACTCTGAAGCGCTGCGATACGATCATCTAATGGTGGGTGAGAGGCCATGAGAGCCATCAGGCCGTCTTTCATATGACTGCTGATGCCGAAGGCGGTCAGAGTCTCGGGCATCTGATCAGGGACGTTGTATTCCGCTTTCAGTCGTTGCAAAGCGCCAATCATGGCGTGAGGGGAGGCCAGTGACGCGCCTGCCTCATCCGCTTTAAATTCTCTGCGGCGACTGAACCAGCAGACAATCGTTGAAGCGAGAACGCCTAGTACAATTTGTGCCACGATAGTGGTAATCAGATACCCAATCCCGTGTCCCTGCTCGTTTTTGAGAATAACCCGGTCGACGAAGTGGCCAATAATGCGGGCGAAAAACATAACAAAGGTATTCACTACCCCTTGAATCAGCGCCAGTGTCACCATATCACCGTTGGCAACGTGACCGATCTCGTGGGCGAGGACCGCTTTGATCTCTTCTTTACGAAAACGTTGTAAAAGTCCGAGACTGACAGCAACCAACGCACTGTTTTTATTCCAGCCGGTGGCAAAAGCGTTAGCCTGTTGAGCGGGGAAAATACCCACTTCAGGCATACCGATCTGTGCTTTGTCAGCGAGCTCTTTAACGGTATCCAGGAGCCATTGTTCGTCTGCGTTTCTCGCCTGAGTGATGATTTCAGTTCCTGTACCACTCTTTGCCATAAATTTGGAAAGCAAAAGAGAGATTATTGAACCTGCAAAGCCGAAGACCGTGCAAATAATTAGCAGGTTTCCAAGGTCGAGATCTATACCGTTAGCTTGTAGCGAGGAGCCAACCCCAAAAAAGCTTAAGCCTATACTTAGCAGTAAGATAACTGCCAAATTAGTTAGAAAGAAGAGACCGATTCGCATCATAGTAGTGGTAGCTCATTTTTAGTTACATTGTTCATATAGATATAGGCGATGAGATTAAGTTTCAACTGCATTAACTATCTAAAGGATAAAAAACTGGCTCGCAGATAAGCAGATCTCTATAATCGCGACTTTTTACGATGTGATGATGCAAACGGATCTTTCATGCAGGTAATTTTTGACTCAATTTCAGCGCAGCTGGCAAGCACTTCTGGTGAGGTTCGGCGCTTGTTTCACGGCCGTGGTCGCTGCTTTCCCGGTTACGAACAGTTGGTTATCGATTTATTACCGCCGGTGGCGGTTATTCGATTGTTTACTGAGCATCCACCTGAGCTGCTAGAACAGCTGAATCAGTACTTTCAGCAGCTGGATGAGAGGGTAAAGCCTGATGTGCTTGTTGTTCAGCACCGTTACCGTCGAGAGGGCTTAATTGAAGTGCTCTGGAACAATAGCGAGATTGATCCTGAGCAGTTGCTACAGGTCAAGGAGCTGGGGCTGAGTTATAATGTTCGTCCGCTAAAAAATCAAAATAGTGGACTGTTTCTGGATATGCGCGAGGGTCGCCGCTGGGTTAATGAGAACAGCAAGGGCCGGAATATTCTTAACCTGTTTTCTTATACCTGTGGTTTTTCCGTCGCGGCAATTGCTGGTGGTGCCGAGCGTGTTGTTAACCTTGATATGAGCCGTAGTGCGCTGAGTGCTGGTAGAGAAAATCACCGGCTTAATCAGCATCCTATGGAAAAGGTAAAGTTTCTCTCCCACGACTTGTTCCGTTCCTGGGGAAAGCTCAGACGAGAAGGGCCCTATGATCTGGTTGTGATAGATCCCCCTAGCTTTCAAAAGGGCAGTTTTGTCGCTACTAACGATTATCGAAAAGTATTAAAACGCCTTCCTGAACTGACGAAAGATCAGGCTGAGGTGCTTTTGTGTCTTAATTCGCCTCAGTTGGATAGCCAGTTTTTGATTGGGCTCGTAGAAGAAAATTGTCCTGAATTCGTGTTTATTGAACGAATCAATAACCCAGAAGATTTTCCGGATCAGGACGATGAGCAAGCCCTTAAGGTTTTGTTATTCAAAAAGACAGGCTAAACGCCTGCACGCAAAATATTGATGTTTATAGGACTGCTATGAAATTAATCTGCCTGGATCTGGAAGCTAGTGGCTTAGGGCCTGGCTCCTATCCGATCGAAGTTGCGTGGAAAAGCACTGAGCACGAGTGCGATAATTTTTTTATAGATCCCGGCTCAGTTCCAGGATGGGATTTTTGGGATGATTTTGCCGAAGAGATGCACGGTATCTGTCGTGCTGAACTGCATCAGAGTGGTATTTCTGTTACCGACGCTTGTGATCGTTTAAATGCAAAGCTTCAGGGGCAGGATGTTATAAGTGATGCCTGGGAATTTGATAGCTTCTGGTTAAGGCGTTTGTTTGAGGCAGCCGATAGAGCGATGATGTTCAGGTTGATCGGGTTATCTGAAGTGCTGAGTCCTGAGGAGTTGATCCAGTATCGCTTTGTTTGTAAGGCTCAGTTACGCAGGCATCGCGCGATGGCTGATGTAAACCATATCTTGCAAGCTATACACAGTGTGAAATATTCAGCGGATTAATGAAGAGAAAAGGCAGCTAAGGCTGCCTTTTTAGTGATACCGCTTTAAACCTTTAAATCAAACCATCCAGTCCGGATTCTATCTGCATCGCTTCTTCAGAGACGGCTGCAATATTGGCCGGAAGACCAGCCAGTTCAGCTTCCGCAGAAGGGAACATTGCGATGACTTCTTCCAGCGGTTGTTGTTTGCCTATAGCGGCATTGATATAACAGGCGATGTGTAATGTTGCACACAGTGGCGAAGGCGCTTCTGCGCTCAGTGGTTGTCTGTGATAGCGTACGGTGTCGCCAAGGTTTTCTGGAAATTGCCAGAGCGCTAATAGTGCCTGGCCTGCTTCTGGCGTGGTGAAATTTAGTCGCTCCATTTCAGCATCAGAACGGCTGCAGTCAGATTGATCAACCAGTGTCTGGATCGCTTCTGCCAGTTTGGGTTTGGTGATGTGTAATAACAGTCGGCCGATGTTGTGAATAAGGCCAACCGTGAAAGCGGTGTCTGGGTCAACGCCGGTACTTTTTTCGGCGTACCATTTTGCGAGTGCGGCAACCCGGAAAGAGTCAGACCAGAATTTTTTTAGATCCAGACCATCGACTTCTTTTACCGAGCCTGCAATACCTGAGGCGATGACCATGGTTTTTAACTGGGTCATTCCCAGCATCACAACGGCTTCATTGATTGAAGAGACTTTACGGCTCAGTCCGAAATGAGCGGAATTGACCAAACGCAATATCTTCAGTGAGAGGGTTTGGTCTTTAATGACTTTGTCAGCAATATCTCCGTAATCAGCATTAGGGTTGTTCAGTTGCTGAATCAGTTCTCGCACAATATCGGGTACATTGGGCAATTTATGTGTTTGTGCTAATAGTTCACGGACTTCCATAATCACTCCTTAGATACTCAAAGCGAAAGGGCTTTCTGTGATAGAAAATGCCTTTATCACGCCGCTTTGATTTTAGGTTTTGCCTTTATCTATAGAGTCTGCCGAATAGGACGTGTTTGCAACAATAATGAAACTCAATATGGGAGGTCTGCTGATCCGGTTTATGAGTCCGGATCAGCAGCGAGTGCAGGCGAAATACTTAATGATATATGGCCCCGCTCTGATATTTGAGCGTTAGTGCAGGGGCTGACTTGTCAGGTTGGGAATCAGAGATTTAATACGTGCTTTTCAATATGTCCACGTATCTCTTCGTACTGGCCCATCTCTTCAGGCGTGAAGTAGAATTTGTAGAAGTTTCGCTCTACCACGCTGCCTTTACTGTCGCCGATTCGTTCTTTCGTGCTGGCGTATGTGTAGGCCATCTGTAAATGTATCACGCGGGTGTGAGGTGCCACGGTGATAGTGTGGTTTTCGAGATCAAAGCGAGTCTTCGTTTCTTTTATTGTGTAAAACGAGATTTCAGCTGCGTGGCCAAGGTTGATCAGGAAGTTACTGGTAACTGGCATGATATGGTTTTTCTCCATGCCATTGTGTTCCATATAGATACCGCAATTTTTTTTGATCTTAATAAACATACAGTTTCCGCGAAGTGAGTTGAGAGTTGATTCTGGTTAACCGGTTGTTATTGTTTCCAGAGTATATGTCTGTTTTATAACAGAGAGATTACAAAGTATAGAGCCTGAGACGGAAATAAAAAAAGCGATACAGTGATCGCTTTTTCTGGAGGCTCATTCCTGAGAGTAATTTTTCAGGAATTGTGCGATGCGATCAATGGCGTCACAGAGCTCATCTTCCCTGGGTAAAAATACCAGCCGGAAGTGCTGTGTATCCGTCATATTGAATCCACTTCCCTGAACAATCAGTATTTTCTGTTGCTGTAATAGATCCAGAGCCATCTTCTCATCGTTCTTGATGGGATAGATGTCAGGGTCTAGTGTGGCAAACAGGTACAAGGCGCCTTGAGGTTTAACGCAGGATACGCCAGGAATTGCATTTAATTTTTGCCAGGCAAGGTCTCGCTGATCATAGAGTCGTCCCCCAGGGACGGTTAATTCATTGATGCTTTGGTAGCCACCTAACGCGGTCTGGATCGCATGTTGCGCAGGAACGTTAGCGCACAGGCGCATGCTCGCAAGCATGTCGAGTCCTTCGATATAGTCACGGGCATGGTGCTTAGGGCCGGTGATAATCATCCAGCCGGAACGAAAGCCAGCTGCCCGGTATGTTTTAGACAGTCCGTTGAATGTCAGGCAGAGAACTTCGTCGCTGAGAGATGCCAAGGGAATAGCTTTAGCGTCATCATAGGTGATCTTATCGTAGATCTCGTCAGCAAAGATAATCAGGCTGAACTCTTTAGCCAGGGCAACGATCTGTTTTAGTACCGCTTCGGGATAAACCGCGCCGGTCGGGTTGTTAGGGTTGATAACAACGATGCCCCGGGTTCGCTCGGTAATCTTACTGCGAATGTCGTCTATGTCGGGCGCCCAGTCCTTTTCTTCGTCGCAACGATAATGAACGGGGTTGCCCCCGGAAAGGCTCGCGGCGGCCGTCCATAAAGGATAATCAGGGGCTGGGATAAGCAACTCATCGTTATCATTAAGTAAGCCCTGGGTTGCCATGACGATAAGTTCACTGACACCGTTGCCGAGGTATATGTCTTCGATGCCAACGTTTGGAATACCTTTTTTCTGACACTCTTGCATGACTGCTTTGCGGGCAGAGAAGAGACCTTTAGAATCACAGTATCCCTGCGCTGAAGGCAGGTTATAAATAACGTCCTGAACAATCTCTTCTGGTGCTTCGAAACCAAATGGGGCTGGGTTGCCAATGTTCAGTTTGATGATTCGTTGGCCCTCTTCCTCCAGACGTTTAGCTTCCTGAAGGACGGGACCACGGATGTCATAGCAGACGTTGATCAGTTTGTTCGATTTTCTGATAACGGACATGGATTAATCCTGTAGTGGTTCCCTTTAATATTCTATTATCGGTAAGAACGATAAAAATTAAGTTATAACGAGTTACCGAAGAGGCGAAATAATACGCTGTTTGGCGGTTGTTGGACAGTAACAGATTGATCTTTTCGTTTTGCTTATCTGTATTGGAGTTTTTTATGGCAGGTGATGATTTTAAAGTGAAAAAAACTGATTCGCAGTGGCGTGATCAGCTGACCCCCGAGCAATATTATGTTTGTCGTGAAAAGGGCACGGAGCGTCCTGGCACGGGGAAATATGATCAGCATTTCAATGCTGGTGAATACCATTGTGTCGCTTGTGGTGAAAAACTGTTTGAGAGCGAGAGTAAGTTTGATGCGGGTTGCGGCTGGCCAAGCTTTGATGCACCAGCTGAGTCAGACAATATTAAAGAGAATGCTGATAGTTCCCACGGCATGATTCGCACTGAGGTGGTGTGTAATAGTTGTGGTGCGCATTTGGGACACCTGTTTCCAGACGGGCCTACGCAAACCGGTATGCGTTATTGTATTAACTCAGTGTCTATAGATTTTAGCCCCGAGGAGGATGGCGAGTGAAAACCTTTAGTTGGATCTACGAGCATGTCGTCGCTCACAAAGCCGGAGAAGATGTTGAGGCACTGTTGCCACAGGTTAAGTCAGCGGAAGAGCTCCGTGCTATCGGTGACGACAGGTTTCTGTCACAGATGCAGCTACGAATTTTCCGAGCTGGGTTGAGGCATGCTGTAGTCGATGCCAAGTGGCCCGCATTTGAGCAGGCTTTTTTTGGTTTTGATCCCAATAAAGTGAGTTTGATGAGTGACGAGCAATTAGAAAAGCTGATGCAGAATGAACAGATAATTCGGCATTGGGGAAAAATTAAATCGGTGCGGGCTAATGCTTTGATGGTGACTGAGTTGGCAGAGCAGCATGGGAGCTTTGCGAATCTTATCGCGGATTGGCCGGAAACCGAGATCACAGAGCTTTGGGCTTTTCTCAAAAAACAAGGACAGCAATTAGGAGGGAGGTCAGGCGCATATTTTCTGCGTCAGGCTGGCAAAGACACATTTATCCTGACTGATGATGTCGTGGCAGCGTTGAAAGCTCAGGATATTATAGACAAGCCGCCAACGGCAAAACGTGACCTGCAGAAAGTGCAGGAGTGCTTTAACCAGTGGCAACAGGAATCAGGTCGGCCGATGGCGCACATCAGCCGGTTACTCTCATATACGGTAGGCTGGTGAGCGCATAAGGAGAAAAACTCTCAGGGTGTCGCTAGAAAGTTAATTAGCTGGCTATCATTAAATGCCCGGCTTATCGTCATTAGCAGTATCTCATTAACCATCTTTTGGTTATCTGCCAGCTTGGGTGTTGTCGGGTACTGATATTCTTTTTCGGTGCTGTAGTTGCCGCTATAGCTGTCGCCCTGTTTCTCGGCGGTGACGGTTATTGATGCTTCCAGTCTGACTTTTTGTAATGCGCTTTGTGTAGCGCTGTACTCAAGATCTGTCAGCTTGACTGTTAAGTGTGTATCGGCAGAGGTTACCGGTGTGGCTCCCAGTTTCACGACCGCGATTCTGGCGCCTTGCTTAAGTGCTTCGGCTGCCGGCAGGGGGAGGTTAACTTCTGCTCTATCGCTGAAGCGGCTGATGCGAAATCCGATGAGGCCTGAGGAGCGCATGTCCTTGCTGAGTATCTGAATTTGCAAGTCGGCAGGTAAGCTCGATTGGTTTGTTATAGACGGGTGTAATGGCTCAACAGAAACCTGGTGGGGGGCGAATGTACTGCAACCGGTTAGCAGAATAGCTCCGGTAATGACCGATAATATTGCTTTACGCATTGTTATTGCTCCAGATCTGGGATCGGTTTTGGTGTCAGTTCGTTTAAAAATTGCTCCAGGGAACTGGCTAACTTCATAATGGGTTTCTTGCCGGGCTGTTCAAGCCAGACCTCTCCAGTTTCATTGTCGATGGTTAAGAACTTCTCTCCATCGGGTTCTGTACAGGCAAAAAACAGTGAGGCAGGCTGTTTTTGTTTTTGCTTAGTCATCAGGTGGCCCAAGAGGTTCCCTCTTAGTCGCTCACAATCTTTTTCGTTCCAGATGAATATCAGGCTCAGGTCGCCCCACTGGGAGGTAGCGGGTATTGGGTCTGCCCAATACTGGCTGAACCAGGTTTTAATATCTTCGTGAATGGTATATTCCAGCGCCAGCTCCAAACGCTGGAACATATCATGACAGAGATTACTTTCCTGAGATTGCAAAATAGGTTTCCAGGGCACTTGCTGACCTTCTTCCGCCGTGGACTGGTAACACTCAGAAGGCCATTCAGCATCATAGATTGTTAAAGGCAGGCGGCCTTGTTGATCCAGTTGTAGTTTGAGAGCCTGGCTAATAAATGAGTCGATTCTGTCGATTAGATTCTTTGACATGGGGCCTGATCCGCTAGCGCGTTGTTTGTATGTTGGGTATACAAGCGAGTTGAATAAGCCGAGTTTATCAGAGTCCGCTGGGGTTGGCTTAAATCATCCATGTCTAAGCATTCCTGTTTGATGTGTACAGAGGGTGCCAGGGAGCAAAGTGGATAAAAATTATTTGAGATAAACGTTTGACATGGCAAACAAAATCCGTAGAATTCGGCTCTCGATTTGGGGCGTGTAGCTCAGTTGGGAGAGCGTCGCCCTTACAAGGCGAATGTCGGGAGTTCGAGCCTCTCCACGCCCACCAAGTCGAAAGTAAAAAACGGAGTGGTAGTTCAGTTGGTTAGAATACCTGCCTGTCACGCAGGGGGTCGCGGGTTCGAGTCCCGTCCATTCCGCCACTTTCTTTTCGAAGTGCTGAAAAGATCGTATTAAAGCCATCTGCTTAGTGGGCGTGTAGCTCAGTTGGGAGAGCGTCGCCCTTACAAGGCGAATGTCGGGAGTTCGAGCCTCTCCACGCCCACCACTAAGCTGAAACGAAAGTTTCAACCACTGCGGAGTGGTAGTTCAGTTGGTTAGAATACCTGCCTGTCACGCAGGGGGTCGCGGGTTCGAGTCCCGTCCATTCCGCCACTTTCTTTTCGACGTGCTGAAAAGATCGTATTAAATCCATCTGCTTAGTGGGCGTGTAGCTCAGTTGGGAGAGCGTCGCCCTTACAAGGCGAATGTCGGGAGTTCGAGCCTCTCCACGCCCACCACTAAGCTGAAACGAAAGTTTCAACCACTGCGGAGTGGTAGTTCAGTTGGTTAGAATACCTGCCTCTTAGTAATCAAGGGATCTAGGGTCGCGGGTTAGAGTCCCGTACCACTGCGTATTGGTGGTCTAGTGGTCTGATCATCTGTCTGTCACTTACAGGGGATCGATGGACGCGGATCCGAGTCCCGTACCACTGCGGAGTGGTAGTTCAGTTGGTTAGAATACCTGCCTGTCACGCAGGGGGTCGCGGGTTCGAGTCCCGTCCATTCCGCCACTTATTTTCCTTTCTTTTCGACGTGCTGAAAAGATCGTATTAAATCCATCTGCTTAGTGGGCGTGTAGCTCAGTTGGGAGAGCGTCGCCCTTACAAGGCGAATGTCGGGAGTTCGAGCCTCTCCACGCCCACCACTAAGCTGAAACGAAAGTTTCAACCACTGCGTATTGGTGGTTTACTGGTTTGATTATCTATCTGTCACTTATGTGGGGATCGATGGTCGCGGGTTAGAGTCCCGTACCACTGCGTATTGGTGGTTTATTGGTTTGATTATCTGTCTGTCACTTATGTGGGGATCGATGGTCGCGGGTTCGAGTCCCGTACCACTGCGGAGTGGTAGTTCAGTTGGTTAGAATACCTGCCTGTCACGCAGGGGGTCGCGGGTTCGAGTCCCGTCCATTCCGCCACTTTTATCTTAGTTTTTTTCCTCTCTGTTACATGTCTCTTCGGCCTTCTTTCTGTTCGTCTTTTTCCTTTTTTTCCTGAGATATATCGATTTTGGTTTTTCAAGCTGTCACTTTGAGTATCGGTTGTGATGTTATTGGCGTTGGTTGTGATATAAACATCGTTTGATTTTTGCTCCCGTCCTGTTTATTTTGAGGTCTTGTCGGAGTTTCTGGTCCATTTATTGTTGGCGCTACTTAATGCACATTAATATCAATCAGGCTGAATTGATTTCAATCTGTCCTGATCCTGTTATTGCTATTAACAGACACGGAGCTATCTCTGTGTTTAATCCTGCGGCTGAAAATTTGCTGGGGTACGCTGCTGATCAGGTTATAGGGACGATGAATATTCGTGAAATCTATCCCGGTGAAGATGAAGCCCGGAAGATCAAGCGACTAATGATGGATGCGGAATTACAGGGCGTTGGAAGGGTTGAAGGTTATGAAACCTATGTGCTCAACAGTAAGCGTGAAAGGGTGCCCATTCGTCTATCTGCAGCGGTGTTGATGAAAGAAGGTCAGTACCGGGGCAGTGTTGGTTTTTTTCATGATATGACCCGACAGAAAGTACTGGAAACCTCTTTGTTGAAACAGTCTATTACGGATGAGCTTACCGGTTTGTTTAACCAGCGTCACTTCTATGTACAGGTTGCCCGGGAAATGGTTCGGACAAGCCGCTATGGTGGAGAGTTGAGTCTGGTATGTATTGATCTTGATGGTTTTAAACGGGTCAATGATAATCTGGGGCATCTTGAAGGTGATCAGATTCTTCGTCAGATTGGTAACATCCTGACCGATGGCATGAGGGGGTCTGATCAGGCTTTTCGTTATGGGGGGGATGAGTTTATGATTTTGCTTCCTAGTACATCGCTTGATG
This sequence comes from Amphritea japonica ATCC BAA-1530, assembly GCF_016592435.1. Lineage (NCBI taxonomy): Bacteria > Pseudomonadati > Pseudomonadota > Gammaproteobacteria > Oceanospirillales > Oceanospirillaceae > Amphritea > Amphritea japonica. Next base: position 2,167,908 of record NZ_AP014545.1, on the reverse strand, counting down.
AAGCCTTGCTTCTGGGTAATCGTGTCAGAGAGCTTTTTAATTCAGAGTGTGTCTATTCACCTGACTCCCAAAGCGGCAATGGGATTGTTGTTTCTATGAGTGTCGGGGTTTCTAATAGCGCTGGTGGTGATCCGGTCGATTATTTTGTGAAAAAGGCCGATATGGCTATGTATAATGCAAAGCAATCCGGGGGGGATTGTGTAAAGTCCTTTGCTGGCTGATCAGTGCTAATGCCTGTTTACATCTCTGTCCCTTCATCATAGTTATCGTCGTCATCGTATTCTTCGGTCAGGCTTTCCAGTAACAACTCTTCTGTGTACTCTTCCATCGTAATTTCCTCCTATCTGTTTGGGGAGATAATATTGCTTTTTTATGACTAAATAATGACAGGCTTTTTACCGCTTTATGAATGTTAATGAGTTTCCTTTTTCTTCCAATCCATCGGTGCCCGTTGTTACCGTTGAGCTTGCTGATTTTCAGGCGGCAGGTGTTCGTTTAGATCTTTTGCGTCTCGATCGCGTGCACCCCATGATCAGTGGAAATAAGTGGTTTAAATTGAAATACGCGTTTGAGGCCGTTTTGCGCTCAGATTGTCAGCGCGTGCTTAGTTTCGGCGGTGCCTGGTCTAATCATATTCATGCGCTCGCGTTCGCAGGCAGAGAGAGAGGTGTGGAGACTATCGCTGTCATACGTGGGGATGAGCCCGTGAAATTATCGGATACGCTACAGGATGCTCAGCGCTGGGGAATGTCGCTGGAGTTCGTTTCGCGGGCGCAGTATCGCAATAAGTATGATGAGGTCTTTCTTCAGTCGTTGCGGGCCAGGTACGGGGAATTTCATCTGCTACCCGAAGGTGGTTCAGGGGAGTGGGTAGTTGCGGGGTGTCGTGAAATACTCTCCTTGTGTGATATTGCTGACTATGACCTTGTCTGCTGTGCTTGCGGAACAGGAGGAACGCTGGCGGGGCTTATAGCAGGTAAGCCAAAAGGGCTGGCTGTTCTTGGCGTGCCAGTGCTAAAAGGTGGTGATTTCTTGTATCAAGATATTCGCAATATATTGTTCCGGGCTGGTGTTGACGATCCGGGGGGGTGGGAGCTGGATCTCGAGGGGCATGAAGGGGGATATGCAAAGATAACACCAGCGTTGGCGCTCTCAATGCGGTATTTTTTTGAGGCGACAGGTGTTGAGCTGGAGCCGGTGTATACAGGCAAAGCATTTCTAGCGTTGCAGCGGAAGTTATCTGCTGGTGAGCTGGCTTGGGGAAGCCGGGTTTTATTGATTCATACCGGCGGTATGCAAGGGCTTAGAGGTATGCAGGAAACCCTGTCTAAAAGACTCAGCCAAAGCAGAGAAAGCAGCTAATATGCTCTAATTGTGAGTATAATGTTTTAAAACAATCGGATAGGTGTGATTGCATCATAATCATAAAGGTTCAGTGAAATGGCAATGGATAACTTTCGAAATATTGGTTTAATCGGGCGGTTGGGTAGTACCAAGGTTATAGATACCCTTAAACATCTGATTCGATTTCTTGATGAGCAGGGGTTGACCCCGATTCTTGATGAGAAAATTGCGGGAGTCATGCCTGGTCATAGTCAGCAGACCAGTACGCAGCGCTTGATGGGTGAGATCTGTGATTTAGTGATTGTGGTTGGAGGTGATGGCAGTCTGTTAGGCGCTGCCCGCAATCTGGCGCAGTCTAATGTGCCGGTATTAGGTGTGAACCGAGGTAATCTGGGGTTCCTGACTGATATTTCTCCCGCTGAGATTGAAGCGAAAGTTGGTGAAGTCCTTAAGGGGCAGTATACCGTTGATCGTCGTTTTTTGATTGATGTAGTGGTAAAGCGAAACGGCGAGCCAATCGGTGAGTCTACCGGACTGAATGATTGTGTGCTTCATCCGGGTAAATCAGCTCGGATGATCCAGTTTGAACTTTATATTGAAGGCCAGTTTGTTTATACCCAGCGTTCTGATGGACTGATTGTAGCAACACCTACGGGGTCTACCGCCTATGCGCTGTCGGGAGGAGGCCCAATCATGCACCCTCGACTGGATGCTTTGGTTTTGGTGCCAATGTTCCCACACACGTTATCAAGTCGTCCAATTGTGGTAGATGGGAACAGCGAGCTTAAGTTGGTGATTAGTAAGGGGAACGAAACCTACCCAACGATTAGTTGTGACGGTCAAAAGCATATCAACTGTGCCCCCGGAGATACTATAACCATACATAAGAAGCCCCATAAGCTAAAACTGCTCCATCCACTTAGCCATAATTTTTACCAGACCTGTCGGGAAAAACTGGGCTGGGCGACTTCGCTGATCGACTGACCGGAACTGCTATGAGAGAAGCGTATAAAGGTTATGATTTGATTGGAGATGTGCATGGTTGTGCGCTTTCCCTTGAATTATTATTGCAAAAGCTGGGCTACAGTCGAAAGGCGGGTGTATACCAGCACCCTCAGCGGCAGGTTGTTTTTCTGGGCGATATTGTCGATCGCGGTCCCCGTATCCGGGAGGCGCTGCATATTGTCCGGGACATGGTTGAGGGTGGTCATGCTCAGATCGTGATGGGCAATCATGAATTTAACTACTTGTCCTATTTGACGCCTGGGCGGCCCGATTCCGGAATGGAGTATCTGCGAACCCACAATCGGCGTCATTTGCGGATCTTAAGTGAAACGCTTGAGCAATTCGCTAACCATTCTCAGGATCAGAAAGATTTTCTGCAATGGATTATGGAGATGCCACTGTTTCTTGATTATGAACAGTTCAGAGTTGTTCATGCCTGCTGGTCTCAATGGCATATAGACGGCTTTGTGAGCGCTCAGGGAGGGAACCAGATAGATGAGGATTACCTTCACCGATCAGCCCATTACGGAACGCAAGAGTGGGAAACAATGGATCGGTTACTCCGAGGCACTCATCTGAAGATGCCTAACAATGAAATTATGGTAAGTAAGGATGGCTACAAGCGGCATTTTTTCCGCACGAAATTCTGGGCAAACAAACCGCAGAACTATATTGATGTTGTTTTTCAGCCTGATCCACTCCCTGAACATGTTGCTCGTTTACCGCTGACCGAACAAGACTATAAGGATCTGCTTTACTACAGTGATGAAGAACCGCTTTTGTTTGTCGGCCATTATTGGTGTGATGGTGAGCCAAAGCCGGTGGCTTCGAATGTGGCCTGTATCGATTACAGTGCTGTTAAGTTTGGTAAATTAGTGGCCTATAGGCTGGATCAGGAAACCGTACTTGATCCGGGAAAATTTATCTGGGTGGATGTCTTGAAGGAAATTCGAGATGAATCCTGATTCGCTGCGGTACGTATAGATAGATTATGAATGAAGTATTCAGAGTTCCATTGAGCGAGGACCTGAGTGGTTTTACTGCGATCCTGTGGCAGCATAAAATTCCTCATAGGGTTCTCGAACAGGACGGTGAGCAGCGTGTGCTGGTGCCGTACAATGTTGATGCTGAGCAAATTGCTCAGTTGTTTCAAATGTGGAAAGAGGGTGCCGATCTCTCAGGCTTACAGGTGCAGCGGTCAAGTCAGCAGGAAGGTCTCAGGGGGATTCTGCGAGCAAAGCTAAGCTTATTTCTAATTGCTGTCAGTGTCATCATAACGCTGATGGTTTCTTTAGGCGATAACCTGCAATTAATGGGGTGGTTTACTATCGTTGAAATACAGATAAAAGGTAACCAGGTTTATTATGCAAATCTGTTAGCAACGCTGACAGATGGTCAGGTCTGGCGCTTTTTCAGTCCGGCCTTTATGCATTTTAATTTAGCACACATCGCTTTTAACCTCCTCTGGGTCTGGGTGGTTGGGCGACGAATAGAGTTGCTACTTGGCTGGCCTGCATTGCTCGGTTTATTTCTGTTTTCTGCATTGGCCTCTAACATTGCTCAGTACTGGGTGAGCGGGCCGATGTTTGGTGGTATGTCGGGTTTTGTTTTTGCGCTACTGGGTTTTGCCTGGTTGTGGGACAGAGTAATGCCAGCTCGCATGATAGGCTTACCGCAAGCGCTGATGGGATTTATGATGATTTGGCTGGTGCTGGGTTTCAGTGGTGTCCTCGCGTCTTTCGGGCTGGGCTCTATTGCGAATACCGCCCATCTGGCTGGCTTAGTTGCGGGCCTTTGTTTTGTTCCTATTGTGAGCCTGCTACAACGACGATGAGCAGGACGTTCCTATGATATTATGGCCGCCTGTCGCGGAGGAAAAATAATGAATTTTGAAAAGATGATTGAGACGATGACACCTGAGGTGTATCAGAGTCTGAAAACGGCGGTAGAGCTGGGTAAGTGGCCAAATGGTGTGCGGTTGACCAGCGAACAGCGGGAAACCAGCCTCCGGGCGGTGATCGCCTATGATCAGACGAAGCTGCCTGAGCATGAGCGTACCGGTTATATCAACCGGGCTAAGAAAGATGGTTCACAACACGGTGAAGATCCGCTTGAGCCTCAGATCCTTAAAATTTTGAACGATAACTGATGCAGTTAATTGCGCAAGGGCCATTGCAGAAAATGCCCGCAGAGCTCGCTACTGAAGTTAAGTATCGATTACAGTTGGGAGATCAGTCCGTTGATCTGAACAGTTATGTGGGCCAATCCATCAGGCTGGCGTATCAGGGACAGATTCATTGTACTCATTGTGGCCGTAAGACTAATAAAAGTTTTGCTCAAGGGTATTGTTACCCCTGCTTTAAAAAGCTTCCGCAGTGCGATCTTTGTATCATGAGTCCTGAAAAATGCCATTTTGATCAGGGTACTTGCAGAGATCCGGACTGGGGAGAGCAATTCTGCTTCCAAAGTCACTATGTCTATTTAGCTAACTCATCGGGTATCAAAGTGGGTATTACCCGGGGTACACAAGTTCCGACTCGCTGGATAGATCAGGGTGCGATTCAGGCATTGCCGATCCTGCGGGTTGAAACGCGTTTTCAGTCAGGTGTAGTGGAGCGGGTGTTTGGTGAACACATAACGGATAGAACCAACTGGCGGGCCATGCTTAAAGGTCAGGTCGATCCGCTCGATCTTGTCGCTGAGCGGGAGAGATTGTTTGAGTTGTGCCGTTCAGAGCTAACAGAGCTGGAGAACCGTTTCGGCCTTCAGGCACTGCAACGTCTACCTGATGCTGAAGTATTGGAGTTGAACTATCCTGTATTAAATTATCCGGCCAAGATTAGCAGTCTTAATTTTGATAAAACTCCGGTTGTTGAAGGCGTATTGCAGGGAATTAAAGGCCAATATTTGATCTTGGATACCGGCGTGATAAATCTCAGAAAGTTTACCGCGTATGAAGTTCAGTTCAGCGGCTGAGATCGGTTTGTAAATTGTTAAATTGTTATTACAGGTACTTGAATGAATCAGCCAGCCACAGAGCAGCCCAGTGTTATCTATTTAAAGGATTATGAAGCCCCCGCTTTTTTGGTAGAGCAAACCGATCTGCGCTTTGAGTTAGAAGAGGAGCAAACGCTGGTTCGTTCACAGGTTCGTTATAGTCGCAATCCTGGCTGTGTAAGCCGGCAGCGGCCGTTGGTGCTTGATGGCCACGAAAGTCTCGAGCTGCAACGGTTGAGCATTGATGGTGAAGTGCTGAGTGCTCAGGACTATCGTCGCGAAGGTGAGCAGCTTGTTATCCCTGATTTGCCGGATAGCTTTACGCTGGAGTGTGTCACTCGTATCGAACCACAGAATAATACCGCTCTCGAAGGGTTGTATAAATCTGATGGAATGTTTTGCACTCAGTGCGAAGCGGAAGGCTTCAGACGAATCACTTTTTATCAGGACCGGCCCGATGTGATGGGGCTGTTTGAAACCACAATTGTAGCCGATAAACAGCGTTATCCAGTGCTTCTATCCAACGGAAACCTGGTTGATGGGGGAGATGAAGAGGGTGGAAAGCATTGGGTTCGCTGGCAAGATCCCTTTCCCAAGCCTGCATACTTGTTTGCACTGGTGGGGGGGGATCTTGAGTATGTGGAAGATCGTTACACGACCTGCAGCGGAAGGCAGATAGCGCTTAAAATATTTGCTGAAGCAAAAGATCTGGATAAGCTGGAATACGCCATGACCTCACTAAAGCAGTCGATGCAGTGGGATGAGCAGGTGTATGGTCGCGAGTATGATCTGGATATCTTTATGATTGTTGCCGTCGATTTTTTCAATATGGGGGCGATGGAAAATAAAGGCCTGAATATTTTTAATACCTCTTGTGTGCTGGCTCATCCGAAAACAACAGTAGATACCGGATTTCAACGGGTCGAGGGTGTTGTTGCCCATGAGTATTTTCATAACTGGTCGGGTAACCGGGTTACCTGTCGAGACTGGTTTCAGCTAAGTCTGAAAGAGGGTTTTACGGTCTTCCGTGATGCAGAGTTTTCTGCAGATATGAACTCCCGTACGGTCAAGCGTATAGAGGATGTCACTCTTTTACGTACCGCGCAGTTTGCTGAAGATGCAGGCCCTATGGCGCACCCGGTACGTCCTGCGTCATTTATTGAAATTTCAAACTTTTATACGCTGACTGTTTATGAGAAAGGATGTGAAGTGGTGCGGATGCTACGCACGCTGTTAGGGGCAGAGACTTTCCGTAAAGGGTCTGATCTCTATTTTGATCGCCATGATGGTCAGGCGGTCACAACTGATGATTTTGTTCAGGCAATGGCAGATGCCAGCGGTCGTGATATGAGCCGTTTTAAGCTTTGGTATAGTCAGTCGGGTACGCCGCAGCTTTCTATCTCCGGTGAATATGACGCCGAACATCAGCGCTACACTTTACATATGCACCAGAGTTGCCCTGCCTCTGCCGATATGGCAACGAAACAACCTTTTTTGATACCGGTGGCTGTTGGGTTGCTTGACCCTCAGGGTGGTGAGATTCCGCTAAATGATGGGGCTACGACAGAAGTGCTTGAGTTGATAGCGGCTGAACAGAGTTTTGTGTTTGAAAATATACCGGTAGAGCCGATTCCGTCACTACTGAGAGACTTTTCTGCACCAGTGAAATTGCAGTTCCCTTATAGCAGCGAGCAGTTAGTGTTTTTGATGCAACATGACAGTGATGGGTTTAATCGCTGGGATGCAGCGCAGCAGTTAGCTGTTGGTATTATGTCTGGTTTGATTGGCGATTATCAGCAGGGCCGGGAATTGAGGCTTGAGCCAGCTTTGATTCGAGCATATGAGCAGGTTTTGAGTAATCAGGGTCTGGATAAGGCGATGGTAGCTAAGGTGCTGACACTGCCAACAGAGGCTTATCTGAGTGAGTTAGCCGAGGAGATAGATGTTGATGCTATCTACAGTGTTCGTCGTTTTGTCAGAGAGACGATTGCTGCAGCCCTCGCACCTGTTTTTCTACAGGTATATCACGATAATAACCTGGTTGAAGAGTATAGTCCGGACGCCGCTTCGGTTGCTCGTAGAAGCTTGAAAAACCTGGCGCTGGCTTATCTGATGGCGACCGGGAAAGAAGACTATTTAATGTTGGCGCAGCAGCAGTTTGACGAAGCAGATAATATGACAGACAGTCAGGCAGCGCTCACTTTGATTGTTCATTCAGAGCATCGTCAGGCCGCTTCTGTTGTGCTGGAAAGCTTTTATCAACGCTGGCAGAATGAATCGTTGGTGGTTAATCAGTGGCTTGGGGTGCAGGCGAGCGACCCTACAGCAGGAGCGTTGATGCGGGTGCAGGCGTTATTAGAGCATCCGGCATATGATTCAACCAATCCGAATAAGATTCGCGCATTAATTGCTGTTTTTTGCGCACAGAATATACTGAATTTCCATAATTCTGATGGCAGTGGCTATCGTTTTCTTGCTGATCAGATTATTGTATTAAATACGCAAAACCCTCAGATTGCGTCACGCTTACTTACGCCACTGACTCGCTGGAGAAAATATCCTGCTGAGCGCAGTGCTTTAATGAAAGCGGAGCTGGAGAGAATTAGTGTCAGCGGCAATCTGTCCCGTGATGTTTTTGAAGTATTGAGTAAAAGTCTGGCAGGCTGAAACCTGCGATTTAAAGGATATTAAAAATGCCAAGAACGATTTCCGAACAGGATAAATTTGAACTGCAACAAAATTTCCGTCGCTATCTGAAATATCAGGATCAATATGATAGCGCGTTTAGTACGCTAAAGCAGTCTCGGGCCAGTAGGGTCTGGCTGGCGGGACTCGCTACATTGTTAATCAGTTTTGGGTCCGAATTCTTTCTCGGTGCTTCAGCCGCGCTATTTGGCGTTTATTTTTATCGAATAGCGACAGCCTGGTATAGCAGTTTTCAGGTTGATGAAGGGCGGGAAGAAGTACTTCGCTGGTTTTCCTCTAAGGGATTGAAGTTTGAGGGCCGGATTCTTTACTTTCGGGATGACCAGAAGCTGGAAAACCCCGTTGATCCTTTTTCAGACGAGGTTTACGCTTAAGGACGCTTCAGTCTAACCTGTTTCTGTGGGGGCTTAAGCTGTCTGTGCTCAGAGGAATAGACGTAGGCACAAAGTATCCATGCCGGGAGTTAGCCCGATGTCCGTACAACGAGAGTACAGAGGTATCAGTCAGCGGGCTAAAAGTCTGCTGGCTAAACCGGAAGGTATTGATGTTGATTTCAAGCGTGAGATTAACGGTATCAAAAGCCGCGACCTGGTTTCCTTTGCTAATTCGTTGTACGGCGGAGCTATTCTGGTCGGGGTTGACGAATATACCAGTAAAGATGGTTTGCAGCGTGGTCGTGTGGTCGGCTGTGATGTCGATGATAGTTCCCGCCTCAGCCTGATTAATAAAGCAACCGACTGTTACCCCATTGTTGATATCGAACTGATTGTTGAAAATATCAGCCGTAAACCTTTTTTTCGTATTGAAATTTCCCCTGGTGCTAAACGACCCTATTGTACTCAGAGAGGGGAGTACGCAATGCGTGCGGATGCTCGCTCACGGGCGCTCTATCCTGAAGAATTGTTGGCGATGTTTATGGACCGCGAAGGTGAGCTTTTTGTTAGCCGTTTTCGTGAGGCGGTGGCCCAGCTTGAGCACCGCCTGGGGGTAATGGATCATGCCTTTGGCTCAGGTATGGTGCAGCTCGTGTCGCACCTGGATGAGCTTGATGGTCAGGTGCGCAGGACGTTGAACCGGGTCGATCAGATGACGGACAGCGCTAAGAAACGCTCTCGAAATATGCTTCAGGCGTTAAAAGATTCGCAGGATAGTATTGCGGGTCTTGAGTCTTTGTTACTGGCGCAGAATGGACACCCTGCAGGAAGGATAGAGATGCTGCGTGATATCCGTAGCCGCCTTGATCTTTTGACAGAGAACCTAACGCCAGAGCATGTTGATCAAGATTTATCAGATCCTAAAGTAGATGACAGGAATGATTAAACATATTCGGGACGCGAAGTTCTGGGTTTTCGATCTGGATGGTACTCTGACCCTGCCGGTTCATGATTTTGAGTATATTCGTTCAGAGCTGGGATTGCCTTCAGGTTGCGATATTCTGGCGACCATTGAAGCGCAGCCAGCTCCTGAACAGTTACTCCTGAATCATCAGCTTGACCGGTTGGAATACTTCTACGCGGATAAAGTTGTACCGGCAGAAGGGCTTAGCGAGCTGTTGGGCACGTTGGTGCAAGCTGGATGTCACTTAGGAATTTTGACCCGAAATAAGCGGGAAGTTGCGCTACACTGCCTTGAGGTAATGGGTGTTGATCATCTTTTTCATCGTGATGCGGTATTAGGGCGTGACGAAGCGTTGGCAAAACCAGATCCGGAAGGTATCCATATATTGCTGGCTCTGTGGCAGGCCAACCCGACTGAGGCTGTTATGGTGGGTGATTTTCGTTACGATCTTGAAGTGGGGCGGGCTGCAGGACTGGCGACGATCCATGTGGATTCGCGTCAGGAAAGAGGCTGGCCAGAATTAACCGACCTTAAAGTAAGTTCACTGGTTAAGTTAGACCAACTGCTACATTTCTGAATAGAGAGTTTTTGATTCCGGTCAAGATCACCGAGAAAAGCTGAGGTATAGTATCTGTTCTCACAGGAGGGTGTTATGACTGTATTAAAAGAGTTACATCAGGATCATGTAAACCTGAATAAGTTACTTGCAGTGTTGGGTTATAAGTTGGATAAGCTCAAGCAGGGAGAGATGCCTAACTTTGTGTTGCTGAGTGATGCCGTCGATTATATCAGTAACTACGCAGATGCGTACCATCATCCCCTTGAGGATCAGATGTATGATTACTTCAAAAATTCAGGTTGTCCGGAGCTGAATGAAGCGATTGTTCAATGTGGCGATGAACATAAACTGTTGAAGCAGTGTAGTGAAGAGCTTATTGAAGCGGTTGACTGCATCCTGAATGATGCGGTTGTACCGATGGATCAATTTACAGCGAAACTGGAACATTTTCTTGATCGTCAGGTAGAACATCTTAATTTGGAAGAGGGAACGCTGTTTCCGCTTCTGGATGACATCGCTGATGATGAGCAATGGAAGGTGCTATCCAAGCAGTTACCAAAAATGGATGATCCTCTATTTGGCGAGCAACAGAAGCAGCGTTATATCGATCTTTATTCTGAGTTATTACGGGATATGCAATAAACTCACCTGTCGTTGAGGCTGGTGCTCAAACTGTGAAATAGTTCCGGCTTCATGTCAGGCAGGGAGCGGTATTCGATACGATTTCTGCCCTTGTCTTTCGCCTGATATACCGCTTCATCAGCTGCTTTTAGCAGTGTATGAGCCTGGGCGTCCAGATCATCAAAGGCAAAGCTCTCCGCTGTACAACTGGTTACGCCGATAGAGGCGCTGATTCTGAAAGGTTTGCATTCATTATCATGAATCACCATATGAAGAATTTTCTGGCGCAGTTGATTGCCAATTTCCATGGCTTTTTCAGAATCACAATTGGGCAGTAATATCGCAAATTCTTCACCACCATAGCGGGCGATGAAGTCGGTTTTACGGAGATTTTTCTTCAGCAATGTACCGACGGCTTGCAATACTTTATCGCCAATCTGGTGGCCAAAGTTATCGTTGACCAGTTTAAAAAAATCCAGATCGATAAACAGACAGCTCAGCGCTGTTTTATGGCGACTGGCCCGGGAAAGCTCTTTAATGATTTCCTGGTCAAAGGCGCGCCGGTTATTCACTTTGGTTAGCATATCGATAATGCTGAGACGTTTAAGGTTCTGTTGGTTAATACAGTTTTCGATACAGACTGAAATCACCGATGCCAGATGGCCAATATAATCATAATCAAAGTGTTCACTATAGCGGGTCGGATCGTTACTACCGAGATGGAGGCTGCCGATCAGGCAGTTATGGCGAACAAGTGGTAGCAGAGCGCTGCTTAATACTGATGGAGTACTTGGGAAGGCAATGCTTTTCAATGGGGCGCTGAGTTCACCAATTCTAAGTTTGGGAGTGGGGAACAGGCTTTTAAGCAGGCGTTGATTGTTGACGAAGCGAAGTGAGTGGCCGGGTTCCGGTGGCGTGTAATCATCCAATAGAGTGCGGGCGGCGCTTTCCGGGTCAAGTAATATCAGATTAACAGCTGTTAGCCTGAAGTACGCCCGGAACTCAATTAGAATGAGATCGAGCAGTTCATCTAAACTGCTACAACTGAGTAATCGAATTTCCATTTCAAAGAATGAACGAAGAATAGCCTCATTCCGTTCGACCTTACTGGTCAACAGATGAAGCGATCTGCGCATCTCTTTGTTTTCTTTTTCGATTGATCCCATACAAAGCCCGTTTTGCTCTGTGTTATGAAAGGGTTATCGGCCACGGGGATCAACTATAGAGGAAAAAAAGCCTGAGTAAGAGCAGAAAGTCTGGCTTATTTGAAGAAAAGCGACGTTGTTTGACCGAGGTGCTTGTTTTACGGGGCATCTGGTAAAAAAGCCCGCTACTCAAAGTGAGTAGCGGGCTTATGATTGATGATTGTTAAATCTATTTCAGGCAGCCTGACCGGAGCTTTCGGGATGGGTGCTGATGAAGTGCTTCAATACTTTGCGAAGAACCTCTTCGTGCGCCTTATCGCCTTTGCGCTGCGCAGCGGCAATGTCATCAATAATGATCTTTTTTACTTTAGCTTCGCCTTGATGGGTACACAGATAGTTGCCTATCGCCATGGCGATGATAGGGTCTGTGTGTTCATGTTCTGCGATCGCCTCAACCTCATCCTGGGTGAGGTCGCTCAAGTGAAGGCACTCTTCATAAGTAAGCATTGTATTGTCCCCTTATTATTCTAATGCGGTTTTCTAGCTATGCTTTTTTAAAAGGCTCATAAGAAATTATGTACGGCCGCCTGCTACTTACAATAGTAGGACGGAGGCTAACTTTTCTCTAACTATTTTGAGGGGTTTCTTATATAACTTTCTTCTTATAAATAAGTAAATGATATATCTGGTAGTTATAAAAGCGAATGCTGCCCTAAGCGCAATTCTGCATGACTGGCTGTTATCCCGGGTAAAGACATTTTCTCTGTATTATTATGCTGAAATACTGCTAAATTAGCTTATTCTAAATTAGCTTTGCTGGTGGTGCTTGCCCGCCGGTGATCGGCTAGATTTATCACTTAGTTCGCGGTTGTGTTAATCGTAGAGTAATAGGAAAAGTACAGATGAAAACTCGAGCAGATGGAGCTGTTGCCAAGCCCGTACGGAAGCGACTTTGGCTATTAGTCATTATGATCGCCTGGGTGGCGGGGTTTCTGTTTTCCCAAATGTTTACCGCCTCGCAAGGGTTGGCGGTGACATTTCATAACAGTAGTGAAGTGATGATTGACTCGATTCAGCTTGATTTTGGTAGTTCAGATACTCAGTCGCGTATTCAGGCATTTCGTATAGCCGCAGGTGAGGAGCGGCTGTTGCGTTTGAATCATGAGGCTGGCATGGGCTTTAATGTGCTGGTCAAGTACCGAAATGGTATAAAACAAGAGTTTTGTGCTCTGCGGAGTGATGAGCAGTCTGAGCCAGTTATTCATCTGCGGCCCTGATGAGAATCTATTTTTTCTTAAAAGGTAATCGCTGTCTGAGGTGTTCCATGTCCTGCCGGAGCAGGTGCTCTTCTTCCTCGGTAAAGCGTTGTATTGCGCTCTGAAAGCCTGGGTGAGTAACCCAGTGCGCTGACCAGGTTTCGATGGGCTCAAAGCCTCGCTGGATTTTGTGTTCGCCCTGTGCCCCCGGGTCAAATCGTTGCAATTGGTGGCGGATACAATATTCAATCCCCTGGTAGTAACATGTTTCGAAATGGAGAGAGTCGTATTCGGCCTGTGCTCCCCAGTAGCGACCGTATAAGGTCGAGCTTCCCTGCAAAAACATCGCTGCTGCAACGGGCTCTGTGGAACTAAGATTAAGATCAAAGGCAAAGCAAATATGCAGTTTATCGGCTAGTGAATTACGCAGTAGTTTGAAAAAGTGCCGATTCAAATACCCCTGGCGGCCCCGCTTTAAATACGTAATTTGATAGAACTGATAAAACTGATCTAAAAGCTCATCTGTCAATTCCGTGCCACTGATAAATCGGTGTTGGATATTCTGTTCAATGATTTTACTACGCTCTTTGCGCAGATTCTTTCGTTTACGGGAGCTGAAAGTATCGAGAAAGTCATCAAAACAGCTGAAGTTATGATTAAACCAATGATACTGAGTGCCCAGTCGATAGCTAAGTTCGCTGAACGATTTCTGTTCCAATAACGCACCATCAAGAAACAGTCCGTGCCAGCCTGACGCGTTGTATTGCGATGCCAGTTGTTGAATTGCAGCGAGACTTTCCTGAATGAGTGATTGTCGATCAGCCTGACTCAGGTGATCGGCAAAAATTTGTCTTGGTCCATAGCAGGGAGTGAAGGGGATCGCCGTGACTAATTTTGGATAATACGCGATGTTATTGCGCTGATACGCTTCAGCCCAGCTCCAGTCGAACACATACTCTCCGTAGGAATGGCTTTTAAGGTATAAAGGCATAACCGCCAGCGTTTGATCGCCCTCTGTAATCTGAAGGTGGCAGGGTTGCCAACCTGTTTCAGCTGTTACGCAGCCGGATTGTTCGAGGCAATGAAGGAATTCATAGCTGATGAAAGGATAATCAGCGGTGCAGAGACTGTTCCATTGTTGCTCTCCAATGGCGTCGATAGCGCTGTGAAAATTGAATTGCGGCATTTTGTCCTATACTGTTCAGAGCCTGTTCTTATTATCTAACTGCCCGATAATAAAGCTAAAATTACAATGTAAATGTATCTACTGGTGGTGCAAACTTGGAGGGTGATATCCAAGATAGCATGTTTGCCGGTGTATTTACGCCAGGAGAATAAAAATGGATGAACTGGAATTAGAATTTGAGTTGAACGCGCGTCTGGAACAGGATTGTATTACGCTGGGCGATTTTCCGCTGTCTCGCTTATTACTTCTGAATGATGCTAATTTTCCCTGGTTTATTCTGGTTCCCCGAAGGGCTGAAGTCAGTGAGGTCTACCATCTCTCTTCGGCCGATCAGGCGCAACTATTACATGAATCATCATTTCTGGCGGAAAACCTTCACGATGTCTTTGATGCGGACAAAATGAATATAGCGGCGATAGGTAATATGGTAAAGCAGCTGCATCTCCACCACATTGTTCGTTATGAGAGCGACAAGGTCTGGCCAGCGCCTGTATGGGGTGCGCTGCCTGCTGTTCCCTACACTGATGAACAGGTTCACGAAATACATCATAAATTACAGATGATGATGCCTCAGGAGGTTAATTTCGTGGCTAGTGATCTGCTTGGCTGATTTCTCTTCTAAAATGGCCTAATTGCCCCTGTCAGCGGGCAATATTTCAGGTATAATTCGCGCTTTTCTTCGCAGAGTGTTTCTGCGTGATTGTCAGCGTATTGCGCTGTGTGATTGTATTGATGTGTTGTTCAAACAACATTGTTTTCAGAGGTCGTGTTGCTGATTATGCCTATCTTTGATTTTGAATGCCGTCAATGTGGTAATGAATTTGAAAAACTGGTGCTGAAAACGACTGCGCCAGTACCGGAATGCTCTGCATGTCAGTCAGCAGACGTTGTAAAAAAAGTATCCGCTCCTGGTTTTAGACTAACCGGAAGTGGCTGGTATGAAACCGATTTTAAAACCGGAAAGAAAAAGAACCTGGCGAATGGTCAGGGTGAATCCGGAAACTGATTTTTAATTTGTCTGAATGTAAGTTGATTCAGCGTGCTAAGTAACAGGAACATTTAACTATGCGCAGTCATTATTGCGGCGATCTTAGAAAAGAACATATCGGCGAAGATATTACACTGACCGGCTGGATCCACCGTCGTCGGGATCATGGAGGGGTAATTTTCCTTGATCTTCGTGATCGTGAAGGTCTGACTCAGGTGGTGTTTGATCCTGATCGTGAAGAGAGCTTTGCACTGGCAGATAGCTGCCGTAATGAGTTTGTGGTTGAGATTAAAGGTACCGTCCGTAACCGCCCTGAAGGCACCGTTAATTCCGAGATGCCGACCGGTGAGATCGAAGTGCTGGGTAAAGAGATGGTTATTCTGAACAAATCAGAAACCCCTCCGTTTCAGTTGGATGAGCATCAGCAGGTAGGCGAAGATGTTCGTCTGCGTAACCGCTTTATCGATCTTCGTCGTCCTGAAATGCAGGAAAAGCTACGGTTTCGTTCTAAAGTCAGTAACTCTATCCGTAACTTTCTGGATGATAATGGCTTCCTGGATATTGAAACCCCGATTCTGAACCGTGCAACCCCCGAAGGCGCGCGTGACTATCTGGTACCAAGCCGGGTGCATGAAGGTCATTTCTTTGCGTTGCCACAGTCGCCACAGTTGTTTAAGCAGCTGCTGATGGTTGCGGGTTTTGATCGTTACTACCAGATTGCTAAGTGTTTCCGCGATGAAGACCTACGTGCTGATCGTCAGCCAGAATTCACGCAGATCGATATTGAAACTTCTTTCATGAATGAAGAAGAGATTATGGGCATCACTGAAAAGATGATCCGTAAGCTGTTCCTTGAATTGAAAGGTGTAGAGCTGGGAGAATTCCCACGCATGCCATATTCCGAGGCGATGTTGCGTTTTGGTTCTGATAAGCCAGATCTGCGCTTCCCAATGGAGTTGGTGGATGTTGCTGATCTGATGGCCGAGATTGAGTTTAAGGTATTTGCCGGCCCTGCAAACGACCCTAAAGGTCGTGTGGCTGCTTTGAAAGTACCGGGTGGCGCTAAGCTAACGCGTAAGATCATTGATGAATACACCAAGTTTGTTGGTATCTATGGTGCTAAGGGTCTTGCCTGGATCAAAGTGAATGAGCTTGAGAAAGGTGCAGAAGGTCTGCAGTCTCCTATCGTGAAGTTCCTTGGCGAAGAGGTAGCAATGGCTATCATGACGCGTTTGGGTGCTGAAAACGGCGATATAATTTTCTTTGGTGCTGATAAAGAAAAGGTTGTCTCTGAAGCGCTGGGGGCTCTGCGTATAAAGGTAGGTGAAGACCTTGAGATGTCAGAAGCTGAGTGGGCTCCTCTATGGGTTGTTGATTTCCCAATGTTTGAAGAGACTGATAAAGGTGGTCTGACCGCGTTGCATCATCCATTCACGGCGCCAAGCTGTAGTCCTGAAGCGCTTAAGGAAAGCCCGCTGAACGCGCTTTCCCGTGCTTACGATATGGTCTTGAACGGTTGTGAGTTGGGTGGTGGTTCTATCCGAATTCATGATCAGCAGATGCAATCAACAGTGTTGGAGATCCTGGGCATCGATGCTGAGGAAGCGGATGATAAATTTGGCTTCCTGTTGGATGCGCTTAAATACGGTGCTCCACCGCACGGTGGTCTGGCATTCGGCCTTGATCGTCTGATTATGCTAATGACAGGTTCTGATTCTATCCGTGAAGTAATAGCTTTCCCTAAAACTCAGAGTGCTTCCTGTCCGTTGACGGAAGCGCCGGGTGAAGTGAGTGCGGCCCAGTTACGTGAATTGAACATTAAGCTGCGCAAAACGCCTTAATAAGTTTCGGAGTTATTTTTAAAGCCGTGCTCTGCACGGCTTTTTTTATGCCCGGATCTGGGGTATTGTACTCTGTATAAATAAACAGTGTTTTGAGTTGATAAGCGGTTATGTTGATTTTAGGTATAGATCCGGGTTCACGAATAACCGGTTACGGTATTATCAATTCAGTTGGGTCTAAAAATGAATATGTGGCCAGTGGCTGTATCCGTATTAAGGGTGATGCATTACCTGAAAGGTTGCAGCAGGTTTATGCCGGGGTGACGGAGGTTATTGAGCAGTATTGTCCTCAGGAGATGGCCATTGAACAGGTGTTTATGGCCCGCAACGCTGATTCCGCACTTAAATTGGGGCAGGCTCGTGGCGTGGCAATTGTTGCCGGAGTCAATCAAGGGTTAGAGGTAGCGGAGTATTCGGCCCGAAGAGTTAAGCAGGCGGTGGTGGGCAAAGGGTCTGCCGAGAAATCTCAGGTACAGCACATGGTGACCTCCATTTTAAAGTTGCCAGGGGTGCCGCAAGAGGATGCGGCTGATGCGTTGGCCATTGCTCTTTGCCATGCTCATACCCGCAGTAGTCTCATTATGATGGCGGGTGCTAAAAGCAGCCGCGGAGGGCGGTTGCGTTGAATGAGTACATTGCCACTGAACAACTAATCTATCTGTTTGATATGGCGGGAGTAGCTGTCTTTGCGATAACGGGCGCGCTGGCTGCCCGGGGGAAAAAGCTCGATATCCTGGGGGTTGTGGTGCTGGGGATAGTCACAGCACTGGGAGGCGGTACCATCCGTGATATCTCTCTGAATGATCATCCGCTTATCTGGGTTGAGGATACTGCCTATCTATGGACAGCGATTATATCGTCTGTCAGCGCTTTTATCCTGTGTCGCTATCTCGCCTACCCGCGCAGGTTGATGTTGCTTTTGGATGCTCTGGGGATGGCTTTGTTTGCGGTGTTAGGTGCGCAGAAAGCGATAGCGCTGGGAATGCCTCCGGTTATCGCAGTGATGATGGCGATGATTACCGGTTGCGCTGGAGGGATGATTCGCGACATTTTAACTGGGCAGATTCCGTTGATTTTGCAACGAAATGGTGAGCTCTATGCAACCTGTGCAATGCTGGGTGCCATCGTATACATAGCCTTTAGTGGCCTGGTTGATGGCGGGTTGCTGATGTTGGTCTCTATTATGGTTGCTCTGGTTGTACGGCTGGCATCGATGTATACCGGGCTTGAGTTGCCAGAATTTGTTATGAAAGGGCACAAGCTTGAGCCCAAAGATAAAGTTAATCGGGAGAGATAGTAACCGTGATAGGACGACTCAAAGGTGAATTGTTAGAGAAGCATCCGCCGCAACTCGTTTTGGATGTGAACGGTGTGGGGTATGAAGTTGATGCTTCAATGAATACCTTTTATCAGTTGCCTGAAGTGGGCAAACAGATCACCTTATATACTCACTTGGTGGTAAGAGAGGATGCTCAGTTGCTGTACGGTTTTTATGACCGCTCTGAGCGTTCGTTGTTTCGTACTTTGATTAAAGTGAATGGTGTCGGGCCTAAGCTGGCTCTCACTATTTTGTCGGGTATCAGTGTGAATGAATTTGTTCAGTCGGTGGAGCATCAGGATACGGTTGCATTGGTGCGTTTACCGGGTGTTGGCAAAAAGACGGCTGAGCGACTGATAGTAGAGATGAAAGATAAACTTAAGGACTTTCATTTCACGGATGCCGATGAGTTTACTTTGACGGGTGATCTGGGTGAAGGGCCTCAGGCATCATTAACTGATCATAGGGCTGAAGCGGAAAGTGCGTTGGTTGCATTAGGGTACAAGCCGGTTCAGGCGACTAAAGCGATCTCTCAGGCGGAGAAGGTTAAGCCGGGGGCCAGCTGTGAGGAATTGATTCGGGCGGCACTGAAAAGTATGGTGCAGGGTTAATAACAGAGTTTAACGAGTAGAGTAGTGACTATGATCGAAGCTGATCGCTTTGTTTCTCCGGTAAGTGCGCCCCAGGAAGAGGTGCAGGATCGAGCTATCCGACCCAAAACGTTGCAGGATTACGTGGGTCAGCCGGTGGTGCGCGAGCAGATGGATATTTTTATCGGCGCGGCCAAAAAGCGAAAAGAGGCACTGGATCATACTCTGATTTTCGGTCCTCCGGGGTTGGGTAAAACGACGCTTGCCAATATTATCGCCAATGAGATGGAGTGTGATATTAAAACCACATCGGGGCCGGTATTGGAAAAAGCGGGTGATCTGGCTGCGATGTTAACCAATCTCGAGCCCGGTGATGTTCTTTTTATTGATGAGATTCATCGATTAAGTGCGTCGGTGGAAGAGGTGCTTTATCCGGCGATGGAAGATTATCAGCTTGATATTATGATAGGTGATGGGCCCGCGGCGCGCTCTATTAAGCTGGAATTGCCTCCCTTTACGCTTGTTGGGGCTACGACACGAGCAGGTTTGTTAACATCTCCTTTGCGGGACAGATTTGGAATTGTGCAGCGTTTAGAATTTTATAACATCGATGACCTTACCTCGATAGTTGAGCGTTCTGCGCGGCTTTCAGGTAGCGGTGTTGATCATGAAGGGGCTATCGAAATTGCCCGTCGTTCACGGGGAACTCCGCGAATAGCTAATCGCTTACTGCGGCGATCCAGAGATTACGCCGAGGTTAAAGGGGATGGCAAGATCACCCTTGAAATGGCGGACTTAGCGCTGAATATGCTCAACGTCGATGAGCATGGATTTGATCATATGGATCGTCGGTTATTGTTGGCTATGATTGAGAAGTTTGGCGGAGGGCCGGTCGGAGTCGACAGTCTGGCAGCGGCTATCAGTGAGGAGAGGGACACCATTGAAGACGTGCTTGAACCTTACCTGATACAACAGGGCTTTATGATGCGGACGCCTCGTGGCCGCGTTGTGACTGATAATGCGTATCGTCATTTCGGCCTTGAATTGCCTGACCGGGATCAATAGAAAGGGGATCTGCCTTCCAGAACTGATTTATATCAAAGCACAAACTGGTTTCAGGGTTTAACTTTTAAGTTGTAAGCATAAAACAATAATGTTTAAAGCGTTAGAGGTGAAAACCATGAACCCTTGTTGCCTGAGTGATTCGCAACTAAGTACCCTGAAGCGCGAAGTACAGTTTCTGGAAGAGCAGTTACAAGCGGACCTGAAAAATGAGAAGTGTGATAAGACGGCTGAATTAAGCCTGGTTGCATCCAGTGAAGTTCTGGATCGTGCTGAAGCGGTCAATGTTATGGCGGGGCAGCAGACCGTATCGTCTCACATTAAGCAGCTTGAAGAAGAGATTCTTGAGTGTAAAAGTGCGCTTCATAGAATTGAAGATGGTCGTTACGGGGGTTGTGAGAACTGCGGCGAGGAAATTGAACTGAACCGTTTGATGGCGAACCCTGTGGCTGTGTTGTGTGTCGGATGTCAGTCCCGCTATGAGTTATACCGCGCTGGTGGAAAAGCTGCCTCTTTTTGATCAGGCCCTCAATGTTATATTAACCGCCAGTCTGGCGGTTTTTTTATTTTCCTTTCCCGTTTTGAATTGAACTTAAATGGTTGTAAGCCATCCAACCGACGGGTGCCTGCCTGGGTTTTGTCTATGTTGAAGCCCTAATGGCAAAGAATCACTATTAATACAGTTTTATGTTAGAAAAAATACAGATTTTGAACGCTGATCTCGCTACTATCAGAGCCTGTTTGTCAGCTTTCTACAGAAGGGGTTAAAACGTGCCGGATAAAATGTCGATCTGGAGCTTAGTGGTTAATGCCAGTTTAGTTGTTCAATTGGTTATGGTGATATTACTACTGGCTTCAGTGATTTCCTGGGTAATGATTTTTCAGCGTCATTTTATATTACGACAGGCGCAGCGTAAGTTACGATCATTTGAAGACCGGTTTTGGTCTGGTGTCGATCTGAGTCAACTATTCAGGGAAGTAAATGCAGACCCTGATAGTGAGAACGGCGCTGAGAATATCTTTCGTGCAGGTTTAAAAGAGTTTAGCCGTCTGAGTCAGCAATCCGGTGCTGACCGGGATGCAATTATGGAAGGTGCTCAGCGAAGTATGCGAGTGGCACTGGCACGTGAAGAGGAAAAGCTGGAACAACACTTACCCTTTTTGGCAACGGTGGGCTCAACCAGCCCTTATATCGGTTTGTTTGGTACCGTTTGGGGAATTATGAATTCTTTTCGCGGTTTGGCTAATGTTCATCAGGCAACACTGGCATCTGTTGCGCCGGGTATATCTGAAGCATTGATTGCCACGGCTATCGGCCTTTTTGCCGCGATTCCTGCGGTTATTGCTTATAATCGATTCTCTGCTAAAACTGAAACGCTGATGAACAGTTACGAGACCTTTGCAGATGAATTTTCCAGCGTGTTACACCGTCGTGTGCACACATCCAGCTGATCTGTAACGGGCTGATATTATGATTCGCAGAGCTAAAACGAAACGTAAGCTCAATGCCGATATCAATGTTGTACCCTACATTGATGTGATGATGGTGTTGCTGGTTATTTTTATGATTACCGCGCCGATGTTAACCCAGGGCGTTGACGTTGAGTTGCCTAAAGCAAGTTCAGATCCGGTTGATACCCAGGACAGTGAGCCGGTTATTGTGACTGTTGATAAGGACGGGCAGTATTTTATCGATGTAGGAGGAGATCCGCTTGCACCGGTTTCTGGTGAAGTTGTAGAGGAACGGATTAGCAAGATTCTCAGTAGTAACCCGAAGAAGCTTTTATTGGTTCGAGGAGATAGAGGAGTTGATTACGATCATGTGATACAGCTGATGACCCTGCTTCAACAAGCCGGCGCAGAAAGTGTCGGGTTGGTTACAGAGTAGAGTGTTGTGAATTTACGTAGTTATCTCCTACCGGCTTTCCTTGCGCTGATTCTTCATTCGGTCATTCTGAGTGCGCTATTTTATAGTTGGTTTGGCTATGCTGAGGATCATCGGCAGCTGACTCCTCGTCATGTTAAAGCGCAAATGGTCGACCTTAAAACGCAAATAAAAGCTTCGCAGCAGGCAAAGCAGGCGGAAGCGCGTAAGAAGGCAGACGCGAAGAAAAAAGCGGATGCTAAGAAAAAGGCAGATGCGAAGAAAAAGGCAGATGCGAAGAAAAAAGCAGATGCGAAGAAAAAAGCGGATGCGAAGAAAAAAGCGGATGCGAAGAAAAAAGCAGATGCTAAGAAAAAAGCAGATGCGAAGAAAAAAGCAGATGCGAAGAAAAAAGCAGATGCGAAGAAAAAAGCAGATGCGAAGAAGAAAGCAGATGCGAAGAAGAAAGCTGACGCAAAGAAACAAGAAGCGCTTGAAAATGAGCAGGCGCGTAAAGAAGTAGAAGAGAAGCTTGCAGAGCAGCAGCGCCGGGAGAGGGAAGAGCAGGCGAAAGCACAGCGAGAGGCTGAGTTGGATGCTGCAATGGCTCAAGAAGAGCGGGAAATGCAGGCGGAGCAGGAACAGCAAAGTGTCGCAGGTTATCGTGACTATATTGCTTACGAGATAGAACAAAACTGGAGACGTCCTCCAAGTGCCCGTAACGGCATGAAAGTTTCGTTAGCACTGCATCTCTTGCCGACCGGGGAAGTTGATAATGTTTACGTGGTTAAAGGCAGCGGCAATAATCATTTCGATGAAAGTGCAATTCGTGCAGTAAAGCGTGTTGGACGTTTTTCAAAGTTACAGGAAATGGACCCGGTTCTGTTTGACCGATACTACCGAAAGTTTAATTTAGAATTTATTCCGTCAGATCTACGCAGGTGATCAGTGATGCAACGTAGTTTTATGTTTATCTTTTTATGTTTCTTTAGCCTGCTGGTACGGGCCGAACTCACCATAGAAATTACTCAGGGTGTGGATGAGCCAACGCCGGTTGCTGTTGTTCCTTTTGCGTGGAGTGGAGTTCAGGCGCTGCCGGAGGATGTAGCTCAGGTGATCAGTGATGATCTGTACCGCAGCGGTATGTTTAAGCTGATGCCGCGGGACAATATGCTGAGTTTTCCATCTGATAGAAGCTCCCTGTATTTTCGTGATTGGCGAATCAGTGGTAGTGACTTCATCGTTATCGGCCGGGTGAGTGAGGCCGACGGACAGCTAAGTGTTGCTTTTGAATTGTATGACATCCTCAAAGAGGAACGTATTCTAGGGGAGGTTGTTAAGGCTAATAGAACGAACCTTAGAGCAGTTGGTCATTATATCAGTGATAAGGTGTTTGAGGCGCTTACTGGCGTGCGGGGAGCTTTCTCTACACGAATTGTTTATGTAACCGCTGAACAACCGCGGCCTAAAACCTATCGTTATCGTCTGATGCTTGCCGATGCCGATGGTCACAATCCTCGTACGATTCTGGAATCGAAAGAGCCTATTATGTCTCCTGCCTGGTCGCAGGATGGTAGTAAATTGGCGTATGTATCGTTTGAGTCAGGCCGGCCAGCAGTCTATATTCAATATTTAGCGACGGGTAAGCGTGAGAAAGTACAGTCATTCCGGGGGCTTAATGGCGCACCGGCCTGGTCACCTGATGGGAAAAAACTGGCGTTAGTGCTATCAAAGGATGGAAACCCCGAAGTTTATATTCTTGATCTTCAACAGCGACGCCTTAATCGTGTAACCCATCACTTTGGTATCGATACCGAACCTTCCTGGTCACCGGATGGTCAGTCGTTGATCTTTACTTCAGACCGTGGCGGGCAACCGCAGATCTATTCAATATATCTGCCTACCCGTGACGTTACCCGTTTGACCTTTGAAGGCCAGTATAATGCTCGGGGACGGCTGACTCAGGACGGTCGCTTTCTGGCTATGGTGCATCAGAATAATGGTTCATTTCATATCGCAGTTCAGGATCTTCGAAGTGGGCGGCTGGATCTGCTGACTGAAACCTTTATGGATGAGTCTCCAACGATTGCACCCAACGGTAGTATTATTCTGTATGCAACCCAGGAAGGTGTGCGTGGCGTGTTGTCAGCGGTGTCGCTTGATGGACGGGTTAAATTCCGTTTGCCCTCTACTAAGGGGGATGTTCGTGAACCTGCCTGGTCGCCATTCCAATAATGGAAAAATGGGTAAATCTTTGAGTAGTGACTGCCTTGAGGGACAAGGTGACTGCTCAAAGGTACAAAGTTAAATCAAATAGTTAGAAATGTACTTCGATTGTCGCACGGCTCTTGCAATCAGGCCGAGCAAGCTTTACTTTAAGCAGGATTAAGGTTCTGTTTGTATTAAATTGGATAAACATATTAGGAGTTTTCGATGCGTGCTATGAATATTGGCAAGGCCACTGCTTTGGCCCTGACAGTCGTTTGGGCTGCAGGTTGTAGTACTACAAATACTTCAGATACAGGTAGCATGGGCGGCGACTCTGCGGCAACTACTACTGAAGCGACTTCAGGTTCTTCTATGTCTGGTACCTCTATGGAAGACATTAAGAATCTGGCGACAGTCTTCTACTTTGACTTTGATACGTCTCAGGTGAAGTCAGAAGCGGTTGTGGCTCTGCGTGGACATGCGAAGTATCTGGTTGCTAACCCTTCTGCAAGTGTTGTTCTGGAAGGTCACGCTGATGAGCGTGGAACCCGTGAGTACAATATCGCTCTGGGCGAACGTCGTGCACAGGCAGTTGCCCGCGTACTGACTGTCAATGGTGTTTCCAGCAGCCAGATTGAACTGGTTAGCTTTGGTGAAGAAAAACCAGCGATAATGGGCCATAACGATAGTTCATGGGCTCAGAATCGTCGTGTAGAACTTAAATACTAAGCGCCCTTTGGTAAATAGTGTTTATGCGAAAAATATCTAGTCTTGCAGCGGTACTGGTGCTTTCAAGCGCCAGTGCTTATGCAGCTGATCCCGTCCCTGTTATTGAATTGCAGATAGAGGATAGCTCAGCTAATCGCTCGTCTATCAATAACCCCTCCGGTCCGCTTCAGGGCAGTGGCAATGATATAATGCTATTGCAGCAGCTTCAGGATGAGGTGCGGGTGCTTCGTGGTATGGTTGAACAGCAACAATATCAGATTAGACAGATGGAACAGCAGCAGCGGGACCGGTATCGTGATCTTGATCGACGGATAGCCGCTGGACAAAATCAGCCAGCGAATGGCTCTGCATCCTCTTTATCTCAGCCCATATCGGGTGGTTCGGTGACTGGTAGTGCGTCAGCAGGTTCGTCTGCGCCTTTACCCGCCGCTGATAGTACTCCGACTGATGCGCAGGCCTACCAGCAGGCGTTTTCACTCGTAAGACAGAAAAACTTTCCTGCGGCTTTAGCTGAATTTGATAAGTTTATAGAACTTTATCCAGACAGTGTTCGTCTCCCGAATGCATATTATTGGGTGGGTGAGGTTAACCTTGCCGAGCAGAAACTTGAGCCAGCAAAAGTGGCTTTTGAGCAGGTTCAGCAAATGTTTCCTCAACATCGCAAAGCTGCCGATGCTTCCTATAAGTTAGGCGTGATCTACCATCAAATGGGAGATCAGACGAAAGCTGATGCAATGTTTAAAGACACTATCACCCGTTATCCTGAGAGTTCGGCAGCCAATCTGGCGCGTGACTATTTAAAACGATAACAACTGAATAATCCTTAAGGTTTTACACATGAGTACTCCCACCGACAATGCTGTCGTATTGTTATCTGGCGGTCTTGATTCAGCGACTGCGCTGGCGATGGCTTCCGAACGCGGTTTTAATTGCTATGTGCTGAGCTTTGACTATGGTCAGCGTTCACAGACAGAGCTTACAGCAGCGAAGAAAATTGCTGCGGATCTAAAGGTAAAAGAACATCGCATTGTACGTCTGAATCTGGAAGACTTTGGCGGCTCTGCGCTGACAGATAGCAGTATCGATGTACCTGATCATGAGGAAGAAGGGATTCCGGTGACTTATGTGCCTGCCCGGAATACTGTATTTATGTCCCTGGCGTTGGCATGGGCTGAAGTACTGCATGCTCAATATATCGTCATCGGTGTCAACGCCGTTGATTATTCGGGCTACCCGGATTGTCGCCCTGAATATATTGCGGCATTTGAGCATATGGCCAACTTAGCGACCAAGACTGGTGTTGAAGGCGAGCGACTGAGTATTGAAACGCCGTTGATCGATCTGACTAAGGCTGAGATTATTCGGGAAGGAACTCGTTTGGGAGTGAATTACGGCCTGACAGTTTCCTGTTATCAGGCAGATGATGAGGGCAGGGCGTGTGGCGTGTGCGATAGTTGCAGACTGAGGGCAAAAGGCTTCGAAGATGCAGGCGTAGCTGACCCAACGCCTTATATGCCAGGGGTGTAAATTAAGACTATTTCATCTGTTTAAGAGAGAGGAGCTGATTAATAGCTCCTTTTTTGCTGCTGCTTGATCCTCTTTGCATTGATTTAACATTTCCAGTGACGCGGTGATGGTATAAAATCTATCCGTTTCAAGCCCGTTACTGTTTCATTACCCAATTAAGAATATTTATTGATGTTGAATAAAGAAGAGTTGTCAGATCGTATTCTGGTTCAGGAGTATTTTGCTAGAGAACACCTTCCTGGTGAGCTGAATACATTGCAGCAGGATGAATACAAGAACCGTATCAAGCAACTTTTGAAAGAGAAAGATGCCTGTCTGGTCGCACACTATTATACCGACCAGGTTCTTCAGGAACTGGCTGATGAGACGGGCGGTTGTGTCTCTGACTCTCTTGAGATGGCCCGCTTTGGTAATACTCATCCAGCTAAAACGCTGATTGTTGCTGGCGTGAAATTTATGGGTGAAACGGCCAAAATACTGAATCCTGAAAAGCGGGTTCTTATGCCGACGCTGGAAGCGAACTGCTCACTGGATATCGGTTGTCCGGCAGAAGAGTTTACTGCGTTTTGTGATGCGCATCCTGATCATGAAGTAGTGGTTTATGCCAATACCTCTGCTGCGGTTAAAGCCAGAGCAGATTGGGTAGTGACATCAGGTATAGCGCTGAAAGTTGTTGAGCACTTAGCTGATCAGGGTAAAAAGATTATCTGGGCCCCGGACAAACACTTGGGTGCCTATGTACAGAAGCAGACTGGCATCGAGATGCTTATGTGGGATGCTGCTTGTATCGTGCATGATGAATTTAAAGCACAACGCCTGCTGGATCTTAAAAAAGTGTATCCCGATGCAGCTGTGCTAGTGCATCCGGAATCACCTGATCCCGTTGTCGAATTGGCGGATATGGTGGGTTCAACAACGCAAATTATCAACGCTGCACGCGATCTGCCTAATAAGCAGTTTATTGTCGCTACAGACCGGGCCATATTTTATAAAATGCGTCAGGCGGCGCCCGATAAAGAGTTTATTGAGGCTCCTACCGGTGGTTCTGGGGCAACTTGCAGAAGTTGTGCTCACTGCCCCTGGATGGCAATGAATGGTCTTGAGAATGTGCTTCAGGCACTGGAAGAGGGTGCAGACGAGATTCTTGTTGATGAGTCGTTGATCGATGATGCTCGCCGGCCGCTTCAGCGGATGCTGGATTTCTCTGCTAACAACGGTTAAATAGTACTGATAACTATGCCAAATAAAAAAGCCTGCAGTCAGCAGGCTTTTTTGTTTTTTGAAGAGGGTTGGTTATGCGTCGCGCTTATCAACCATGTAGATACCGTAGCCGGTAGCTACCAGCTTTTCTCCAACGTGTACATCGGTACGCATCTTAACCCGACGACGCTTCTCATCAATTTCTTCAATAGTGCCGGTCGCTTTGGCGGTATCACCAATGTAGACAGGAGCTTTGAATTTAATTGACTGCTCAATATAGATGGCACCTGGCCCTGGCAGACGAGTGCCTGCGACTGTAGAGATCAGAGCTGCTGAAAACATACCGTGAACAATGCGGTTCTTGAAAGGCGTGGTGGCTGCATATTCGCTGTTGATATGAATAGGGTTGTTGTCCCCGGAGATGCCAGCAAACATATAGACATCGGATTCAGATATTGTTTTGGCATATGAGGCGCTCATGCCTACTTCTAAGTCTTCCAGGTAGTAACCGTGCAGTTCATCCATTTTTAATTCCTCTTTTTTCAGGGTGTTGCAATCAGCCTAACGGTTGTAAACGCGGGGCTCAAATATGACAGAAGTAGAGATCGAAGAGCTCACATAACACAGGTGACGATCTGTAACGATTTACTCTGTTAATAGCCAGTAAGTAAAACAGGTTTTTGTTGCAGTGCGAAGTATTAATTTTTAGTTTCACTAATGCAATCCCCAGAGCAGGTTATTAAAGTCTTATTAGTCAGGAAAAGTCTAAGCAAGCTTTCTGAATCAGGGGGTATTTATCCACTAATGCTAACTTTTGCCGTTCTGCTGTTGCAGTTTCAATGGGGCTATGGACAATGGCCTTTTAAAAGGGGTGGGGTTGAACAGTGTATGGTAACTAAAATAGTCCTGACGTTGCTGGTTATACTGGCCGCCTATATCTATCTGAAGCGCAGAAGAGTTATGACTCAATCACGCGTAAAGCCTGTTGAAGTTAGTCAGGCTTCAGATGGGCCTTTTCGTCTTATTGCGATCTTTCTTCTACTGATGTCTCTGGCCGGGACATCGGGTTATGTTATTTATCACTGGATCGATGGTCGTCAATTGCTTCAGGTTACTCTGGTCTCGCCTGGAACAGAAAAACCGCAACTTTATAAAGTGTATAAGTCTGAGTTGAATGAGCGTAGTTTTACAACTGTGCAGGGACAGATTATTCGCATCAGTTCACAGGATCGGTTACAGATTGAAGCGTTGCCCGACTAAAAGAGTTGGCCGGTTTATTATTTGTGTGCAGTGTTTGAGAATGAGATGCTTTTAGTTTCTAAGCCGATATAATGTTTCGTGCTGCAGCTGCGTAATTCAGGTTCAGGGTTGCGCTTCAATAACATCTATCTATTAATCGTTTCTATTTTCAGATTGTCAGTATTCAATACTGAGATTGTAGTCTTAACATTTTGCGGGCAGAACAATGCTGGCTTAATGTTTCAGGGATTTTTATGTTTCAACGAACGAGTCTTCATAGCCATAAAGAATTACCTTCCAGTATTAATAGTGCGGGAGATCATAAGCTGCTGGCCAGCTCTGGCTATCAGTTGCCGTTGTGTTGGCTGCTGCTGTTTCGTGAAAGCGATCTACAGATACAAAAAGTGTACAGTTATGAAGGCGAGCAAACCTGTGAATACACTACGTTAATCTGCTCGAAGTCCGATGCTCTGCAGCGCTATCAAGATGCTGCAGAACGTTTTAAAAGTTTACTGGGTAACCGTTGTGGCACCTATTTTGATTATTGGCACCAATACCTGGAATACAATGCTGATGATTACCTTCATCTGGATGCCTCAGCGCTGTGGATGAACGGCGATGCGAAAGCTTATCTCGATAATCTTAACCTGAGTTTAAGCGGAGTGAGTTGGGTGACATCTGATGAGTGTCGCTGGAAACGTAGCCGGCTTGAATCATTGCCTTTCCTGGGGCGTGTATTTGACCCGATTGAACCCGCCCTTAAGCATAATGGTGTTCGCCACCTGCTCTCGCAATGCGGTGTGTTAGATGCAGATGGTGGGATCTATATAGATAAGTCGGTATTGCAGGGCGACGTCTGACCTCAGCGGCGTGTTAATCTGTTAACGACGATAAATATACGGAATTTTATGAATCGTAATGTGATCTTGTTATCGCTATGCCAGGCTCTGCTGACAACCGGTAATGTACTGCTTATCTCGGTCAATGCGTTGATCGGTCAGCAGCTATCTCCCTCGCCAGGATTGATTACGCTGCCGGTGGCGATGCAGTTTGTTGGACTTATGTGTGCGACTATCCCTGCTTCTTTGGTGATGGCGCGCATTGGCAGAAAAAATGGCTTCTACCTTGGCAACTCCGTTGGCATAGTTGGGGCTCTTTGTTGTATTTTTGCTCTTCAGCAGTCACAATTTTTTACCTTTTGTCTGGGTACCTTTCTGCTGGGTATCGGCATTGGATTTGGTACCTTGTATCGTTTTGCAGCAGTAGAGGCTTGTCCGGACGAGCAAAAAAGCCGGGCGATCTCCATGGTGATGGCCGGTGGTGTAATCGCCGCTGTGCTGGGGCCGAATCTGGCTATCAGTAGTCGGGACTGGCTCGATGATAGTGTGTTTACGGGTGCATTTGTTGGTTTGGCAGTTCTCTATGTCATTGCGTTGGTTTTACTTTCTTTTATCCGAATAGCGCCGCAAAAAGTAAGTGTTGATCAGCATAAAAATAGCCGGCCAATACTGGATATCGTTATGCAACCGGTGTTTATAGTAGCCGCGACAGTAGGGATGATCAGTTATGCGGTTATGAATCTGATCATGACTGTCACGCCGGTGGCCATGGCTCGTTGCGGTTTCGATTTCAGTACCGCCGCCTGGGTTATTGAGTGGCATGTATTAGGCATGTTTCTGCCTTCATTTATTACGCCTGTTTTGATTCGGCGATTTGGGTTATTGCCAATGATGATTCTGGGGGCGTTGTTTATGCTGGCCTGCATCTTCCTCAACCTGCATGGTGTCAGCCAGTGGCATTTCTGGGCGGCGTTAGCTTTGTTGGGTGTTGGCTGGAACTTTATGTTTATTAGTGCCACGCAGTTGGTTACTTCTGCTTATCGAACAGAGGAAAAAGCAAAAAGTCAGGCGGCCAATGAATTTCTGGTATTTGGTATGGTCACGGTATCGGCGTTTAGCTCCGGCTGGCTTGAGTCGAGTCTGGGGTGGCAGGTGCTCAATACGCTAATGATTCCCGTCGTCATCTGGGCTGTTGTGGTTGTTCTGTGTTACCGAAAGTCGGTAAATCAGCATCTAAAAGCTCTGTAAACGAAGCAAAAAAAGGCCACCGACTTTCGCCGGTGGCTCACTAATTGTTGATGAATACTACTTATATAATACTACGTTACTGGGGAGACCTGTTTTAGAAGTCAACCTTAAGTCAATCTTAAATATGAGCCTTGTAAAACATTGCGTTTGCCGTCGGCAAGCGCTTCTTCTTTAACAGGGATTTTTAGTATTGGCCGGGATCCTTAATTCGTCAAGAAAATATATTGTTATTAGCTTATATCAAATTTTTAATGGGTCTTGAGTTTACAATGTCAGGATGCTCCGTTTAGCTGATCCAGCTATGCGTGCAGAGCTTGTGTAATTCTGTAAACTAGTGTGCAATGCCGCTTATCAATTGATTATGGAATGCGTTAATGAAGAGTTACCTGTTTACCACTGAAACTGATCGTGGTGGCGTTATGCTGTGCGATATTGAAGAGTTTGATAAAGCGGTTAGCTATCTGTGTAATCGTTTTGATGGCGTCGTTAAGATCGAGTCTGCGGAGGAGGTGTGGCAACTGGACGGTTCAGAGCCGTCAGCTTCTTCGGAGTCCGTTGATTCAGCATCGGGCGCCTCAGCGCCTCAAATGCCGGAGCAAAGCGGGGCGCCTGCTGAATCTGACGATCTTTTCGCGTAGTCGATAAAACCGGTACATCCTGTTAGCCGCATCAGGTATTCTTACAGTCAGTAAAATCAAAGGATTACACAGGGCTGGCTGAATGTTTCAGATCTATCATTCCAATAAGCTTGATCTGCAGAAAGACCTGCTGGTTGAGATGATTAGTCGTCACCCTATTGAAGACCCGTTTCAAGCCGAAACTATACTGGTGCAGAGCCCTGGTATGGCCCAGTGGCTTAAGCTGGAACTTGCCGATAAGTTACAGATAGCCGCCAATATCGATTTTCCACTACCTGCCAGTTTTCTCTGGAGCAGTTTTACCGCAGTGTTAAAAGATGTTCCTGCCCGTTCTGCGTTTAATAAAGAAGCGCTGACCTGGGGATTGATGGAGTTACTGCCTCAGCAATTAAGTAAGCCTGAATTTGCTCCTTTACAGCGCTATCTCGAAGAGGATCAGGGGCAGTTTAAGCTCTATCAGCTCTGTGGCAAAGTAGCTGATATATTTGACCAGTATCTGGTCTACCGCCCTGAATGGATAGCGGCCTGGGAAACCGGTGATGATCTGTCAGATATCACTGCTGCACAGCCATGGCAGCCCATTCTATGGCGGCTTTTGCAGCAGCATATTCTGGGTCTGGGGCTGTCTCACTGGCACCGGGGTAATATGTTCAGTGGTTATGTGGAGGCGCTGAATCGGGGCGATTATGATTCCGCAGCGCTGCCTGCGCGATTATTCGTGTTCGGTATCTCAGCGTTACCGCAAAACTTTGTAGAAGCGTTGCAGGCGCTGGGTCAGAAAATAGATGTTTTTTTGTTGGTGACAAATCCCTGTCGTTATTTTTGGGGCGATATTGTTGATCCTAAATATCTTGCCCGGTTGAATCAGCGCTGGTTGGCTAAGCCCGGTATGACCGCTGAGAATTATTACAGCCAGGGGAATCCGATACTGGCTTCGATGGGGAAATTAGGAAGAGATTATCTATATCAAATACAGGATCTGGGTGCGCCTGAAGTCGAGTTGTTTGAAGACTTTGGCCGCCGCACGCTTTTGAGTTCGGTGCAGCAGGATATTTTGCAACTCGAAGACCCATCGGCCCGCGCGGCGCTGGACAATGAACAGAAACAGTTATTGCTGGCGGATGACAGGTCTTTACAACTACACAGCGCGCACAGTCCGTTACGGGAAGTCGAGGTGCTTTTCGACCAGCTGTTGTCGATGTTGGATGAGCAATCTGAACTGTCTCCCAGAGATATCATTGTCATGATGCCAGATGTTGCTGCTTATGCGCCCTATATTGAAGCGGTATTTGGTAATGCGCCCTTTCAACGATATATACCTTTTTCAATCTCCGATCGTACTCTGCAGCAGGAAAGTCCGCTGTTGCAGAGCTTTCTGCGTCTGCTGGGAATGCCGGAGAGCCGGGTAACGGTATCTGAAGTGCTGGAGATTCTTGAAGTCCCTGCGGTGTTGCGAAAATTTAGTCTCGATGCGCAGCGGTTTGAACGTATCTGTCATTGGATTGAAGCCTGCCAGATTCGCTGGGGGATAGATGCAGCCCAGCGTGAAAATCAGGGTTTACCTGCTTTTGAGCAGAACAGTTGGCGTTTTGGTTTGCGCCGTATGTTGGCGGGTTTCGCCTTAGGGCAGACAGATGAACTCTGGCAGGGCATCGATCCTTATGCCGAGATCGAGGGCCTTGAAGCAGAAGATCTGGGCCAGCTGGCTGAATTTGTTGAATTGCTGGAATTCTGCAGTGACGCCTTAAAGCAGGATCAGTCAGTAGCTGACTGGTTTGACGTGATTAATGAAATTATTCAGCGAGCTTATCAACCCGATGAGCAAGATGAAATCCTGCTGATGCAGATTCGTCAGGTACTGGAAAAGCTTCAGCAGCAACTCAGTGATAGTTGCTACGAAGAGCCTCTCAGTTGGGCGATAGTACGTGATTACCTGACCTCTGAACTGGGTAACAGTAAGTCCAGTCAGCGTTTTATGATGGGGGCAGTGAATTTTTGTACTTTGATGCCGATGCGCTCCATTCCATTTCAGGTTGTGTGTTTGTTAGGCATGAACGATGGTGTCTATCCACGCGCGATACCGCCTATGGGCTTCGACCTGATGGCAGATTTTCCCCGCCGTGGAGATCGTTCCCGACGTGATGATGATCGCTACCTGTTTCTGGAAGCACTGCTCTCCGCCCGGCAAACTCTTTATATCAGTTATATTGGCCGTAGCGTTCAGGATAACAGCCCTAAAGTGCCGTCAGTATTGATCAGTGAGTTGCTGGAATATTGCCAGCAGAATTACTGTTTTGAATCTGATGCTGATACAGAGGTTTTTCTTAATAAAATATTGGTTCAGCATCCGCTACAGCCGTTTAATGAGCAATATTTCAGGTCGGACTCGCCTCTGTTCAGCTATGCCAGTGAATGGCTGCCGCTGTTGAAAGATGAGGAGAAAGTTGAGCAAAGCTTTATTACCACGCCATTGGCCGCAGAGCCCCTGGAAGAATTGGAGTTGTCTGAATTACTGGCATTTGCGCGTAATCCAGTTAAATACTTCTTTCAACGCAGGCTTAAAGTGTTCTTTAATGATGCGACCATTGAACAGCAAGATGAAGAACCGTTTCAGTTAGATGGTTTAACCGCTTACCAACTGAAACAGCAGTTGCTGGATGCGGCAATCAAAGAGGATCTGGATCACTGCTTTAACCGTATTGAAGCCTCGGGACTCTTACCTGTAGGTATTGCTGCACAGTTGCAGACACGGAAGCTGCGCTTTGACTGTCAGGATATGGCGGAAAAGATCCGCCCCCATCTTGATCAGACAGATAGAGCTGAGTGCCAGTTAGTGATAGCGGGCATAAAATTGAGCGGTTGGCTCACCGGGCTTCACTCGTCTGGGTTAGTGCGTTATCGGGCGGCTAATGCGAAGGGTCGGGATATCATTCATCTCTGGTTGGAGCATCTGGTTTTGTGTGCCAGCGGGCAAAGCCTTCAATCCTGCTTCTTTGGTCTGAATGGTCGACACTGGTTTGAAGCGCTGGATCAGGGGCGGGCAATGGATTACCTACAGGAATGGCTGAATGCATATCGGCAGGGTTACTGTGAGCCGTTGCCATTACCCGCAGATACCGCCTGGGTTCTGGAGTCGAAGACCATTGAGAAAGGCGAAGAGAGGGGGATGGCTGAGGCAGTGAAGTGTTTTAATATCGATGCGTTTACGTCTATGGGCGAGTCCCGCGATCTGTATATTAGTCGTGTGTATCCAGAGTTTAGTGCATTGGGCCCCCGGTTTAATGCGCTCTCTGAGTTGCTCTACCAACCTGTAGCTGAGTTATTGCTACAGAGTGATGGTAAAGGAGAGGCTGGTGATGAGTAAGGTGCAGCTTCTTGACCCCCTCAGTTTTCCGCTGTCAGGCCGTCGTCTGATTGAGGCCAGCGCTGGTACCGGCAAGACCTATACGATTACCGCGCTGTATCTGCGTTTGTTATTAGGCACTGCTGAGGCTGACTCTGCCTTGCGTGTTGATCAGATTTTGGTTGTGACCTTTACCGAGGCAGCGACAGAAGAGCTTCGCGACCGTATTAGAAACAGGATACAGGAAGCCTGTCAGGTCTTCAGAGGTGCTGAGACTAAAGACCCTTTCCTGCGGCAGCTCTGCGAACAACAGAGTGATCTGTCACGCTCTGCGCAATTGCTTGAACTGGCGGGGCGGCAGATGGATGAAGCTGCGATCTTTACCATCCACGGTTTTTGTCAGCGGATGTTGCGCCAGCATGCGTTTGAAAGCGGCAGTCTGTTTGAGACGGAGTTGGTTACTGATGCCGGGCCTCTGTTGCGGCAGGCCTTGCTTGATTGTTGGCGGGGACTCATCTATCCAGCGGAGAGTCAGCTGAGTGAAGCGATTCAGGCGATCTGGCCCGGACCAGATTCGTTGTTGGCTGCCCTCAGGCCATTGCTGGGCCGCCCTGGCTTACTGCTTGTCCCAGCATTAGAAACCGATAATCTGCAGCAGTTATGGCAGGAGAGTCAGAACTGGCTGACAGGCTTCCGAGAGCAATGGCTGAGTTACGTACAGGAACAGCAGATTGACCTGGCGGATGTGATTCAGGCGTCTGGAGTCAATAAAAACAGCTATCGGAAAACCTCGGTTCCCAAATGGCTGGCAGCCATTGATCAGTATGCACGTGGGGATACTAATAATGTACCGGAAACTGAGATTGGTAAGTTTTGTCAGTCATTGTTAGAGGAAAAAACATCGGCGGGTAAAAAAGTGCCCGAACACCCGTTATTTGAGCTTTGTGAAAGCTATTTCGAGCATCGATTACCCCTGCGAGAATTATTGCTGACTTATACTCTGCAAAAAGTAGAACAGCGGTTCAACAAGCTTAAGCAGGATTACCGTTTATTATCATTTGATGATCTTCTCAGTCAATTAGACGCTGCGTTGCAAGGTGGTAGTAGCGAAGCGTTAGTTAAGGCGATTAATACGCAGTTTCCGGTTGCGATGATTGATGAGTTTCAGGATACGGATCTGCTGCAATATCGGATTTTCAGTACTCTCTATCCAGATAGCCCGGAGCGTGGACTCTTTATGATCGGCGATCCTAAGCAGGCGATCTATGGTTTTCGGGGTGCGGATATTTTTACTTATATTAAAGCACGCAGGGAAGTCGCCGAACACTATACGCTAGGCACCAACTGGCGCTCATCGAAAGCGATGATAGCGGGGGTTAATACGCTCTTTGGCGGCTGCGATACTCCGTTTATATACAACGATGATATTCCTTTCCTGCCGGTAACGGAGGGAGGTAAAGCAGATAAGACCCCATTTTCCCTGTATGGCCGACAGTCGGCCTCTCTACAATTTTGGTTTTGCGATACGCCGGTACTGAGTAAGCAGGATTATCTTCAGCAGATGGCAGATGCTTGTGCCTGTGATATTGATACTAAACTGGCAGCCGCTTCTGAAGGTGAAGCACTGATCGGAGATCAGCGGCTACTGGCGAAAGATATCGCCGTGCTGGTGCGAAATCGACAGGAAGCTGCTGCTGTCATGGGGGCATTGTCCGACCGCGGTGTACACAGCGTTTATCTCAGTGGTCGGGACAGTGTTTTCAGTACCCGGGAAGCCTATGATCTGAAACTACTTTTGTTGGCAGTGGCAGAGCCACAGAATGAAAGTCGTCTTCGAGCAGCGTTAGCGACCGGATTGATGAATTATCCGGCAGCCTGGTTAGATCGTTTAAGTATCGATGAGCAGCTCTGGGAACAGCTGGTGGCGGAGTTTGGCGAATATCGGGATGCATGGTTAGATCTGGGCGTACTGCCTATGCTGAGGCGGCTGATTCGACGCCGTCATCTGGCAGAGTCGTTACAGCGGCAGGTTCAGGGGGAACGGCGCCTGACAGATCTTTTACATCTGGGGGAAATTCTGCAACGTGCCAGTATGGAACAAGAGGGTATTGCCGCACTCCTGCGTTGGTACAGTGATCAATTACTGAACCCTAATGGTGAGAGCGATGAACAGCGTTTACGTCTTGAGAGTGATTCCGGTCTGGTCACGGTTATCACGGTACACAAGAGTAAGGGGCTCGAGTATCCACTGGTCTTCCTGCCTTTTGCCTGTACTTTCATTAAGGCTCGTGAGCCTCTGTTCCACAATCAGCAGGATCAGCTTTGTTATCACCTCGACAGCAAAGATAGCGATAGTCTTGCGCTGGCTGAGCGGGAGCGTCTGGCTGAAGATCTGCGTTTACTCTATGTTGCGCTCACCCGTTCGGTATACGGTTGTTACATTGGTCTGGCAAATATTGCCGATGGCCGGTCTAAAAAGAGTGGCTTGCACCGGACCGCACTGGGTCACCTGTTATTGAATGGTGCGGATAGCAATGCAGAATTATTGAGTCGTTTAAGTCTTTTATCAGAGACTGGCTTAGTGGCGCTGTCTGAACCGCCACAGGGCGAGCAGCAGCGAGGATTGTTTGACCTGCCAGAGCCCAGGCTTCCCGAATACCAAGCGCGGCAGTTTAAACGGCGCTTACGACGAGACTGGCGTATCTCCAGTTATTCGGCGCTTGTTAGTCATCACAGCGCTGCGCCACCACTTCCCGGGCTTGATCTGGAAGTGATTGATGAGCAGGATCTGCCGGTTGTTGAGCAGGATGAAACGGTACACAATATTTTCAATTTTTATAAAGGAGCCCAGGCAGGTACCTTCCTGCATGAGTTGTTTGAAGAGATCGACTTCACTGATCACCGGAACAACCTTACTCCGCTGTTAGAGCAGAAATGTCAGGTTGCCGGTTACGAAGAATACTGGATTCCGGTACTCGAACAGTTACTTGAAGACGTGCTTTACACCCCGCTGTTGTCAGCCTGTCCGGCAACAGAAAAGAGTCCGTGCCTGGCGGATATTTCAAATGCTAAGAGATTGGTTGAAATGGAATTTATGTTTCCTTCTCAAGGGCTTAATGCTAATAAGTTAAACCAAATTATAAAGATTAACGACCCGCTGTCTAAGTCGGCAAGTGATCTTGTGTTCGATGATTTGAAGGGCATGTTGAAGGGATTTATCGATCTGATTTTTGAGTATCAGGGGCGCTATTACATTCTCGATTATAAATCGAATCACTTAGGTCATCAGCCGGAAGATTACCGAGTAGAGGCCCTTGAAGCAGCGATGTTAGATCATCGTTACGATCTTCAATACCAACTATATACCCTGGCGCTGCATCGCCTGTTGCAAACCCGCTTACCCGGTTACGATTACGAGTTGCATTTCGGTGGAGTGTTTTATCTCTTCTTGCGAGGGATGAAAGCTGAATCTGCCGGGAGTGGTGTTTTCCATTGTCGGCCAGCGATAGAGATGGTTGAGCAATTAGATCAGTTATTCCGGGAGGGGCGATAATGCAGCTGCTGCAACAGTTACGTCAACAGCAATTGATTCGTCCGCTGGATACGCAATTTGCCCGTTTTATCAGGGACGAGGAGTTGTCGATTAGCGGGCAGGCTGAAGTGAACGATGCTTTACCGCTATTGGCTGCGCTGGTGAGCCTGCAGTTGGGGCGAGGGGAAGTCTGTCTGCCGCTCAATGGTTGGGGGGTGTTGATGGAAAACTGGCCCTCAGTCTTGCGTAAGCCAGCAGAACAACTGTTGCAGGGGCTATGCGAGAATACTTTAATCGGCTTTTCTGTTATCACGGATGGCGCACAGGAAGCACCATTGGTGCTGAGCAGTGGGCGGCTCTATCTCTATCGATACTGGCTTTACGAAACCGACGTTGCGGCCAGAATTCAACAATTAGCGGCCCCGATTCCGCTGAATCGGGATAGTATCAAAGCGGGATTAAGACGACTATTTATTGATCGGTTAGCCGGTGAAATAGATTGGCAACAGATCGCTGTTGCGATAGCGATTAGTCGTCGCTTTAGTGTCATTAGCGGCGGTCCGGGAACTGGTAAGACCACCACTGTTGCGCGTTTGCTGGCGCTCTATGCCGAATCATTCAGTCAGCAGATGCAGCGTGCGCCTCTGATTAAGTTAGCGGCCCCGACTGGAAAGGCTGCAGCCCGGTTGAGTGAATCCCTGGCTGGTGCCCGGGAAGGGCTTCCGGTTAGCGATGCTATTTGTGCCATGATCCCTAACCAGGCGGTGACGCTGCATCGGTTGCTGGGACCGCGTCCTGATAGTAAAAACTTTCGGCATAATGCCGAGAATCCATTGCATTTGGATCTGCTGGTGGTCGATGAAGCGTCAATGATCGACTTGCCAATGATTTATCGTTTGTTGTCGGCACTACCTCCGCACGCGCAATTGATCATGATTGGCGATCGGGATCAGCTGGCCTCCGTTGAGGCGGGCAGTGTATTGGGTGATATCTGTTCCTGGGATAATCAGGCAGGAGTGTCAGTTCAGGCTTCAGACTCAGAAGTGTCAACAGGGTTGTGCTACAGGCCTGCACAACTGGAGTATTTACAGGAAGTGTGTGAACTGCCAGCGCCGGTATCTGCGCCGGGGAGTAGCTCTATTTCAGATGCTTTGGCGTTGCTGCGACGAAGCTACCGTTTTGATGAAAGCAGCGGTATAGGCTATCTGGCCAGAGCGGTGAACAGGGGAGATGGTCTGCAGGCAATGCAATTGTTTGATCAGCCCTGGGAAGATATTCGCTTTATGGCGTTGTCAGACGAAGGCTATGAAGAGATGGTGTCAGAAGTGTGCGCTGGTTACGCTGTCTATTTAAAGCAGCTACAGCAGCGCTCTGAGCCCCGGCTTTTATTGAAAGCCTTTAATCAGATCCAGCTATTGGCGGTGGTCAGGCAGGGGATCTACGGTGTTGACGGGCTGAATCAGGCCGTTGAAGAGCATTTGCAACGACAGCGACTGATCAGTCTGACAGGCGACTGGTATATAGGCCGGCCGGTTATGATT
The DNA here is from genome assembly GCF_016592435.1 of Amphritea japonica ATCC BAA-1530. Lineage (NCBI taxonomy): Bacteria > Pseudomonadati > Pseudomonadota > Gammaproteobacteria > Oceanospirillales > Oceanospirillaceae > Amphritea > Amphritea japonica. The sequence continues at coordinate 2,128,044 of NZ_AP014545.1, read as the reverse complement.
ATCCGTAATGACTACCAGTTAGGCTTATTTAACGGGGATATCGGTATTACGGTTGCGGATGAAGATGGGCGCTTGCGGGTCTGGTTCGAATTATCAGATGGGGAGATGAAAGGGGTGTTGCCCGGCCGCCTGCCTGAGCATGAGACTGTGTACGCTATGACAGTGCACAAGAGTCAGGGATCAGAGTTTGATCAGGTAGTGATGATATTGCCAGCAGAGGATACGCCACTGCTAACCCGTGAGCTGATCTATACCGGTATTACCCGGGCGAAATCAAAATTCGCGTTGCAGGCAACGCCGCAGGCATTTATCAAAGGTAGTCACCGACGCACAGAGCGCGCCAGCGGATTAAGCTGGCGTTTGTGGCAGGCGACCGGGGCATCTGCAACTGAAATCTAAGTTAACAGAGGGTGATTCAAAGCCTTATTAATCAGGCTTTGGCTTCTTCAGCATCAACAAATGCGGCCAGCTCGGTGAATCCACCAATATGTTCCTGACCGTGGAAAATCTGAGGAACGGTATCTACTGGTTTACCGACGGTTTTCTCCAAGTCTTCCTTGGTGATGCCTTCTTCATGGATGTCGATGTAGCGGTGTTCGATATTCTTCATTTCACACAGCTGTTTAGCTCGGGTACAAAATCCACAGCCTTTACGACCAAATATAGTAATTCGTTGCATATATTGCTCTCCTTAAATCTGTTTGAATGTATTGAAACAGGTAAAGAAACACAAGACCAATTGCCTTTTTTAATGTTTTAGATAGGCAAAGGTTATCGTTGTGGCATTCTTGGTTTAAAATGATATTGATATAGAAACGAACGGGTAGCGTTGTGCCAGAGAATATTCCGATCCACCGGCTAAAAGATATGCCGGTTTTTGGTGGATTACGTGACGATGTTGTCAAGCAGATACTTGAGGGTAGTCACTACGTTGAGCGTGAAGCTGGCGAACCGTTCTTCCTTGAGGGGGAGCGGGGGGATTCTTCTTTCATTGTTGAGACGGGCAGTGCTGCTCTCTTTAAACTGGGTGAGTCAGGGCAGAGCCATCAGATTCGCTCTTTTTTACCGGGTGAATGTTTTGGCGCAATGGCGTTACTAGGTGTTTATCCTCGTAGTGGTGTGGTGAAAGCGCTGGAACCTTGTCGTGCCGTAGAGATTAAAGCGGATCAGCTGTTTACCATGTACCAGGCTGATCCTGAGCAATATTTGCTGATGTTTATGAATATGGCCAGAGACCTAAGCCGGCGCCTGAGAGATACTGATGATCAGTTAGTTGTCTGTCTGGATGAACGGATTCATGCGGAGTAATAGATCAAAACAGGTTTTGGCAGTGCTGATTCAACTGTAGAAATTAATCAGTCTTTACTGATTAAAAAAGGGTAGCCACTGGCTACCCTTTTTTATTTGTTTGGTTTGCTAAGCAGCAATCAGGCACTTACCAGGTGTCATGACGTTTTCTGCGTTTTGGCAGGTACGGTATCATCAAACCTAAAATAAGCCCGCCAAAGGCAACTAAGCCGCCGTAAGTGAACCAGCGCATCAGATTGCTCTCGTCCATACCGTTAATGGTTCTGTTCAGGCTAACGATCTGTTCCTCAAGGGCGGAAACTTTTTCCGCATTCCCCTGATTTTGTCGTGCCAGTGTTTGATTTTGCTGTTTGAGCACACTGACTTCTTCGGCCTGGCTGTTTAGACTGCCTTCATTCTGCTTTAACTGTTCTTCTAGCTTAGGAAAGCGGTTAGCCAGACTGGTGCCGGTAGAGACCTTGTCAGCGCTGATCCAGCCAACTTTACCGCTGGGAGTCTTAATTCTGAGAAAATCAGTTTTTTCATCGCGGCTAAGTACGGTTACAGGGGTGCCACTGCGAATACGCCCTGTAATGCGGTACTCGGTGCTGGGGCCACCGTGATAAAAGGTGAATACATCATCGCTGATGTAGTTTGCCGCTTCAGCTGAAGTAGCCAGTAACATAGCGAAGAGATAAGTAATGAGTTGTTTACTTGGGAGTCGATTTAACGAATTCATGTTGTTCCTGTTTAAATATGCGTTCAGCTTTCCCCCCCCTAAAACCGAAATGTAGTTTTCAGGCAAAGCTGGTCAGGATAGACCTGTAAGCGATAGATTAGTTCAGTGGATTAGCAAAAGAATTAGGTATTATACAATTAATTTGTGATTGTATAAGCCGTGTTTTTTGTAAGGATAAGATTTAAGCGGATAGTGGTATACTACCGCGCGAAATAGAAGGCCGTTCAACGGCGTCAACCCAGGAGTTATTATAGTGTCATTTATTCGTTGGTTTTTGGGTAGGATTATACTGCTGTTAAATTTTATTTTTAGCCCGCGTCGTCTGAAGCGAGAGCCAGACTTACAGCGTGCTTTGGATCTGCGGACTGCTAACCTTTCGTTATACCAGTATGAAGCTTGTCCCTTTTGCGTCAAAGTGCGCCGATCTTTGCGCCGTAATAACTTAAATGTCGAGTTGCGGGATGCGAAAAAAATAGAGCTGCATCGAAATGAGCTGCTCGAAGGCGGAGGTCGGTTAAAAGTGCCTTGTCTGCGTATCGACGATGTAGATGGTGAAGTTCGTTGGATGTACGAGTCATCTGACATCATCCATTATCTGGAACAGACCTATGTAACTGTATAATCTCTGGTTTATTAAAAGCAGCCATTGGCTGCTTTTTTTATGCCTGGAGCTGGCGCTTGTTCGTTGTTTAAGATAATTTATCTGTATATTTAACCAGTACTATTGCCTATGATTTTATATATTGCAGAAAAGCCCAGCCTTGCCAGAGCGATCGCTGAAGTATTGCCAAAACCCCATAAGAAACAGGACGGCTATATAGAGTTGGGCAATGGTGACTGCGTAAGTTGGTGTCTGGGGCATCTGTTGGAACAGGCTGATCCTGCAGATTATAATCCTGATTTCAAGCCCTGGCGATTTGAACACCTACCGATTATTCCAGACGAGTGGAAGCTGAAGCCCCGCAGTAAGACCCGCTCTCAACTGGCGGTATTACGCCGGCTAATTCGTCAATCTAAGCAGCTGGTCCACGCGGGAGATCCGGACCGTGAAGGGCAGTTACTAGTGGATGAGGTAATTAATTATCTCGGTGCCAGTGCCACGAAGAAGCGGACGGCTCAACGGGTGCTGATTAGTGACTTGAACCCTAAGGCTGTTACCGCAGCATTAAACAGTTTGAAATTGAATACTGATTTTATACCGTTATCTACTTCGGCGTTGGCGCGTTCGCGGGCTGACTGGATTTACGGCATTAATTTAACCCGGGCGTATAGTATTCAGGGCAGAAAGGCTGGTTACAACGGCGTATTATCGGTTGGCCGGGTGCAGACGCCCTTACTTGGGTTAGTCGTACGGCGTGACAGAGAGATTGATGAGTTTGTCTCCAGGCCTTTCTACGAAGTACAGGCGATAGTGGAAACTGAAGCGGGTGAGAGTTTTAAAGCTCGCTGGAAACCCAGCGAAAACTGCCAGCCTTATCAGGATGAAGAGGGGCGGGTGCTAAACCGTAAGCTAGCCGAAAATGTGATAGCGCGGATAAAGGGAGAGCCTGCCGACTTGGTAAAACTCACCCAGAAACGTAAGCGTGAAAATGCGCCGCTTCCTTTCAGTTTGTCTGCTTTGCAGATTGAAGCGGCTAAACGCTTTGGCATGAGCGCTAAAGCAGTGCTTGATACCTGCCAGGCATTGTATGAACGGCATAAGTTACTGACTTATCCGCGTTCGGATTGTCGATACCTGCCCGAAGAGCATCATGCCCAGGCAGGAGATGTGGTTAATGCGATTACAACGAATCAACAAAAGCTAAAAGAGTTTCTCCCGCAGATTAAAGTCTCACGCCGCTCATCGGCCTGGAATGATAAAAAGGTCAGTGCTCATCACGCCATTATTCCGACGACGCGACAGGCCAGTCTGGCAACATTGAATCAACAGGAATCTCAGATATATGAACTGGCATGTCGGTATTATCTGGCTCAGTTCATGGCTCCTTATGAATATGATGATACCCGGGCAGAGCTGAAAATTGCGGGCGGGGAATTTATAGCCACAGCTCACCAAACGCAGGTGACAGGTTGGAAGCCGCTACTGTCATCATCCGGGGTTAAGAAAAGTGCTCTGCCTCCGTTAACTGAAGGGCAATCATTGCGAAGCACAGAGGGAGTGCTGGACGAAAAAAATACGCAGCCGCCTAAGTACTTTACCGATGCTACGCTGCTTGCAGCGATGACCGGAATAAGTCGTTATGTCGCGGATGCAGATATCCGTAAAGTATTGAAGGAAACCGACGGGCTGGGCACCGAAGCGACCCGAGCCGGGATGATTGAACTTTTGTTCACCCGCAACTTTACCCAGCGTGAGGGTAAAACAATCCGTGCCACAGAGATCGGTCGCGCCTTAATTGATTGTTTGCCCGATAGCGCGACTATTCCGGATATGACCGCTTTGTGGGAATCAGAGCTGGGGCGAATCAGTCAGCAGGAAACCAGTTATAGCCACTTTATGCAGCCTCTGACAGAACGACTTCATGAGCTGATCGCTCAGTCCGCTCAAGTGATTATTCCGGATACCCTGAAAGCTTTAAGTCCTCCGCCGAAAAAGCGTTCTGTTCGACGTCGCAGTAGTGCAAAGAAGCCCGTCGGTGGAAAACGCGGAACCGCTGCTAAGGGTAAAAGGTCGGTTAAAGCAAAGTCGACTTAACGATAATGTTCAAGTATTAGCCAGCTCTGAGTTAGCTTGTTCTAAATGAGCGCTCTCCGGTTTTGTTACCCGGCTTTTCAGCTATTTTTCAGACATACGAACTACGCTTTTCTTAAGTATTTGAGTTACCTGAAATTGATGTTTCAGTAGCTCAATTAATGAGGAGTTTTCTTATGAATATAGGAAAAAAAATTACAGTGCTAATTATAGCGTCGTGTTTGTGGGGGAGCAGCGCAGTTGCAGAGGTGCCATTTGGCGATAAAGACTCGGTCAGTTACGCAGATGATCTGTGGAGTTTCATGATAGAGCATAAGCTTGCGGGGCATAATTCGATTATGACTCGTCCTTATACCGGAGCCCCTCCCCACGGAATGATTCTTGAGCTGATTGAGAAAAAAGCGACGTTGATGGGTGTCAGTGGTGAACTGGTCGTAAAACGAAACTATGGTGGTGATGGGCTGACAATTGAAGATGTGATCAATAACCCTGACAAGTATCTTCAGGCAGTCACTGTGATGTTTCAACGTGAGAAAGGCTACGACAGCGATAACAAAAACTGGTTTTACGCGAAATATGCCCCGGATGGCTCGTTGATGAAAAACCCTAAAGGGATACCATTAGCCGGGCGTGTGGCAAAAGGGATGCCTACAGGCTGCATCGCTTGTCATAAAGCGGCAAGTGGGGGCGACTTTATTTTCAATCATGACCGCTACAATAAAATGTAGTCGCTAACGTCATACCAATAGAAAAACGGCGCATATAGCGCCGTTTTTTCTGACAGGTTTACCGAGTCTGTTAATCTAGTTTCGGCTCGTGCCAGTTGATGCACTTGAGGAATTTATGAGCAGGGTAGAATTTACCATCTTTACCGGTCTGATCTTCGGATGATTTGATAAAAGCTTTTGGTAACTCACCGCCACTGTACACATCCAGGCCTTTTTCCGATCGGTAGTAAGCCAGTGTCTCTTCAACTTCTGCTTCAGTTTTACAAAGCTTTGATAGGTTACTGTCCTGTACTGCGGCCATATCTTTGTCCGCATCGATACCCAGCACATGGGCCATACCGTAAGTCACTACCAGGATGTCGGCAACGGCATCCCGTACTTCTGACATGTCCTTGTTTTGGATACCTTCAACCAGCTCAGCAAGCTCCTCCTGAATCAGGTGTAACTGCTTGCCTGATTTTTCCCAGTCAGGGTTGTTCATGCTGCCTAATTGATTGCCAAAAACAGTGTTCAGAAAGGAAACGTCGGTGAAATTACTCATGGTTGTATCTATACCGTTAACAGTTAAAAACGAACTGTATGATGACGGTTTAGAAGCTTATTCGCAATCATGAAAGTTTCTGGACTAGATCTTTCTCTCAGTCAATTGAGTCTCTTAATAATATTCAGAATATCTTGTAGCAGGCAAATACGGATATTCCTGACTTTGATTATTTGAAGCATTAAATCTCGCTTATCTGCTATGAGATTGATGCTTAACGTAACCTAAGAGTTTGCTATGTAAGGAGTTCCTGTCGAAAGTGATTATTTTCAACACGCGGATACATAATGAGGATAAATTTGCTGTCTGAAATCAACGCTTTTTGTAGTGATTGCTTATGAGATGAAATTACCAGTTAACAGAGTCATTATAAAATAATAGAAGGAGAGTGGTTAAATATTTTGGTCGTTTTTATTTGATTTTATATTTGAATCTTAGCTGATAGCTCGAACACAGGGGCGACGGTGGTTGTTCTATATTCGAATTTTGTTTTAAACATATGTCGACATTAATAACGGGTGTGTTTATTATTTGACCATAATCAATGGGGGCAATAAGCATGAAGCACATAATAAAAAATAAGATTTGTACACTAACTCTTGGTTCGGTGATGTCGTTAGGCGTTGTGGTGCCCAATCAGGCCGCCGCCGGGATCGAACCGTACTTAGGTGAAGTAACGCTTGTTGGGTTTAATTTCTGCCCTCGGGGAACAGTTGCAGCCGAGGGGCAACTACTTCCTATTTCTCAATGGTCAGCTCTATTCTCACTTTACGGCACTATGTACGGCGGTGACGGCAGAACCACATTCGGTATGCCTGATTTGCGGGGACGTGCACCTATTCACGCAGGAAGTGGACCCGGTTTAAGTAGTTATACCATGGGTCAGCGCGGCGGTTCAGAAAGCCTGACGGTGGGTGTGAATAATATGCCTGCGCATAACCACGGCGTTCAGGCTACAAATGACTTTGCGAACAAGCCAGGTCCTGGTAATAAATTATTAGCCGCTGATAATACGGGTGTGAATAAATACACGACGGTTGATGGATCGACTTCTTTCAAAACCATGAATAGCGCGATGATAACAAACACTGGTGGCGGGCAGGCGATTACAAAGCGTAGCCCTTATTTAGCGATGAGATGGTGTGTAAACACAGTTGGTATATATCCATCAAGATCCTAGCAGGAAACTCTGATCCTGCTCGCTGATCTCTTCCAAGTATTGGGATTTAATCGCTATACGATATGCGATAGAGGTCTTGGTTAAATAATCGATTACAACGTGGAAAAGAGAGGCCTGCAGAGAACGTGATCTGTAGGGAGATCAGCGATTGTCGTTGACAATAAATAGGTTTGTTTCTTTTCTGCTCCATTTTGGAGAAGGTTGGTATGTTACACATGAATAAAAGCAAAATATATTCCGTTACCCTTGGGTCAATATTCTCTTTAGCCATAATGAGTCCAAATATAGCTCAGGCTGATTCTAATCCCTATATTGGTGAAATTATGGCCGTTGGCTATAATTTCTGCCCCCGTGGCTGGGCTGATGCAGATGGTCAGCTGCTCGCTATTAACTCAAATACGGCCTTGTTTTCACTTTTCGGTACGATGTACGGGGGTGATGGAAGAACGTCATTTGCGCTGCCAGATCTACGCGGTCGAGTTCCCGTTAGCCAAGGAACTGGGCCGGGCTTATCTAGTCTTAGCCAAGGTCAGCGAGGTGGTTCTGAAAGCTTTACTATGACAGTTAACAACCTGCCAGCGCATAGTCACGGAGTTCAGGCTACAAATGATTTTGCCAATAAACCGGGTCCTGGTAATAAATTGTTGGCAGCAGATAATACTGGTCTGAATAAGTACACTACGGTTGATGGTTCTACTTCTTTTAAAACCATGAGTAGCACGATGATAACAAATACCGGCGGTGGTCAGACGATAGTAAAACGAAGCCCCTATTTGGCAATGCGTTGGTGCGTATCGCTCGTAGGGGTTTTCCCGTCAAGGGATTAGTATTAACCGTTGTTGATCTGGTCGTGACCCTTCGGGGTTACGGCTGGTAATCTGTGCGTTAACATACCTCAGGTGACTAAACCGGTATGAATTTTAAATTTCTAGCGTATGGACTTGTGCTTTCGATGCTGGCAGTTGCTGTCTTTATTGATGAAGCAGATAAGGAAGTGAAAAGCTCTTCAGAATACTCCTCGAAATCCGAGATTGTGACAAACAGTAAGCTGGATCGGCAGGTTGCTAATTCTCGTAAGCTTGGCTCCGATAGAAACGTTGATGAGAGTGAAGGCTTCTTTATTCAACCAGGTAATTTCTCCGTTTCTTCTCCTCTTTCCCAAGATGCTCATAATATCGACTTCGTTCAGGGTGATGTTCTCGAGGGGTTTATTCGGGGGATGCTTATCGATCCCGATCCTGAACACCGCATAGTAGCGCTTCAGGAAGTTTACCGGTTAGATGAAAGTGCTGCTGTTCGCCTGCTTCATGAAGTGCTTCTTAAAGACGAAAATGGAACTGTGGTACAGAAAGCCTCATCCGTTTTGATGGATATCGCCGGAGAAGAATCGGTTGCGATGGTAACAACTGCGCTTGGTGATCCTGATGTGACTGTGCGAAGGCAATCCATAGAGGCTCTAGGAATGCTTGGGGTATATGGATACAGTTTGCTGGGACAGGCACTGTTAGTTGATCCGGACCAGGCTTTGCGTCTGCGAGCACTGCAATTGTTGGCAGCTGACGGAGGTCCAGCAGCGCTGGCGTTACTCCAGGCCGTGGCTGACGATGCTGACCCTGCGATAGGGAAGGCCGCAAAGCAGGCATTACTTTCTCAACAGAGTTCTCTTGATGAATGGATGAGCGAAGGAGTGAATGAGACACTCTATTCATGGAGTACCGAGCTTCCGTTTGATCCTGAAAATCCGATATTTGGCTTAACTTACAATAGCTCATCTAGTGAAAGGGCTGAAGTGCTTTGGGATCTGCCGCACCTAGACGAAGAGGATGCTTTACGCACTCTGCAGGTAGTACTGCAGCAAGATAAAGATGTGGCAGTACGGGAGCAGGCTCTGGCTGTTTTGGATAGCATTGGTGGAGAACCAGCCACTTCAGTTATGTCGGAGGCTTTTGGTGATGACTCTTCCTCTTTGAGACGTGCTGCGCTTGAAGCTATTTGGAAGTATGAAGTTTCAAGCAGGTTGCCGATTGTTGGACAAGTTGTTTTTGGTGATCCTGACCCGGTGGTGCGTTTAGCGGCGGTTCGTCTGCTAGGAGCTGAATCAGACCCAATAGCCCGCTCATTTCTTATTGCTGCTCAGGAGGACTCCGATGAGCAGGTTAGTCAGTACGCTAGCCGGTTGTTGAATCAGTAATACCTGAATCTTTTTTACTTCAGAACTAAGCTCGTTATATATCTAAGCCGATCAGTCTTTAATGATGCTGCTTTTTTAATTTGTCCATAATTCGATCTATAAAGCTGCATATGTGTATAGGTTAGGTTTTGGCAAAGATTGGGAAGAGAAGCTGAAAGGGTTAGAAAGCGGTTACCTATAGTAACCGCTTATACTTTGAGGCTTATTTCTTTGTGCCTTTTTTTTGAATTACAGTCCCAGCTTCTCAGCTACGTAATCGGCGTCTTTGTCTCCACGCCCGGACAGGTTGATCAGGATGTTCTGATCTTCTGACAGGGTGGGTGCAACACGCATCGCCCAGGCAACAGCGTGGGCGCTTTCCAGTGCGGGGATGATACCTTCAACCTGAGACAGGCTCATAAAGGCGTTGAGACACTCGTCGTCAGTGACAGAGTGATATTCAACTCGCTCGATATCTTTCAGGTAGCAGTGCTGTGGGCCGACACCCGGGTAATCGAGACCCGATGCGATAGAGTGAACCGGCATAGGTTCGCCGTCTTCCGTTTCCAGAACATAGCATTTCATACCGTGGATCTGGCTTGGCTTACCCAGGGTCATCGTCGCCGAGTGCTTGTCTGTATCCAGTCCTAAACCGGCAGGCTCAACACCGACAATCTTGACCTCGTCATCATTCAGGAAGGCCGTGAACAAGCCCATGGCATTAGAACCACCACCTACGCAAGCGGTGATGATGTTCGGATTTTTGCCGTGTCGATCATTAAACTGCTGGCGGGCTTCGCGGCCTATGATGCTCTGGAAATCACGCACCATTTTCGGGAACGGGTGTGGACCAACGACTGAACCGATGGCATAGATGAACTCTTCAGGGTTTTTCAGGTACTCTTCAAAGGCGCTGTCGACAGCGTCTTTCAGGGTGGCGGTACCGCGGGTGACAGGTACCAGCTTGCAGCCGAGGATTTTCATCTTAGTAACGTTTGGGTGTTCTTTCTCGATGTCCACCTGACCCATGTGGATTTCACAGGGGATGCCTACCAGAGCACAAGCCGTCGCCAGTGCAACACCGTGCTGACCAGCACCGGTTTCAGCGATAACTTTCTTTTTACCCATGAACTTGGCTAACAGAGCCTCACCCAGGCAGTGGTTTATTTTATGTGCGCCGGTGTGGTTCAGGTCTTCACGCTTTAGGTAGATCTGCGCGCCACCCAGTTGATCACTCAGGCGTTTTGCGTGATAGATAGGGCTGGGACGGCCAACGTAGTCCTGATTCAGCTGCATTAGTTCAGTCTGGAAGGCTTCCGTCTGACGGATTTCTTCGTAAGCCTGGTTAATATCATCCATCACTTTCTTAAGCTCTGGAGGAATAATCTGGCCACCGTAGTTACCGAAAAATCCGTCTGTATCAGGCATTGGGGCAAAATCAAACTTACTCATAAAATCTCTCTCTCAATTCAAATGGCGGAAATTTAACCGATGCCGCCCGTCACGCTATGTGTAATATTGTTATATAAAGGAGAAATATATCGTTGCTGTGGTTGGATGCCAACCATTAGCGAGTAATTAATTTGTTAACTAGGTAAGAGAGGTGTCGGCTATCAGCCAAAGTCGAGTTCGATCTGCTGCTCTTTAGAGACGGTTTTCTTATATCCGAGGGATTTTTGCTGCCGGCTGATCTCCCTGAGTTGTGCGCGGGCTTCATGGTAGCAATGAAAAATAGTGTGATTAATCGCTTCTTTCTCATTCAGGGTGTTCCCCCAGGACTCGCTCAGCACCCAGTCCCCCATCAGATCCTGATAGAGTCGGACTATGAAATAATCCTTTTGTTTACGCCAGCGAATAATCAAAAAATAACCTGAATGAATTTGTCCGGAAAATGATGTCAAACCGTAAGGCGGGCAATTATAATCGGCGTTTCGTCCCTTAACCAGCTGATTTTTAACCTTTGGAGCCATCTTTGAAGCTAACCAACCTGAATATCGTCGCAGATGAAAATATTCCCGCACTGGATCGCTTGTTTGGTCACTTTGGTAAGATTACCAGATTGCCGGGCAGGACTATTCAGAACAGTGATCTTCAGGAGGCTGACCTTCTGTTGGTGCGCTCGGTAACACAGGTTAGTGAGCAACTGATAGCGACATCCCCTGTTCATTTTGTGGGCACGGCGACGATAGGTACTGACCATATCGATAAAGCGGCTTTAAAGAACAGAGAGATTGGTTTTTCCAGTGCGCCAGGCTGTAATGCGGATGCGGTTGCAGAATATGTGGTAAGTAACCTGTTGCTAATTGCCTCAGAGAAGGGCTTTAAGCTGAAGGATCAAACTGTGGGAATCGTCGGTGTCGGCAATGTAGGTCGACGCTTGCAACAGCGATTGGAAGCGCTGGGTATTAAGTTGCTGTTAAATGACCCTCCCCGTGAAGCCGCCGGTGATCAGGGCTTTGTCCAGCTTGAATCATTACTGCAACAAGCCGATATTATCTGCCTGCATACTCCCTTAATAAAGGAGGGAAGGTATCCTAGCTATCACCTTCTTAATGCTGAAAACCTGCCAATGGTTAAACCGGATTCAATCGTGCTGAATGCCGGTCGGGGGCCCGTTATTGATAATGTGGCCCTGTTGGACTGGCACCGGAAGCGCCCGGATGTCACGTTACTGCTGGACGTGTGGGAAGAGGAGCCCAAAGTGGACCCTCAGTTGGCGCAGCAGGTGCGTATTGGTACGCCACATATTGCTGGCTATAGTCTGGATGGCAAAATCAGAGGCACATGGATGCTCTATACTGCTTTTTGCCAGCATGTGGGGATACAACCTGAGATTGAACTGGCTGACTGTCTGGCTGAAGCTGACAGTCCTCTGCAGATTGTGCTTGATGGGAGCGAAGACCTGGCCACTATTGTGCATCGGGTTTATCAGCCTGAAGCGGATCATCAGCGATTCATCGATTCGTTGATAGATACCGGCAGCCAGCCGCAGAGGTTTGATTTGCTGCGTAAACGGTACCCGGTACGCAGAGAGTGTGCAGCAGCGAAGCTTCAGGGCGTTAAACCTGATAAAGCGCTGGCTGATCAGCTCAAAGCCGTTGGGTTTATCCTGGAATAAGGCTTTGTTGCGTTATAACTTTATTGGATAATGACCTACTTATACGCCTAAATGGATAGGGTTTAATGACCTTGCAACTTGAATCAGCTCAAACCGATAAACCGCTATCTGAATTACGGCTTCAGATTGGCGAGCCTGTCCGCGTTGAGATTCGCTCACCCCGGGCACGCTTTACCGCTAAGTTACTGGGTTACTCTGAAAACAATGGTTTGATGATTTCAGCTCCTTCAATAAAAAGTGGGGCTTCTTCACTGATTAATGAAGGTAATATTGCCAGTCTGCGTTTGGTTAGTGGTAATCGGATCTGTAATTTTAGTTGTAAAATACTCAAACAATATGATCAGCCGTTTGGCTACTGGGTATTGGCATACCCGGAACAGATCGAGCAGAAGCGAATTCGGGAGCACTCCCGTATAACGGTACGGCTTAGCTGTTCAATCGATGATTATGATGAGATGGCCGAGCGTGAAGGCCTGCCTGCCGGTGCGCTCTGTATTGATATCAGTCCTGGGGGCGTGTGTTTGCAACTGCCCCGGTCTCTGGGTACCGCTGGCGATCGTTTTTACCTGACTACCCGGCTTGCTATCGCCAATATTGATCAGGTACTGCTAGTGCCGATCGAACTGCGAAATGTACATTCAACCTCCGTTGAGTCCGGTAGTGTCTATAACCATGGTTTTAAATTTTTTGATCTGGATGAGGATACCCGTTTGATTCTCGCTGCATTTGTTTACCAGCAATTTCTCATTGAAACGGGCAATCTTGATCATTTCGGGCAGGAGTTATAAGTGTTTCGTTTAGGTTTAATCATAAATCCACTGGCGGGTGTTGGCGGCAGTGTTGGGTTGAAAGGCAGTGATGGTGAAGCCACTGCAAAAAAGGCCTTAGCACTGGGTGCGGAACCAAAGGCAAACTTGCGTAGCCAGCAAGCTCTGGAACCGTTAAAAGGACTGGAGATTGAGCTGATAACCTATCCCGGTGAAATGGGTGAAGATTGTGCTCGCGTTGCAGGTTTCGATCCACAGGTGTTAGGCGCTATTAAACAAGGGCACACCTCTGCGGCGGATACTGAACGGGCCGCGCGCGAAATGGCTGCTCTGGGGGTGGATTTGATTTTGTTTGCCGGCGGTGATGGCACCGCTAGGAATATCTGTCATGCCATCGGTGATTCAACCCCTGTATTGGGTATCCCGGCCGGGGTAAAAATCCATTCAGGTGTGTACACGGTAACACCAAAAGCGGCGGGTGAAGTTGTGGCTATGCTGGTGCGTGGAGAATTAGTCACTTTGGCGGATCAGGAAGTGCGTGATATAGACGAAGAGGCTTTCCGTGAGGGCCGGGTTCGAGCTAAGTATTATGGTGAGTTGCTGGTCCCGGAGGAGGGGCGCTTTATGCAGCACACTAAAGAAGGTGGCCGTGAGATTGAAGAGTTGGTGCTGGACGATATTGCCGCCGATTTTACAGAAACTATGGAAGATGATGTTCGTTATATTATGGGATCGGGCTCCACTGTACAGGCCTTGATGGAACATCTGGGGTTGGACAATACTCTTCTGGGCGTCGATCTGATTGAAAACGGTAAGTTAATTGGTAGCGACCTGACAGCCCAACAGCTATTGGCCATGACCGAAGGGCGTAAAGCCCGTTTGGTGATAACCGTTATCGGTGGTCAGGGACATATTATTGGTAGAGGGAATCAGCAGTTGAGTCCTGAGTTGTTAAGGCGTTTGGGGCGGGATAATATCATCGTCGTTGCGACTAAAAGTAAGTTAAAAGAGTTGGACGGACGGCCTTTGATCGTGGATAGCGGTGACGTCGAACTTAATCATCAGCTATCAGGCTTGATTCGGATTATTACCGGTTACCGGGATGCCGTGCTTTACCGTGTGGCGGACTATTAATCGATTTATAGTCGTCAGCTTTTTTGGATTTCATTAAGTCATAGCAAGCAATTTCCCCAATCTTTGATAAGCTGAAATGAGGCGTTTCAGATGGAGGTGATAATGGGGTTTGAGCTGTTTCGATTCTATTTGTTTTTGCTGCTACCTGAATGGATGGGAAGCCGGCAGCCGGATAGTCGTCATTTCTTTCGTCGTAAATTTACCTCTGCCTATCGTGCCCGGCTTCGCTGGGTACGCCGTTTGTGGATCGCTTCGGGTTTGTTGATGCTGATACTGCCTATACCGCCAGTTGTCATTACACTGGGACTGTTCACGACCTTTCTTTCCTTTTCTCTACTGGATGAAACCTGAGGGCCTGCATAAAGGTTCAGGCCGGAAACAAAGGTTTTATCACGGATACTGCTCTTGTCATCAATACGACATATTAAAGCAACCAATCTGTCATTTTAACGCTTTACCCTTCGGGTGGAATTTATGAGTGCCGAAAGCTAATAGCTTTCGGCAGATAAGATAACCCCTGGGGAAAAATATGTCCTTTTTGAAAAAAGCAGCTATAGCTACAGCTATTACAGCGGTAACGCTGACAATGACGGCTTGTCAGACACAAGACGTAAAGCAAGAAATGGCGACCGCACCTGAGTTGAATAACCAGGATCTGTACGAAGTTGATCATGAAGGTCGTCACTATGTGTTTGATGACTTTGCGACGTATCAAGAATTTCTTACAGTGGGTGAGACCTCTTATCGTAAAGTTTTAATCGGTGAAGGCCCTAAGAATGAGACTCTGGTATTTGGTCTGCGCGCCGAAGATAAGAAAAAATTGTCAGGTATCGCGGGTGTAGAGATGTATAGCGGCAATATGCCTGCTGACGAGACTTTTTATGGTGAGATGCGTGCAGAAGATGGTCGCCTGTATGTCTTTAGTACGTTGGAAGATATGGAAGCGGTACGTGCTACCGGTGAAGCGGCCTACCGTTTGACCCAGATAGGTACCGGGCCTCAGGGGCAGTCGGTTGTTTTTGTGCTGAACAGTGGTAATAAGAAAAAATATCCCGCAGCGCTGGTTGAGCGTTTTAAAGAAATTAACGCCCTGTAACATAAGCGTTAACTGTTTTTTTAAACATCTGACTCTATAGTGTGAAAGCCCGCGTTTAGCGGGTTTTTTTATGCCCGTTTTGCGCCTTCCTGAGGGCTTTTGACCGGTTACGTTCGAGGTTGGTTTGCTATAGTCATAAGCATTATAACAACGCAGCGATGTTGAAAATTAGTCTCTGTAGCCGTTAATGAACTGTGTTTATATCAACTTCGAACCGGCTTTATGATTTCGGTCACAAAAGTTGTCGAATACGTTTTATGCTGCACCTGCGTAATGTAGAATGACAGCAGTATTTATATCAGGCCGTGGCGGCCTGTTTCCAGGTCATCGGAGAAAGTCTCTTGAGTACACAATATCTCAAACGTTTTTTTAAGCCTAAATCGATTGCGGTGTTTGGAGCATCAGAAAAAGAGAACAGCATGGGAGGCATCGTCCTCCAGAACCTGCTGGATGGTGGGTTTGAAGGTAAATTAATGGCGGTCAATAAGCGGGGCTATGATCAGGTTTACGGTGTGACCTGCTATAAGTCGTTATCAAAGTTGCCGGAGATGCCTGATCTGGCAATTATCTGTTCACCGGCCGGGTCGGTAGCAGAGCTGATTCGTAAATTAGGCGCGAATATGGTGAAGGCAGCGATGATCCTCACCGGTGGTTTGTCCCGCGCCAGTGAGCCGCTGGGCCGGAGTATGCGTGATGAGATTATGGAGGCCGCTAAGCCTTACGGCATCCGTATATTAGGGCCTGATTGCATGGGTATGTTGGTGTCAGCCCATAAGATGAACGCCAGCTATTCACACCTGAATATTCGTAAAGGTAAGGTCAGCTACGTTGGCCAATCGGGTTTACTTGGCACGGCTATGATCGACTGGGCGAATGGCCAGGAGATTGGTTTCTCTCATTTTCTAACGCTGGGTGAAGGGGTGGATGTTGATCTTCCTTCTATCATCGATTACTACGCACAAGATCCTTACACTCAGTCAATTCTGATACAGCTGGATCACCTTGTCGGCTCTTCCCGAGACCTGCTTAGTTCATTACGGGCGGCATCGCGGAACAAGCTGGTGCTGGTGCTTAAATCCAATATGGTGTTTGAGGACGAAAAAGTAAATCAGCCAGCGCTGGGCATCAAAGATGAAGATCTCATCTATGATGCGGCACTGCGTCGTGCCGGTGTGGTTCGCGTTGATACGGTTGACCAGCTCTACAATGCGCTTGAGACTCTGACCCGTATGAAGCCGATGCGTGGTGAACGCCTAGCGCTGGTGTGTAATGGAATGGGGCCAAATGCACTGGCGACCGATCAGTTGCTGCGCAGTGGTGGTGAGTTATCTGAACTCTGTGAGGACACGGTCACAGCCCTGCGGGAAGTGTTGCCGGATCACTGGAACCTGAAAAATCCGATTGATATGCATTCCGATGCAACACCGGAACGCTTTGCTAAGGTAACTCAGCTGCTAACCAAAGATCCGAATGTCGATGCCGTGTTGGTGCTGCACGCGCCGACTCGTTTGGCGCCAGGTATTGATGTCGCTGAAGAGATCATCAAAGTGGCGCGCAATACACCTCGTAATATCCTTACCTGTTGGATGGGACGAAGCACTGCCATTGAGTCACGAAATCACTTTAATTCAGCAGGAATTACAACGTTTATTACGCCTGAGGAAGCGGTTGATGCATTTATGCATATGGTTGAGTTTCGCCGTAATCAGGCGGTAATGAAGCAAACACCGGCTCCTTTTGTAGATCAGAACGAACAGAATCATCTGCGGGCGAAAAAGCTGATTGCCGATGCGCTGGCAGAAGGGCGTGATTACCTGACGCACAATGAAGCCACTGACCTGTTGGACCAGTACGATATTCCCGTCTCCCACACGCATTATGCGGATGATGTGGAAGGTGTTGTCGATATTGCGACAAAGTTAGGTGGCGCGGTTGCCGTTAAAGTGATGCACCGGGACAATATTTATCCGTTTAACTATGACAATAAAGACAAGCCCCGTTGGAAAGACCTGGCCCTGGATCTGTTTTCCAGTGCTGACGTTAAGCAGGCGGTTACTCAGCTTACGTATAGGGTGAGGGAGCGCTTTCCAGAAGATGATGTGCAGGGTTTCTGTGTACAGCAAATGAAGCGGGGTTTTCAGTCACTACAGATCAATATGGGGATCACCCGAGATCCGGTATTCGGTCCCTTACTGGTGTTCGGTAAAGGGGGGTATTCAGTCGATGTTCTGGCTGACCGGCAGGTTATGTTACCGCCGCTGAACCTCAGTCTGGCGCGTCAGCTAATCAGTACTTCGCATATCTATTCGGTTCTGAGAGAGAATAGTGAGCAGTTAGAACGGGATTTGGAACAGCTGAGTAATCTGCTCATTAAGCTTTCACAGATGGTGGTTGAGTTACCTAACCTGAAAGGCCTGGAAATTAATCCAATGCTGATCAATCGTCGTGGTGTGTTAGCGGTGGATGTTGCTGTTTCTCTGGGAGAGCCTTCGGTACTGGCAATTTCGCCATACCCAGAGCATCTGAGCGAACATGTAACATTACGTAAGTCCGGCCGTAAAGCTGTATTGCGGGCGATACGGGGTGAGGATGAGCCCAATCATCTGGAGTTTTACAATCAGCTCAGCCCGGAATCGATCCGTCTGCGATATTTTTACAGCAGGGGGATTCCGACGCATCAGGAGTTAGCAAACTGGACTCAGATCGATTATGACCGGGAGATGGCATTTATAGTCACCTCTCCGCGTAAAGACGAGCCCGGTTGGGAAACTCTGGGTGTGGTTCGGGCAGTCACCGACGCCGATAATATTCGAGCTGAATTTTCGGTGGTTATTCGTGATGACCTTCAGGGAGAGGGTTTGGGTATCGTGTTGATGCAAAAAGCGATCGATTACTGCAAAGCGCGGGGTACCTTGCTGTTTATGGGGTCAACCCTGACGTCTAACAAAGGGATGCAGGGATTAGCGCTGAAACTTGGATTTAAAAACCACTACAACATGGATGAGGATGTAGTGGAAATGGAGATGATGCTGAATGAGCCGACCGAAGATTGGCAGCGGTACCGTTTACAGCATTAAAGATTAGTTGCAGGCTGGCTGCTAAGCGTCAGCCATTGAGCGCTAAAAAAACCACCTGGCCGGGTGGTTTTTTGTTGTAGCATCAGACTGTCGGGCAAAACATCTCATGTAGAGTGTGAATGATTCGCGTGGCAGTATCGCCTGAGAGAGAATAGTAGATGGTTTGTGACTCTCGTCTAGTATTGACCAGGCCATCTTTACGCAGAACGGCCAAATGTTGCGACAGGGCTGACTGGCTCAGGTCCAGACACTCATTTAGTTCGGTCACTGAAAGTTCTTTCCCGTCCAGATAACAGAGAATCAGAAGTCGACTCTCATTACCTAAGGCTTTCATCAGTTTGGCAGCCTTACTGGAGTTCTCTTTCATCATCGCCAGCGTTTCTGGCGTCATTTTCTGGGTAGCCGTATTCAATCTGTTTTTCCGCCTGTTCTTATTATCGTGCAGGGTGTTGGAGCTTCTTGATTTTTCCCTACAATACATAGGTTATTCTACTGTAGAGATGGCTAAATCTCAATTTACTAATGTAGTACTTTTAAATATTAGTATATTCTAATATAATGGGTAAATTGATCGTTTAGTTATAAGTAAAACAGGACCTGCAGATGCTCCAATCGACACTGATGAATCTTGCCATGAATCGCCCTAGATGGGTTTTTATCGGGGTGATACTGCTGGCAGCGCTGGCAGGATTTCAGATACCGTCAATTCAGGTAGATACTGACCCGGAAAACATGCTGCCCCATGATAATCCCGCCAGAGTTTTTCATGACGAAGTGAAGCAGCGGTTCGGATTGCACGACATGATCGTTGTCGGGGTGGTCAACAACTCCGATAAGGGCGTGTTTAATCGGGAGAGTCTGTCTGAACTGAAGCAACTGTCTGATGCCATTGTGCAGATGGACGGGGTTGTCGGTCAGGATATGATGTCGCTTGATCGTGTTGATAATATAGGTCAGGAAGCGCCAGGCACGATCCGTTTTGAGTGGATGATGAAGTCTGTACCTGAAGATCAGGCTGGCATTGATCAAATTCGCCAATCGGTAGAACGGTTGCCTCTGCTGAATAATACGCTGGTTTCGGGTGATGGAGAGGCTGCTGGCATCTATATCCCCATTAAGCAGAAATCTGAAAGCTATCGAATTGCCGGAGAGATCCAGTCTGAAATAGCTCAGTTGAGCGGTAATAATCAGTATTACATCTCAGGCTTACCGGTGGCTGAAGATACTTTTGGCGTTGAGATGTTTATTCAGATGGCGATCTCAGCACCTCTGGCCGGACTCATGATCTTTATTCTGATGTGGGTCTTTTTCCGTAGCTTCCTTCTGATCACCGCACCGATGCTGGTGGCGATGGGCTCAGTTATTATCACGATGGGCTTGCTGATTGGGCAAGGATACACCGTGCATATTATGAGCTCGATGATTCCTATTTTTCTAATGCCTATCGCGGTGGTTGATTCGGTGCACATACTGTCTGAATTTGCCGATAGATATCGTCCGGGAGATGATCCGAAAAAAGCACTGGCGGATGTTTTAAGTCACTTGTTTACACCGATGTTGTTCACATCAATCACCTCTGCCGTTGGTTTTGCTTCGCTGGCTTTTACGCCGATTCCCCCGGTACAAATTTTCGGTCTGCATGTGGCGTTCGGTATTATGCTGGCATTCCTGTTAACGATTACCCTGGTTCCTGCGTATATTGTCAGCCTTTCGCCTCAGCGTATGGCTCAGCTGCAAGATCATAATATCGAAGAAGATGACAGTTCTTTGCTGGGTCGTTTGCTCATCTCTACGGGCCGTTTCTCTATTGCCCGCGCTAAAACGCTGTTGGTTTTATTTATCTTAATTCTGGTTGGCAGTGGTTATGGTGTGGCGCAGATTCAGATAAATGATAATCCGGTGCGCTGGTTTAAACCGGACCATCCCTTGCGGGTTGCTGATCAGGTGATGAATCACCATTTTCCGGGAACCTATAATGCGTTTCTTGTGCTGGATAAAAAAGGGGATTTGGAAAGCGGATTAAATCAGCAACTTCTGGCTCGCGCATCAGAAGCAGGCGTGGATTTGCAAGCCAGGTTAACGGGTGCTGCTGCGGCTGATTTTACTGAATATACCAATGAGCTGGTTTATCTTTTTGATGAGTTAAGCTATGAAGATTCTGCTAATGAAAATCTCTGGCTATCGCTAATTGATATGACTGAGCAAGCTCAGATCAACAGTAAATATTTCCTGACGCCTGAGGCAGTAACCTATCTGGATAATCTTCAAAGCTATCTGGATCAGTCTGACTATATCGGTAAGAGTAATGGTTTGCCTACGCTGTTAAAAACCGTATACCGCGAATTGCAGGGTGGTGAAACAGAGTTTTACCGACTACCGCCATCCGCTGCAGCGGCGGCGCAGACAGTCCTGAGCTTCCAGGGTTCGCACCGACCTGATGATCTGTGGCATATGGTGACTCCGGACTATCGTTCTACTACTTTGTGGCTGCAGCTTAGTAGTGGTGATAATCAGGATATGAGTGAGGTGCTGGCCCTTGTTGAAGACTATGTAGAAGGGAATCCTTTGCCTCAGGGGGTTGAGCTCAATTGGGCGGGACTGACTTACATCAATGTGGTTTGGCAGGATGAGATGGTTAACGGCATGTTAAACAGTCTGATGGGGGCCTTTTTGATGGTGTTGCTGATGATGATGTTGCTATTCCGTTCAGTCAAAATCGGCCTGCTATCAATGTTACCGCTGACGGTCACTATATTGTTTATATACGGGCTGATCGGACTAGTGGGTAAAGACTATGATATGCCGATTGCGGTTTTATCAGCGTTAACACTGGGCTTATCGGTAGATTTTGCGATTCATTTTCTTGAACGTACCCGGGCGATATATCGGGAATGTGGAGATTGGCAGCAGACCGTAGCTGAAGTATATAAAGGGCCTTCCCGGGCAATCAGTCGTAATGCGGTGGTTATTGCTATCGGCTTTACGCCCTTACTGTTTGCTCCACTGGTACCCTATATTACCGTTGGTTTCTTTCTGGCAACGATTATGGCGGTATCCGCAGCAGTGACAGTCATGCTGTTGCCTGCGGTGATGCAACTGATTAGTAACAAAGATGCTCTGTTTGGCGTAAAGCCAGCTAGAAAGGAGACTCACCATGTTTAAGCAACTGGCTTCAATTTTTTCGATATCACTGACAATGCTGTTTACGACAGCGGTCTGGGCTGAAGATCTGACGGATGTAAATGTCATTATCAACCAGGCGACTCTGGCTGCCTACTATCAAGGCGATGATGGCCGTTCCGAAGCTCGGATGGTGATTGAGGATGCGCAGGGGAGAAAGCAGCAGCGCCAGTTTACTATTCTGCGGCGGGATCATGAAGATGGCGGCGATCAGCAGTTCCTCGTGGTATTTAGCCGACCAGCGGATGTTCGCAATACTGTTTTTCTGGTTGAGAAACATGCACAGGGTGACGATGATCGCTGGCTCTATCTGCCGGGACTTGATCTGGTGAAGCGGATCTCTGCCGGAGATAAACGTACCAGTTTTGTCGGTTCACACTATTTCTACGAGGATGTTTCAGGTCGTAATTCTGATGACGATAATCATCGGCTGATAGAAACGACAGAAAAGTATTACCTGGTAGAAAATACGCCTAAAGATGCTAATTCAGTCGAATTTAGCCGGTATCAGGTATGGATTGAGAAGGTCAGTATGTTGCCGGTGAAAATAGAGTATTACGACAGTAGTGACAAGCTCTATCGTCGGGTCGAAGTCCTGGGTACAAAAGAGGTGCAGGGAATTCCTACCGTGACAAAATCACGGGTGAGCGATCTTATCAGTGGTGCGAGCACGACCATGGAGTTTCGATTTATTCGCTATGATATGGGCATGGAAAGCTCTGTCTTTTCTGAACGTTCACTGCGCAATCCACCGCGTCAGTGGTTGAAGCGTCCAGAGTAACATTAAACGGGTCTGAGATAATGACAATAAAATACTGGCCTCTGATGGCCGCTATAGCGCTTTCAACGCCAGCGGTTCTCGCCCAAGAGGCTGTTAATGAGTCAGTCCGTGAAACGTCGAACGGTGACGACTGGGGTGATGAGAGCTGGAATGACGATAGCTGGACAGAAGAGCAGAGCGGTAGTAACTGGCATGGGTTTGTTGAAACGGCGCTGGGAATGAGGCTTCAGGAAGATTCTGCCGTTGACGAGCAATTTTCCGCTGTTGATGATGCGACCCTGGCCGATCTTCGTTTACGACTGGAAACAACCGGTTTTATTGGAGATAACCGCTATACCATTAAGGCAGACCTGTATGCCGATGGGGTTGTACAGGGAACCCGGGCAGACCTTCGCGAAGCGTCATATACTTTCGGGATCACAGAGCGCACCGATGTCAAAATTGGCCAGCAGGTACTCACCTGGGGTACCGGAGACCTATTGTTTCTGAATGATATGTTTCCTAAAGACTGGCAGTCTTATTTTTCCGGGCGAGATACCGAGTACCTTAAAGCGCCGGTGGCGGGTGCTAAAACAAGTTATTACGGCGACTCAGCCAGTTTAGAGTTGGTGTGGGTGCCAGTGTTTACCTCGGACAGGTTTATAAATGGCGAACGTTTCTCCTGGTTTTCGCCTCAGACAGGGGAGAACGTTGCAGCACCTTCCGGGCGTATTGTTGCTGAGGATCCGGCAAATAGTTTTGCCAACGGCGAATTTGCCACCCGCCTTGCCGGAAATGCCCGCGGTACCGAGTGGGCTCTGTATGGCTACCGAGGCTTTCAGAAGCAACCGAATGCCCTGAGTGCAACCGGACAGCCGGAATTTACCCGATTGGATGTGTTCGGCGCCAGTGTGCGGGGAAATCTTGGCACCGGCTTAGCAAATGCTGAAATTGCCTGGCATCTGGCAGAGGACAGCGCCGGTAACAATCCGTTGAAACCTAATGATCAGTTTCGTTTCTTGCTGGGATACGAGCGGGAGTTACTGCCCAGGCTAACCCTGGGTTTACAGTATTACCTGGAACAAACGCAGGACTATACAGCCCTGAAGAAAGCTTCAGCGTCGCCTTATAACCCGGCAAAGAATCGTTATCTGTATACCGTCAGGCTCAACTATCGAATGCTTCAGGACAACCTGATTGGCTCACTATTTACCTATTATTCACCCAGTGACGACGATTACTTTATTCGTCCAACGGTTACTTATCGCTACAGTGATAATCTGAATATAGTGGTTGGAGCCAATGTTTTTGGTGGGGAGAAATCGCATACTTTTTTCGGTCAGTTTGAAGATGCGAGTAATGTTTATGGCCGGATTCGATATGCGTTCTGATAGGGGTAGTGCAGCGCGCAAATAAATAAACCGGACGTTGCCCGGTTTATTTGTTTTTACTTGGCGTGAGCGTACTACTCGGGTACTGCAGTATCTCCTTCGCTTACCTCAGGGTTGAGCAATGTATCGATCAGCGCGGTTAGCTTTTCCTGAACCAGATCATAAGTGGTATCAATGTTAGAGGCGATATCACCTTCCAGAACTTGTAAGCCATCGAGAATGTCGCGGGCTTCACTAAAACCCTGATCTATACCGCCAGCAATCAACTCAACGAAGCTGCGTACCTGAGTTTCGTAATCCATCTCGGGGTGCTGGTCCTGATAACTGCTGAAAAAGTTAGCGCTTAATCCGACAATGCGTTCCGCTGTGGCTGCAGGGCTCATGTCCACCCCAGAGTCGTAAGCTTTTTGTATAGCAGAAGGTCCCATGTCCGCTTCAAGCACTTGATTGAGTTCACTGACTACGCTGCTGTATAGCAGAGCCAGAGAATCATTACCTGAAGATATACTGACATCCAGAGAGGCTTGGAGGATTGCCCTGTTCTGTACGTCTTTATCGAGTACAGCCTGGGATTGTTTTGTTGCCAGGTTCGCATCTGCCGCTGGTTGATTCTGTGTTGATTTGATTTCCATTCCCGGTCCTCCGTTTGAGTTTCAGGACCACAATAATGTTGTAGTTCACCTAAAGAGTAGATTGGTTATCGGCAGATAAACCGATTACATGTGTGAAACATATTCATGTTGCCGCGACAGTTCTACGTTTACGGGGTTGAGCTATGTGACAGGCCACTGAACGGTTTCGACCTTGTTGTTTGGCAAGATAGAGCGCTTCGTCGGCTTGTTTAATAACAGACTGGCTATCTTTGTGGTCATTCATTTTTTGGCACAGACCGATACTGATAGTGACCTGAGCGGTGCCATCATCTTTATTTTTTCGGCCTCGCTGCTTACGCCCCTGTTTTTCATCGCCAGGCCGGTTTTGATCGCGAATCTGCATAGGGTATTCAGCAACGCTGGTTCTTACTTTCTCTGCAATTTCAATCGCTTTGACTTCATCCATTCGTTTGAACACGATAGTGAACTCTTCGCCTCCGTAGCGATAAACAGTGGCTCCGCGGGCAGCCTGACGCATCTGACTGGCAACCATTCTTAATACCTGATCTCCTACATCATGACCGTACGTATCATTGAATTTTTTAAAATGATCGATATCTACCATCGCGAGGGTGTAATGACGGCCAGCGCTATTGAGTGTGTTTTCCAGCGCCCGTCGCCCAGGCAAGCCGGTAAGCTCATCGATAAACGCCATACTGTAGGAGTTAAATAGAACGGTAAAAAGTATCAGTATCAGTGACAGACTGCTGCTCAAGGCTGAAATATTGGACTCACTGAATAAGGCCAGCATAACGGCAACCGCAAGCGTTACTAATACCAGGCAAGCATCGGCCAGAGTGCCTCGAAACCAAAGAATGAGTAGGCTCAACAGGATAGATAAACTGAAGGCGAAGGTTGTCCATTGGCTAAGTAAATAAGGGTCGGCAAACATCTGAATTAATCCCATTGGCAAAGATGTAAGCCAATGAGCGAGTGCGTTGCTCTGAGCTGCAAGCCACAGTATGGCATACCCGCTGAGTACCACCGGGGTGTATCTGAGAATCCAGCGAAGGCTCAAGCCTCGTTCCGGTATGAAGGCAATAAATAGCTGAAGCACTGGAAAAAGAAGACTGACCAAACTGAATAATACGAAGTTTCCTGGCTGGTTCAGGCTGCTTTGCAACTGATCTTGTATCAGTAAGAATAATCCAGTTAGATTGAGTGTCGAGAGTAGCAGTCGACTCTGGTTAAAGCTGATGCAGAGCGTTAATGAGAGTAAGGCAAGTAATGGGGGAATATAGCCCAGTAGTTGCTGTTGTCCAAAAGTAAGGTTGTTAAGCTGACTGTGAATGAAGGGCGACAGTGACAGCAGAATGAAGCCAGGCAACATCAGCTTAAGAATTTTCTGCAGATTGTAAAGCAGCACCCGGTCTCTCCTTTGCCCAATGTGCTTATCCTACTCATGGAGAGGGTGCATGGGAAGCCGCTCAGTTACCGGATTGGGTAATCCTGGGGTATTAAAATGATAAATGCCGCGGAAGCGGCATTTATCATTAATAATAAGCGCTGACTCGGTGAGAATATCTTCTTGAAATCGAATGCTTAAGCTGCTTTTTTGAAGCCGATAAGTCCGGCGATGGTGAAGGCAGGGCACCATCCAGTAAATGCAGATTGAAGCAGACTGGCACCAAATGCCGCTGTTAGATAGAGAATCCACTGGGGGGCAGCAAAGAACATAAACGCTGCTACTGTCAGGAGAACACCAGTGCCTGCGATAATGCGAACACCCTGATGAATGCTCATGCCTGTGTCGCAGCTTTGCTCTGTTAACTTCAGCATACGAAAGGCGGTGATGGCCGGGCACCATTTAGTGAATCCAGACTGTAAAAGGTTAAGACCGACGAACCCGGTTAGGTAGTACCAGGCAGGGTGCATATAAGTACCTAAAGCTAGGCTTAACAGAATTACGCTTCCTGCCAGAAGACGAAGTGCGGCATTAAGAGACATGATCTTTACCTCAACGATGTTAGTTATGTGAATATCTGTCGAATATTATATATTAGTTATATTTAATATAAAGCGCTAAGTTAGAAAAGCTTAATATTATGTTCTTTGTGCCAGATCAAGAGATAAATTTGCAAAATTCCGGCTCTTGCTCATGCTTAGTAAATGTAGAGCGGAGGTGTTGCGGTGGATATCCGAAAAATTCTGGTCAATGTCGAGCAGGGGAGAGATTGCTCGTTGCTGTTGGAGAAAGCATTACGGCTGGCTGAAGGAAGCGGGGCCAAGGTTGAACTATTTCGATGCTGTTACAATAGCTCTTTACGAAACAGCTATCTGTTGGACAAAGAGTCTTTGATCAGAGCTGAACATGGTTATATGCATCAGGCTGAAGCTGAATTGGAACAGTTACTTGAACCTTTTGAAAGCCTGGGTATTGAGGTGGATCTGGATGTGTGTTGGCAGCGACATCATGCTGAACATATTATTCGCAAAGTACTGCGCTTCGAACCGGATATCGTTCTGCATCAGGTCGCACAGCACAGCCGGTTAGGGCACTATATCTTTGATCAGAGTGACTGGTTATTGATCAGGGAGTGTCCGGTACCTCTCTTGTTACTGAAGCAAAAAGCCTGGTCCGATGGCGGACATGTTGCTGCTGCGGTTGATCCCTTTCATGAATGTGATAGCCCGGCGGGAATGGATACAACTATTCTGGAATGGGCCCGGCGAATGGTACAAACTATTGAGGGCGATCTTAAAGTTGTCCATAGTTTCAATGTATTACCCCACTCTGCAATCTTTGATGAGCATCTGGTCACCGATTTTGACGGGATGCAGCGTAAAGTCAGAGAGGAGCATATAACGGCACTGGATCATCTGCTTCAACCTTTTGGCCTGAGCACAGAGAGCGCCGCGGTTTGTCTGAAAGAGAAAGAAGCGTATCAGGGCTTGTTGGAATATGTAGACGAAGCACACATTGATATATTGGTAGTAGGTGCTGTGGCCCGGGGATTATTAGATCGTATACTGGTGGGTAGTACTGTTGAGCGCATTCTGGATCAGCTGCATTCAGATTTGCTGGTGGTCAAACCCCCCGGGTTTGAGAGTTCGATAAAAGAATAAACAAAAAGGGCCTTAGTTATGGCCCTTTTTAGTGAGTTTTGAGTCAACGCGTAAAGCGACGGCTAGTCGAAGTGGGCCCAGATAGGGGCGTGGTCAGAAGGTTTTTCCATGCCGCGAATTTCGTAGTCGATATCCGCATCACTGCAACGATCAAACAGGGATTGCGTGGCCAGTACGGCGTCAATACGCAAACCGCGTTTAGGCTCTGCTTCAAACCCACGGCTGCGATAATCAAACCAACTGAAACGATCATCGCTATCTGGATTGATTTTACGGTAGGTGTCCTGCAATCCCCAGCTTAACAGGCGGGCTAGCCATTCTCTTTCTTCAGGCTGGAAGCTCGCCTTGCCTGTTTTCAGCCAACGTTTGCGATTGGGCTCGCCAATCCCGATATCGATATCTTCGGGTGATATATTCAGGTCGCCCATAACGACCAGAGGCTGGTCTGGATCGCATTGATCTTCAAGATAGGCCTGCAGGTCAAGATAGTATTTCCGCTTGGCCGGATATTTCGTTTCATGAGCAATGTTTTCCCCTTGAGGAAAATAGCCGTTGAGTACTTTTACCCGTGTGCCTTCAATTTCATATTCGCCGATGATCATCCGTTTCTGGGCGTCGTCATCATCACCGGGAAAACCTTTCTCTAAAGTAAGTGGAGGCTGTTTAGAAATCAGACAAACACCGTAATGCCCTTTCTGACCGTGATATTCAACGTGATAGCCAAGCTCTGTGATCATATCGATCGGAAACTCTGAATCCTGAACTTTAGTTTCCTGAATACCGATGACATCGGGTTGGTGCTTTTCGATTAACGCTTTTATCTGATGTGGCCGGGCGCGCAGACCGTTGGTATTAAATGAGATAAGTTTCATGGTGATCCAATGGGAGGTCTGATTGAGAATACAATAGAAGCTGCCTAACTTAACCTCCAGCGATTGAAAGTGCAATTGGATTTGACTGTAATTCTTGCTGTTCTTTGTGGGTTATAAAGCGAGCCGGCTTGTATCATTTGAGTAAGAACAAAGGACTCTGCTCAGGTTTCTTGTATTAACAAACTCTATTACGGTTTTTGCCTATCTTTATTGGCATCAGTAAGCGACAACAGGTAGATTAGGCTCGGTAGAATTGTACAAAGCAGAGTAGGGGGCAGTGCCTGCCTGCTTGTTAATAGTTAACAGTGTTAAGGGGATTCCTGTGGCAGAGTTTGATTTTGATCTGTTTGTAATTGGTGCCGGTTCTGGCGGTGTGCGTGCCGGGCGTATGGCTGCAGCTATGGGGGTTCGCGTAGGTATGGCTGAGGATCGCTACCTGGGCGGTACCTGTGTCAACGTTGGTTGTGTACCAAAAAAATTATTTGTTTATGGTTCCCATTTCAGTGAAGAGTTTGAAAATGCGGCTGGTTTTGGCTGGAATGTTGGTAAATCCAGTTTTGACTGGCCAACTCTGCGGGATAATAAAACCAAAGAGATTGAACGCCTGAATGGTATCTACCGAAATATGTTAGTGAACTCAGGGGTTAACCTGATAGATGGCCGAGCAAAAATTGCCGGACCTAACAGTGTCGAAGTTGCCGGGAAAGTGTACACCGCTGAGCGGATATTGATTGCTACGGGCGGCTGGCCTTATGTGCCCGAGTTCGAGGGCAGTGAGCATGTCATTAGTTCAAACGAAGTGTTTTATCTAGATGAGTTTCCAAAGCGCGCAATCGTAGTAGGTGGTGGTTATATCGCCGTTGAGTTTGCCGGGATCTTTGCGGGTCTGGGTGCAGAAACTTCACTGATCTACCGCGGCGACATGTTCCTGCGAGGTTTTGATCAGGAGGTCCGTGAGTTTACCGCTGAAGAGGTTGCCAAGAAAAATGTCAGCCTGCGCTTTAATAACAATATTGAAAAGATTGAAAAACTGTCCGATGGATCGCTATTGGCGCATCTGACTGATGGCTCTACTTTGGCAGCAGATACCATCATGTATGCCACAGGTCGTGTACCCAACGTGATGGATCTCGGTCTGGATAATATCAAGTTGGAGCAAGCAGATAACGGTGCGATTGTTGTAAATGATCAGTTTGAGACTGCGGAGCCTTCGGTTTATGCCATCGGCGATGTGATTGATCGAGTTCAATTAACGCCGGTCGCTCTTGCTGAAGGGATGGCTCTGGTACGTAACCTTTACGATGGCCAGAATCAGCAAGTTGATTATGACTTGATTGCAACGGCAGTGTTCTGTCAGCCGAATATTGGTACCGTGGGGTTATCGGAAGAAAAAAGTCGTGAACTCTATACGAACGTTGATGTCTATAAATCTACGTTCAGAGCAATGAAGCACACTATCAGCGGTAGTGACGAGAAAACCTTCATGAAGATGTTGGTTGATCGTGATAGCGATAAAGTACTTGGGGTGCACATGGTTGGCCCCGACGCCGGCGAAATCATTCAGGGCATAGCGGTTGCTCTGAAAGCTGGCGCCACAAAAGCGGTATTTGATTCGACGATCGGTATTCACCCGACTGCGGCTGAAGAGTTTGTAACAATGCGTGAACCTGTGAGTTAAGCGATCTTCATCGACTATTCCCCCGGCTGCTCTGCAGACCGGGGATTTTTTTGTCTGGACGTTCTGTTAACAAGGGGCTGATAAACAGATGGACAAAAAAAAGCGCCCTGAGGCGCTTTAGTAAATGATTTAAAGAGTTTCTTTAGTGGCTAATCTGCACGTTGTTTCTGCCTGCATCTTTTGCTTTATAAAGTGCGGCATCAGCTCGCTCGATCAGACTCTCGGGTGTTTCATCTGGAGCAAGGCGCGCGACACCGAAAGATGCGGTAATGGAGCTGATGACTTCGCCCGTTTTCTTCTGTTTGATACGAATTGCTGCAATTTTCTTACGTATCTTTTCGGCTAACTCTGCCGACTCTTCGTTACTCATGCCAGGCAGTAGCAGACAAAACTCTTCGCCTCCAAAGCGCACGGGGAGCAAGGGTTCAGAGCACTCGTCTTTGATTAACTTAGCGACATACTGAAGTACTTTATCGCCCATTTGGTGGCCATAGTTGTCGTTAAATTTCTTGAAAAAGTCGATATCAACCATAATCAGTGATACATCAGGCTCGGTATCAGCGGCTAGTTGATTGACCTCTGCATCAAAAACCCGACGGTTAAATAAACCGGTGAGAGGATCAACACTAGCGTCCTGGCGAGTTGTCTCCAACTCTTGCTTGAGGGCCTTGATCTCAGCCTGGGCATCATCAATTTTTTTCTGGAACTGGCGTGCACTTTCACTGATGGTTTCTGTATTGACTGTTAGCTTCTGAATGATGCTTTCCAGAGACTGGTCATCGCTGCTATGTCTGAGTGCACTCAGGCTATCCTGCAATACCTCATTGTAGGCTTCAGTATCCTGCATCGTTGACGAAGCACTGCTCTCAAGGTCGCCCATGACAGAAAATAGAGCGTTTTGAATCACCTCGGCGTTTTCAACTTCATCGTTAATCAGAAAGTCACGAAATAGCTTTTCACTGATTAAGTTAGGGCAGGTGCCATAAATTTCCAGGGTTTTATCCATCTGATTATTGAGTTCAGGCAGAACATTGGAAACATAAGCGTACCAGAGCGCGTAATTGAGCGGATTTGGTGGTACGCGGTTTTTTATCATCAATGGAATGGCTTGACGAAGGTACTCCGTCGCTTGCTGGGGATTGTCTGCGAACTTCATAAAACCTCTTCTGGCTATTTCGCGGAAATCAGTTAGTGCTACAAAACTCAAGCAAGAATAACATTTTTTAATGCCGACGGAAGGAGTCCTCTACCCAAAACGTGAATATTTTAGAACGATTGTTTGATTCTGATTCAAGATGGCCGTCAGCAACAAGACTAAGTATTTATTGATTTAATCGGCAGTCCATGTTCTTTGATAAGTTGTATGCAAACTGATCAACTTTGCAGTAAATTAGAAATCTATATAATTAAAACAATACCTTAGAACGGGTAAGCTATGTCGTTAATACATGGGCTTCACTTTAAAAATATTCGCGGAGACCTTTTAGGTGGGTTGACGGCAGCTGTAGTTGCGTTGCCGCTGGCGCTGGCTTTTGGAGTTTCTTCCGGTGCGGGGGCGATTGCTGGCCTCTACGGCGCTATTTTTGTAGGGCTGTTTGCGGCACTTTTTGGAGGGACCCCAAGTCAGGTATCGGGTCCTACAGGGCCGATGACTGTCGTTATGGCATCGGTCTTTACGCAATTCGTCGCTATTGATCCCCAAAGTGGCCCTCTGTATGCGTTTACGGTGGTTATCATGGGTGGTTTGTTGCAGATGTCATTCGGCCTGCTGAAACTAGGTAAATATGTCACCCTGGTACCGTTTCCTGTTATTTCAGGGTTCATGACCGGCATCGGTCTTATTATCATCCTTCTAGAGTTGGGACCTATGTTTGGTTTTCCTGGTGCCTCCAGTGCCGAAATGGCATTGCGTGAAGTCCCTCTGTACCTAAGGGAAGCTGACTCGGCGGCGCTGCTTTTAGGCTCAATGACGCTGGCTATTGTGATGTTTTGCCCTAGGAAAGTCAGTGCGATCATTCCGCCTACTTTGCTGGCGCTGGTCATAGGAACGCTGATCTATCAGTTGTTTCATGGTGAGCGAAATCTTGCGGTTATTGGTGATATTCCAACCGGCTTACCGGCGCTGGTAATGCCGGCTTTTTCTATGGAAATCCTGAGTGAGATGTTTCTTGCGGCATTGATGCTGGCGGTACTCGGATCTATTGATTCTCTGCTGACCTCCCTGGTTGCGGACAATATGACCAAATCACATCATGATTCCGACAGAGAACTGATCGGTCAGGGTATTGGTAATGTTTTTGCAGGGATGTTTGGAGGATTACCGGGAGCCGGGGCTACCATGCGAACGGTAGTTAATATTAAAGCGGGTGGCAGCACTCCATTAGCCGGTGCTTTTCACGCGGTTGTTCTCAGCGGTATTTTATTAGGGGCTGCTCCTTTAGCAGAAAACATTCCCCACGCTGTCTTGGCGGGTATTCTGCTTAAAGTGGGCCTGGATATTATCGATTGGCGATTTCTGCAGCGGCTTCATCGGGCACCACTTTTTGTATCGGGTCTGATGTTATTGGTACTTGTTCTGACGGTTATGGTTGATCTTGTAACCGCTGTTTTTGTTGGGGTGTTTATCGCGAATGTAGTGACTGTTAAACGGCTTTCAGATAACCAGTTAGACAGTATCCGAGTCATCGACAGTCATGCCGGTAATGATGAAGGGCTCACTGAGCGAGAACGCCAGTTACTGGCTGAAACTAAGGGAAGGGTTGTCTTGTATCAATTTGACGGGCCGATTAGTTATGCTGCAGCTAAAGGTTTGTCGACGAAGTTAGAAGGTCTGCGTCCGCATGATGCTTTGTTAATGGATTTTAGTCGAGTGCCTTTGATTGATGTGTCCACCGCGCTAGCGATTGAAGATATGATACTGGAGGCACAACAGGTCGGTCGGGATGTTCATCTGATCGGCCTTAATCCGATCGTTAATGACATTCTCAAGCGCTTACGGATTCTTGATCTGGTGCCTGTAAATAATTGCCATAAACAACGTAGTAAAGCTTTGGAAATGGCCCATTCAATGGTTTTCAGGGACGAACCTAACTGATTTTGAGCTCTATCAGGTGCTGGTAGGGGGTCAGGGCTTGCCTGAATTCAACTTCCAGAGAGGTGGCGAGCTTAGCTGTTATCAGGAGTTGAGCATTGAAACTACGTTCGCAGTGAGTCAGTTTGAATTGAGAGATGAGCTGCTCAACTTCGCCAGTAAGGTCATAAGGCGCAGTGAGCGCCACATCAAGCATGGGTACAACTAGTTGGGTAGGTAGTTCTTTAAGCGCTTCCTGTACCGCTTGTGAGTATGCCCGGGCAAGGCCGCCGGTTCCGAGTTTAATACCTCCGAAATAACGTGTCACGACCGCGCAGATATTACCAAGATTGTTATGTCGCAGCACATTCAGCATCGGCTGGCCAGCGGTTCCTTTTGGCTCACCGTCATCACTGGCGTTCCATTGATGCACATCATCGGCTGGACCGGCGATATAGCTCCAGCAGTTATGGTTTGCTTTTGGGTGACGCTGACGAATCTCGGAGATAAAACTGTCGGCTTCTGCCCGGTTGTTAACCGGTTGCACATAACAGATAAACCGACTTCGATTGATCTCAATCTCGCTATGGTGAGCGCTGGCTGGGCGTTTATAGCTCATTATAACTTAGCGGGTTGTGTGCCCTGCCAAAGGTGGATGCTTCTGAACCATTCATGCTGTTGGAATAACTGGTTAAGCCGGGACTCCAGATCGTCTAGGTCAATGCTCTTGTTAACAGGGTTATCCAATAGCATTAGTTCTATTTCGACTGAGTCGTTGCGGTAGAAAAGTACCAGGCGACTAATGCCCAGATCAGGTTGGCCAATCTCGTCCAGATGTTCCCATAGCAGGTGACTGATTTCGGTGCGCACCGGGAGGATGTGAGACCCGTTGAATTCGGCTTCATCATCGTATGTATCAATGTGGAAGATAATGTGGCCGATATCTTCAAACTCGCTCATCAGCATAATGACAGCTTTATCACCTATAAAGTGACCCTCGGAGGCGCTAAGGTGAGGGGCTACTTGCAAATGCATCTCTAGCAGGCTCTGGCTGCCCATGGTACGGCTTTTGAAACTATGGACGCTGAGGATTCCCTCAACTTTCATAATAACATCGGTATAGGCGGTTATTTTTGCTTCTGGAAGGGCGGTGTCGACCAATTCCTGGATGCTTTTCCAGGTCAGTTCCCAGCCTATCTTGGCAACAATGAAAGCCACGATGACGGCAGCCAGAGCATCGAGCCAGATTAGACCGCTCATTGCGCCAGCTACCCCGACAAATACGATGATGGATGAGAATGCATCGGTTCGGCTATGCCAGGCATTAGCGATAATAAGATCAGATTTAATACGCTTACCAACGGCCAATGTGTAACGGAAGATCACTTCCTTAGCGCCTACAGATATTGCGGCGATGACCAGTGCGGGCCACTCGGGAAGAGGTATGACTTCACTTTTAATGAGTGTAGAGATGCTCTCAAAGGCCATGGCACCGGCAACGGCCACTAATATACAGCCGAGAATAACAGTACCAATCGTTTCGAAGCGGGCGTGCCCCCATGGGTGCTCTTCATCGGGTTCCTGGTGAGAGTATTTTATAATGGCAACCACGAGAAAATCAGTTAACAGGTCTGACAGTGAATGAATACCATCAGCAACTAGCGCACTGGAGTGAGCAAGTATGCCAAAGATAATTTTTAGAACACCCAGAACAGCATCTATTGCTGCACCAATAAGTGTTATTCGTTGAGCCTGATACTGTTTATCTGGAGACTGTTGCATAGTAAAAATGGGTCCGATTTTAGGGCAGGGCATATGTTAAGTGGATCGGATTCAATTAACCAGTTTGTCGCGGTCTTTTTATTGTGTTTTATTTCAAGAAAAGTATTGACTTCTTTAAGTCACAGTAATGACGCTGAATTGAAACAAATATTGGATAAATAGTTGTCCTGTCACTTTTGATCCAGATCAATGGGTTATAACTCATTGAAAAATAACAGGAATAACTTCTGGTTAAAAAATAACCAGTTTATCTGGGAAGGCTGGTTTCCGGGTACTGCGGAGGTGAATATCGAGTGTACCCACAACGTTATCCACAGCTTGTGTGGGTAGATTGAGACAGCCCTTTAATTCTCTATAATCCGGCGGTTGAAATGGCTCACGGCTAACCCTAATATAAGCGTTCTCTAAATTATCTGTAGGAACGTTCTGAATGGAAGGTGGCAATGCGCTTTCACTTTTATTACCGGTGGCTCTGTTTATCATTATGCTGGGTATGGGACTGACACTGCAGGTAACTGCCTTTTCCCAGCTATGGCATCGGCCAAAGCCGATTGTTGCGGGCCTCATTCTGCAACTCATTATGCTGCCTGTTCTGACTTTTATCCTGGTAACGGCTACTAAGTTACCCGGTTTGCTTGCAGTAGGTCTGCTGATAGTTTCTTTTGCGCCAGGTGGTGCAACGTCGAATATGATCAGTCACTTGTGTCGCGCTGACACGGCTTTATCTATTGCCTTAACATCATTGAGCAGTTTGATCGTTCCCTTTACTTTGCCATGGCTTACCTGGTTAAGTATGAAGTATTTTCTGGGTGAAGGGGTAATGGTGGAGTTGCCGTTATTGATAACCATAATGAAACTGGTGATCGTGACTCTGGTGCCTGTGGCCGTTGGGATGATAGTTAACCATATCTGGCCAGAAGTTTGTCGCCGAATAGAGCGTCCGGTAAAAGTATTGTCGTTAGTCTTTATGTTCACTGTTGTTGTGTTGATTAGCTGGGCTAATCGAGCGGTGTTGCCAGAGTTGATACCGGTACTTGGCCCTGTTGTTCTTATGATGGTTAGCAGTGCTATCGCTTTGTCGGTATTTGTTAGTCGCTATTTGCTCCGACAAAGTACGGAGACGTCTCTCACGCTGGGTATTGAAACCGGTATTCAGAATGCTGGCACAGGGCTGCTGGTGACCGGCGCCCTGTTACAGCAACCGGAGATGTCGTTAGCGGTACTTCTGTATGGCATCCTGATGCAGTTGCCCATTGTGGCACTGATTTTGTGGCGCAACAGTGCGCATAGTCTTAAAGCGGTTTCAATCAATGCCAAGTAACTTATGGGTTTGCAAGCTTAGCTTCCATCGCGGGTATTGGAGACAGTATTGAATAGCATCCTGAGTATGGATGCGCTGCATGGGGCCGTCCATCGGTTGCAGGTAGAAGTGTTCGAAGTCCAGCGTTTTGAATAGTTCAGGTGCGGCCAGTGATTGAGGAAAGACCAGCTTAAGTTCATCACCACTTTTCTGGACTAATTCCGCATCCGCTTTCGGGCTGACACAGATCCAGTCGATACCCTCGGGTGCTGCAATAGTGCCGTTGGTCTCTACAGCAACTTCAAAGCCGGCCTGGTGAAATGCTTCTACCAGGGGTTGGTCAAGTTGTAAAAGAGGCTCTCCACCGGTGCAAACCACATAGGGACGCCCTTCATTTTGCGGCCAAAATTGTTTTATCTCATTAGCCAGCAGTGTTGCAGAGTCAAACTTACCACCGTTCTGGCCATCCGTGCCGATGAAGTCTGTATCGCAAAAATCACACACTGCTTTAGAGCGGTCCTGCTCACGACCTGACCATAAATTGCAGCCCGTAAAGCGACAGAACACCGCCGGACGTCCCGCTTGTGCGCCTTCACCCTGAAGGGTGTAGAAAATCTCTTTAACGCTGTAAGTTTTTGGCATCATAATACCTGACCTGATAGAAGGGCGTAGTCTACACAGTGATCAGCTCAGTTCAATAGATTCGTTGCATAGATTCACTGCAGGTTCTCTATTTAATTACCGGATCGGTATCAGACTAAATCACTAGTGCGCAAAGGTGACCCGGTAATTTGATTGCTGTATAAATGTGTTATAACTTACAGGGATTAGCTTATAACTTTTTTGTTCCTGGGTTTTATAATAATTAACTGAATTGATGGTGTCGAAAATGATGAGAAAAGTGTTTGCAGGTGTTCTGCTGGGGGCAGTTATTGCCAGTTCTCCTATAGCGATGGCAGAGGGGAAAAAGGCAAAAATATCGCCAGAGTTATTCTCTTTCAATGTGACCCATGATGGTGAAACCGTTGAAGTTATGCGTAACCAGGATCCTGAGAATAAAATTTCTGAACTGTACAACACTACTTTTCGTGGTATGCCGCAGGCAATGAATCCTTTTGCGCCTCATGAGGTTGAGACGCTGGGAGAGCGTGAGTTTACCGCTTACATGATCGATGCTCAGGAAGACGAGAGTATCATGATCGTCGATACCCGAACCGAAGGTTGGCATTTTCGTCTGACGATCCCTGGCTCAGTCAATTATCCCTTTACCCTGATGAAGGAAAAGGAAGATATGGAAGATGCTCTGGATGACTTTGGTGTCGCGATTGATGGTGAAAATTATGATTTCGACGGGGCGAAAACATTAGTGATGTTCTGTAATGGTTACTGGTGTGGCCAAACGCCAACCATGGGGCGAGCGTTGTTAGCTGCGGGTTATCCGGAAGAGAAGTTGAAGTATTACCGCGGTGGCATGCAGGCCTGGACTAGTCTGGGTCTGACTGTGGTAGGCGAAGCTGCAGAGTAAGCCTATTACTTGAATACTAAAAAGCCGTGCTGAGCACGGCTTTTTTGTTTTCAGTCGTTTATTTTAAGGGCGTTGAGCTTCGCCACCAAAAGCTTCAGTTAGCGCCGGAATCAGCCGGGTGAGTTCGAGTGACATTTGAACGAATTCAGCATCGAATTGTGCAAAAGCTTCATCCGGACTTTCCTGATCAAGTTTTTCTTTCAGCTGATCTGACAGTTTGATCCGCTTAATACAGAGATCATCCTGGAGAATGAAGTTAATACTTTCCTGCCATTCTAAAGCTAATTTAACGACACGTTTGTCTGCTTCGAGGTGCTGTCGAATCTCATCACTGCCCAGGTCCTGTCCTTTACATCGAATTACCCCCGTTTCAACAGTGCTATCACGTAGTTCGCATTCATCCAAAGGCTCCAGTCCGGTGTAGCGCTCTTGTGGGTGCTCTAGCCAGGTAGACATAACGGCGGAAGGTGACTGGTTAACATCGGGTAGAACAACAGGCAGAGAGCCCAGCAGGCTTCTTAGATGGCTAAGTAGATCTTCGGCGCGTTTATGGCTGCTAGCATCGACGATTAAGAGATTTTGAGCCGGGGCGATCAACGCCCAGGTTTTTTGATATTTACTAAAAGCGCGGGGTAATAGATCAAGCACAATTTCATCTTTCAGCTGATCTTTCTCTTTTTTATAAACTTTACGTGCCTGCTCGTCTTCGATGACTTTTACCCGGGCATCAAGTTGCTGTCGTATAACAGCAGAGGGGATTATTTTTTCCTCTTTCTGGCCAGCAATCAGCATAAAACCATTACCTGCATGTACCAGCATATCAGAGAGATCTCCCGCCGGGCTGACCCAGCCGAAACGGCTTAACTCCTGGCTACCGCAAGGGATGAATGCTTTCTCTGTGAGCTTTTCTTCGAGGGCTTCAGGGGTGTAGCTGAACGGCTGACTAAAACGATAAAAGATGGCATTTTTGAACCACATGGAATAAGCCCTTTGTGTCGAATAAAAAAAGAAGGCTATTGTAAAGAGATATGAGACTCCAGAACAGGACTGGTTGAAAAGATTATCAGTGAAGACTGAGAAGCTGGCTGTAGGCTTGGTCTATCGCTTTATCAACGTAATAACCATACATATCAACCGTATTAATACCGATCATTCTATCAGTGAGCTCGGAGCCATCACGAGGATCGATAAATAGCAGTGTTGGCGTGAGTGAATTGCTGTAGCGCTGGGCAAATTTATTAGCGGATAGTTGTTTTCCATCTACTGTTGTTAAGCGGCGACCATCATTGATAATGAGGTTGCGAAAAAGTAAACGGTCTTTGTACCGGCCACTGACCTGCATGGGCTTGAGAATTTCATCTTCTATGAGTCGGCAATAGCTACAATCTGGCTGGCTGATCAATACCAGCAGAAACCGTGAACCGGCTAGCTGTTGATCTTTTTTCATATTTTCCATCACTGGTATTTCAGAAGCCTGAATAATAGTACTGAGAAAGAAGACGGTTATCAGGCTTAGCCGGCTTAATAGCGGAGTCATAGTTGGTCCAGAAATTCGATAATGCCCTCTACGACTTCGTCTGCATATAAATCTCTGAAATAGTGATCAGCGTCCTCAATCAGGAGTGTCTTAGTATTAGCATTGTGAACTTCCGCCATCGCTTCAGGAAGGTTACTCACGGTCTGATCTTCAGAGCCGATAATTACCAGACTGGGGAGGGTTGTTTCCAGCAGTAAAGTTGGGGTGTTAAACCGAGGGTCGGGACGGTAATAATCGATAAAGCTTCCGGCTGTGGCTTTGGTATCAGCGCAGTAGATAAAATCGGTGGATATCATCATATCATCGGATGCTGCCTGTTTAGCTTGATTGAAAGCTGACACAAGTGGCTTGTTATAACGTTGTTCATAATTTTCACGTGCCGCCGCTTCACTCCAGGTTGCAGGGGCGATCAGTACCTGAGCAATTGCGTTATTTGGATGAGTGTCACTGTACCAGGCTGTTTGATTGCCTCCGCGAGAGTGTCCTACGAGAACAATTTCATCCGCGCCATGGTCTTTAAGCCATTTAAGCCAAAGGTCGATTTCATTGAGAGCGTCGGAATGCTTATGTTTGTGTGGAGTGGTGCAGTCGTACATCCCATGGCGGTTATCTATACCAAGGCTAAGGTTTATCGCCAGACTTGGAAGTTCTTCATCAGTGAGTAAGCTTTGCAGGGTGGAGATTATCTCCATCTGGTTATGCGCCAGTGTTCCATGGGTGATTAATGCAACTCTTCCGCTAAGAGGCTGTTCATCAATCCGCTGCAAATTGGCATTAAGGATAAGATTTTCATGCTTTATATTGACCTCTTCCGCGTATGAATGGCTGCAAAACAGAACTGAGATGACTAGAGCGGTGATATAGGCAGGCCGGTTAAACATAACGGTTTACTCTTACTTATATAGTATTTTTATCATTGTTATATTCATATAACCTAAAGAAATATGCAACTGTATAATAGTCGCAGATATTTTTGAAAGAGGATTGGAGGAGCGTATTTATAGTTGAATCATGCAGGGAAGCAGTCACGGCAATTGCTATCAGGAAGATAAAAGTACCGGACGCTGATACTAGACCAGGGAAGACCTGTAAAGCCATCCCCGGTGATAGGGTCTTTGATTAGAGTCCCTCGTAGGCGAGCAGCGCATGGACAGGTATGCCAGACTGCTGAATTTTTTCAGAGCCTCCAAGATCGGGCAGGTCAATGAGGGTTGCCGTTTCGTATACCTCTGCGCCTAACTCTTTAATAATAGTGCAGGCAGCGAGGACGGTGCCCCCTGTGGCGATAAGGTCATCAAACACAAGAACTTTATCTCCTTCAGTTACCGCGTCAATCTGCATCTCTACAGCGGCGGTACCGTATTCCAATGCATATTCTCGCTGAATTGTTTTACCGGGTAATTTCCCTTTCTTACGTACCAGGACCAATGGGATATTGAGTTGATATGCCATGATAGAGCTGATGAGAAAGCCTCGGGCGTCAATGCTGGCTATATGAGTAATATCAGTATCGATATAACGCTGGATAAATTCATCAGAGATCATGCGTAGCGCTTTTGGATCTTTAAACAGAGGGGTGATGTCTCTGAACATGACGCCGGGTTCCGGCCAATCCGGAATCGTGCGCATGACTGACTTTATGTAACATTCATCGAAGCTCATCAGAATTACCTTAAAACAGAATGACTTTGGAGACAAAATAATACCCGCTAAGTGCGGGTATTACTTTGCTTCAGATGGGAAGTTAAGTGCTAGGGCAGGATTTCTCTTCACAGGTTTCTTCTTCCTGTGATTCACCCGAGAGTTTGAAAATCTCATCAATATTGGTTAGCTCAATCTCTTTACCATCGACCCGAACCAATTCCATTTTCTGGAACCGGGTAAAGATCCGGCTAACAGTTTCGACCGCAAGCCCCAAATAGTTACCGATTTCGTTACGGGACATTGAAAGCCGAAAACTAATGGCTGAATAGCCCCGTGCTTTGAAACGGTTAGATAGCTTAACCAGAAATGTCGCGACCCGCTGTTCCGCGTTTTTCTTACTTAATAACAGCATCATCTGCTGATCATCGCGAATCTCTTTGCTCATCGTACGAAGGATCTGGCGGCGCAGTTCTGGAAGTTGTCCAGAAAGGTCATCGAGTCGCTCAAAGGGGATTTCGCAGACGGTGGTGGTTTCCAGAATTTTTGCCGATACCGGGTATTCTTCATTATCAAAACCACTCATTCCAACCAGTTCACCTGGGAAGTAGAACCCGGTGATCTGCTCTTCGCCCTCGTTAGTCAGAGTATAGGTTTTGATCGTGCCCGCACGGATAGCATATACAGATGAAAAAGGTTCGCCTTGGTGGAACAGGTGTTCACCTTTTTTGAGTGGGCGG
This sequence comes from Amphritea japonica ATCC BAA-1530, assembly GCF_016592435.1. NCBI lineage: Bacteria > Pseudomonadati > Pseudomonadota > Gammaproteobacteria > Oceanospirillales > Oceanospirillaceae > Amphritea > Amphritea japonica. The sequence continues at coordinate 2,086,320 of NZ_AP014545.1, read as the reverse complement.
CTTTTATCGATAATATCGTCAAGCCGGTCCATCTCTGTCATATTGAGGGACACGGGTAAGCACAGTGAGCTCAAGCTGCAAGTACCGCAGTGGACCTGTTGCAAGCTATGTAGTTTCCCTTCAGATGCCTTATGGTTACCCATAAATGATGTCCTGTATTCGTTGTTATAGACGTAGCTAACACAAGATTATCTACTAAAATTCGAGCCGGGTGAAGCTTTTCCCGTATCAAATGATGCGGGAAAACCCCTTTGTCGGCGACTGCTTTGGAATATACGCGTCAAATGACATGCATATTCTGCGGATCAGCAGCCGTCCTGCCGGGGTCACTTCAATGTTGTCATCAGTGAGTACAACCAGGCCATCCCCAGTGAATTTTTCCAGTTCCTGCAGTTCTTCAGTAAAGTAGTCAGCAAAGGATATTTCAAACTGATCTTCAATATCTTTTTTATGTAACTGGAAATGACAGATTAATTGGGTAATCACTGCTCGGCGGATTCTGTCATCCCGTGTCAGGGTGACCCCGCGCTTAATAGCATCATTACGTGATTCTACTGCAGCAGAATAAAGGGCGATGTCATGTTCATTCTGATAGTAAACATCACCAATCTGGCTAATAGACGACACACCCATGGCTACCAGATCGCAATCACTGTGAGTCGTATACCCCTGGAAATTTCGATGTAACTTCCCGCTTTGTTGAGCCAGGGCCAGTTCGTCATCAGGTTTAGCAAAGTGGTCCATGCCGATATATACATAACCTGCATCAATTAGTTTGCTAATCGTTGTTTCTAGAATGGCCAGCTTAGTCTCAGGGCTAGGCAGATCTTCAGCTTTGATATGACTTTGTGACCTGAATCGGTCTGGCATATGAGCATAGTTAAATACCGATAAGCGATCAGGGTCGAGCTCGATAATGGTATCAAGGGTTTTCGTGAAGCTATCCAGGGTCTGGTGTGGGAGACCATAAATAAGGTCGATGTTAATTGAGCGGAACCCCAGGCGACGAGACTCATATAATACATCGGCGATCTCTTCTACGGGCTGCACCCGGTTCACCGCTTCCTGCACTTTAAGCTCGACATCCTGAACACCAAAACTTACTCGATTGAAACCGATTTCACGCAGGACTTTTAACATTTCGTGATCGACTTCACGGGGATCAATTTCAATTGAATAGTCTCCGGAGTCATCATCCAGAAGCTTGAAATTATCACGCAACTTCTGCATCAGCTGGATCATCTGATCATTACTGATAAAGGTCGGAGTACCTCCGCCAAAATGGAGCTGCTCAACAACGCGATCTTCGGAATACCATTCTGAAAGCTGAGCCATCTCTTTATACAAGGTATCAAGGTAGGGTTGTGCTTTCTTTCGGTTGCGTGTGATTACCTTATTACAGGCGCAGTAATAACAAACGTGAGCACAAAAAGGGATATGTACATAGAGTGACAATGGGGTATTAAGGTCAGCAGTTTGTTGGCCTGTGTTAACCAGTTCGCTAGCAGAAAGTTCAGGATCAAACTGTATTGCCGTTGGATACGAGGTGTAGCGCGGGCCTGATAGGTCATAGCGGCGGATCAGATCGAGATCCCATTTAATCAGATTGTTCTGGTTCACAACATTTCTCACTTCTACAGCAAAGGGTCGATTATAGAGCTTTAAATCGTGCCGGTATTGATGTTTATCAAGCTAGTGTAAGTCCGAGTCCCTGCCAGGGGATGGTATATAGCCCAAAAGCTATGATCATAACGCCCGCAACGGTTTGGGCTTTGCGGTTTTTTAACAAGGCTTGTACCTGACTGGCGAGCAGGCCCGTTGCAAACATGGCCGGAAGGGTGCCCAGGCCGAAACTAGCCATCATTAACGCAGACTCTGTCCAGTCACCAGCGGTGGCACTCCAGATGAGGGTGCTGTATACCAAACCGCAGGGTAGCCATCCCCAAAGTAATCCGAGTGCTAGTGACTGAAGAGGTGTTCGTACCGGGAGCAGTTTACGGCTTAATGGCTGAATATGTTTCCACAAATGACTACCTTGCCGTTCCAGGTAGCTGAGACCTTTCCATATCTGAGCAACATACAGGCCCATCATAATGAGGATTGCGCCAGCCATACATCGCAGAAATAATGATACCTCAGGAGAACGAATCAGCCATCCAATGCTTCCCACTATGGCTCCCGCCAGTGCGTAGCTCAGGATGCGGCCTGAATTGAAGCCCAGCAGTAGTAGCGCTGGCCGTTGGTTCTGCCGGTCAATGCCCATTGCAACAGCACTGGATATTCCGCCACACATGCCCAGACAATGGGCGCTTCCCAGCAGACCAAGGAAAAGGGCAGTAACAACGGAAAGAGGCTCAGTCATTCGTTTTTTCTATAGGCTTTGCAGGGGATTTAGCATCGTCGGGAATGAGGTGCTCATCGTCATCATAAAGAATACTATGGGCAGGTGATTCAAGATCATCATACTGACCGCTATTCACTGACCAGAAAAATCCCCAGATAGCTAAGCCTGAAAATACAATAGCGATAGGGATAAGCAGGTATAAAATATTCATGGTGTAGTTATCTTTCTTGATGGTTCGGGTAATTCTACTTGATTGCTAGGGGGAAGTTTAGACAGTCTAAGGGCGTTACCTACGACGACTAAAGAGCTGGCAGACATACCAATAGCCGCCATATAAGGGGCTATCATACCGGTAGCAGCAAGCGGTAGCGCAATCATATTATATAAAATTGCCCAGCCAAGGTTCTGGCGGATAATGTGTTGGTTTTTTCTAGCCAGTTGCAAGGCCTGGGGAAGTCGTTGGAGCTCTCCTGAAATAAGGACCGCATCAGCATTGGTCTTAGCTAAGTCGGTGGCTGAGCCCATCGCAATGGAGGTCTGTGCTCCAGCCAGTACAGGGATATCATTGATTCCATCGCCTACCATAATAACACTGGCGCCTTGTGCCTGAAGGGATTGGATATGTTCTAGTTTTTGTTCTGGCGAAACGCCTGAAAGAGTGTTTTTAATACCCAGTTCTTTAGCAATATGGCTGACAGCGGCGGAACTGTCTCCAGTGAGCATCTCAACTTGCAAACCCATGCGGGTGAGTAGATTAAGGGCGCTTTTTGCTTGTTTTCTTGGTGCGTCACTCAATCCTATCCAGGCAACAGGTTCTGCGTCAGAAGCTAGCAATAGCCACTGCCCGTGGGCATCCGGGGCATCGTCATAGCTGAGTATTTGAGAGCAGTATTGGCTGGCAAAGGCGGGTTTACCAATAAGATAGCGTCGTCCGTCCACTTGCCCCTCAAGACCTAACCCAACATGATTGGTTATTTCGGCGGCCTGTACAGGTTCCATCAGTTTTGCCTGTACATGGAATGGTTTGGCAATTGGGTGTTCGGAATGCGCTTCCAGCGCACAGGCGATCGCTAGCGTCTGTTCATAGTTGGCATCACCAAGTGGGATAACGCTCTGGAGCGAAAGGTTACCTTCTGTCAGTGTGCCTGTTTTATCAAAAACGATGTGAGTCGCTTTAGCGAGGCTTTCCAATACATGGCCCCGGGTTATTAAGAGACCGTTTTGACGTAGGGTGCCAGTAGTAACGGTTAATGCTGTCGGTGTTGCTAAAGATAGCGCGCAGGGGCAGGTGACTACGAGCACTGACAGGGTGATCCAGAAAGCGTGTTCGGGCGCTATAAACCACCAGCTGATCCCAACAATTAATGCTGTTATTAATACAGCGGCAACAAAATAACCCGCGAGTTTATCCGCGATCTGGGCTGCTTTGGGTTTATCTTCGTGTGCGCGTTCCAGAAGCCTGACAATAGCGGAAAGTTGTGTGGCTGCACCGACCTGAGTAATTTCGACTTGTAGCGGGTTTTCAACATTAAAGGTGCCACCAACAATCGTATCTCCGCAGGCCTTGCTGACCGGTAGGTATTCACCGGTAAGAGCAGACTCATCAATGCTACTCTGGCCTTTGAGAATGATGCCGTCAGCCGGTACGGTATGACCCGGCTTAACGAGGATTCGATCGCCAACGTTCAGTTCATTTGCCGGGATCATTAGCTCTTCGTTATCTCGCAACAGGATAGCGCTGGCAGGTAGCAGGTTAAGCAGAGAGTTTCCTGCACGGCCTGTACGGTGTCTGGCTTTCATCTCCAGAAAGCGTCCGATAAGCAGAAAGAATGTAAACATGGTAACCGAGTCAAAATAAACCTCGCCTGATGCGGTTACAGTCGCCCATACGCTAGCCAGATAGGCGCCGCCGACAGCGAGTGACACGGGTACATCCATAGTCAGATGACCGGTTTTAATATCTCTGATAGCGGCACTGAAAAAAGGCCGGGCAGAGTAGATAACAACAGGGGTAGCTAAGACCAGGCTTGCCCAACGAATAAAAGTGACCAGATGGCCTTCTAAGCCTTGAATGTCACCGGCGTAAAGGGCCATAGCTAACATCATCACCTGCATACAGAAAACGCCCGCAATCCCCAGTCTTCTGGTTGCTTTTCGGGTTTCTGATGCTAGCATCTGTTCCTCTTTATCAGGGTGGTACGGGTGTCCCTGATAGCCGATACGATAGATCGATGTGAGAATGCTGCTAAGCGGTATTTCGGCACTATTCCAGCTTAATTGTGCGCGATGGTTGGTCAGATTTACGGATGCCTTGGTTACGCCTGGCAGGTTACTAATATGATGTTCAAGCAGCCAGACGCAGGCGGCACAGGTAATACCTTCGATAACGAGTGATGCCTGCTTGATGCCGTCTTCATCTTCCGTAACGAATGATCGCTGTATCGAAGGCTGGTCATACAGAGCGAGCTCAGCGAGTAGTTGTTCAGGAATTGAGACGTCTGTGAATTCAGGTGAGCGTGTTTCACCAGTACGGTGTTTATAATAATTCTCGAGTCCGCCATCTGAAATTGCCTGAGCGACAGCCTGGCAGCCAGGGCAACACATAGGCTGGGGTTTGCCGTTGATCAGAGTAACAAAGTTAGAGTGGGGGGGGATATCAAGGCCACAGTGAAAGCAGCCTTGATCGGTTTTACCTGTTTCTTGGTGGGCATTCATGAATAGCGTTTACTCAGAGCCGAGTTTAAAAATCTGCTCGTCGTAAGGCGGTTCTACTTCAAGTCTTAGTTGCCACGCTTTATCAGCGGGTTGAATAATCAAAAACTTACGGCCTTGTAAGGTTTTATCGAGAGAGCCGGTATAGTAACCAGACTGAAGTTCACGCAGGGGTACCAGAATGTCCAGTGATGCTCTGGAAGGGTGGCCAATAATCAATTCCAGCTGAGGCGGTAGTGAACCGGCTTTTGAGGTATTAAGTTTAACAACGACATCGCCGGTTAATTGATCCAGCTTCAGGTCGCCATATAGTCCTATGTTACGTGCTGCTTCGATACGTGAGTTATCAGCATGAAACGCTTTCGCTTTTTTGGTGTACTCATCAAGAACGACACCATCGTTGGTGACAATAGAGGCGGTGATATAGACAGTTGAGTACAGAACAGTGGCGATTAGAGGCGCCAGAATGAACCATAACCAGGGTTGTTTATGCCATGGGCCGGAGTGTTGATCAGTCATAAGATTCCTTATTAAAAAAGAAATAGCTGCTCGGAAATAATTCCGGCAGCTATTTTAACTCAGTCGGCTAAGAGAGGGTAGTTTTGCTTAGTGCGATACCGGACCAATAAACCGGTTTTCCTCATTAATCAGAATGCTTTCATCATCTAAAGCCTGAACCCTGAACATTATGTTGTAGTTGGGGCGTTCCAGGTAGCGGGGATCTGCTTGCAGACTGATAGGGTGGTCGAGTAATTCACCAGCGCGAATAAGTACTTCGCTGGCTCCGCTCATGGTCAACCCATCAATACCGGTTACCTGAATGCTAAAGCGATGATCATCCTGAGACTTGTTAGCAAGTTTGAGAGTATATACGTTTTCAATCATGCCGTTGGATGCTTCAACATAAAGTTGACCCCGGTCACGAAGAATATCAACTTCCAGAGGAATCCTGCTATACAAGGTGTAACTGAACGCGATGAACATGGCGCAGATAGCGATGAAATATCCGATTAAGCGAGGCCGGAGGATATGAGTCTTACCTCCTTCCAGGGCGTGTTCGGTTGTATAACGGACCAGACCGCGCTCATAACCCATGCGATCCATAATGTCATCACATGCATCGACACAGGCGCCACAGGCAACGCATTCGTACTGCAGGCCGTCCCGGATATCGATACCCACAGGGCAGACGTGGACACAGTTATCGCAATCGATACAGTCACCAAGGCCTTCGGCTTTATAGTCAGAATTTTTCTTACGCTTACCGCGGTTTTCGCCCCGGGTGTCATCATAAGAGATGACCAGTGTGTCCTGATCAAACATAACGCTCTGGAAGCGAGCGTATGGGCACATGTAAATACATACCTGTTCACGAAGCCAGCCTGCGTTGGCATAGGTTGCTACGGTCAGGAATCCGATCCACCAGGTTTCCCAGGGGCCGAGGTCCCAGGATAAAACGGACGGTATGAGTTCACGAATCGGAGTGAAATAGCCCACGAAAGCAATAGCTGAAGCAGCTGCAATCGCTATCCATAGGAAGTGTTTCGTTGCCTTTTTGACAAGTTTTTTGCCGCTCCAGGGGGCTTTGTCAAGACGCATTCGCTGGTTTCTGTCGCCTTCTGCGACACGTTCAGCCCAGATGAAAAACCAGGTCCAGACAAACTGAGGACAGGCATAACCGCACCATAAACGTCCAGCAAATACGGTTACAAAAAAGAGTACAAAGGCAAGAATGATCAGGAGCCAGGAAAGTAACATGAAATCCTGAGGCCAGAAGGTAAGGCCAAAGATATTAAACTGACGACTTGGCAGGTCAAAGAGAATAGCCTGATGACCATCCCATTGAATCCAGGAGAAACCGTAGAACATTGCCAGCATAATAAAGCCGGATATGGTGCGTAGATTTTTAAAAAAACCTTTATAAAATTTTACATAGATGTGTTCGCGTTTTGCATAAAGGTCGTATCTTTCATCGCCCTTGTTGCTCTTGGGTGTTACATCCTTAACTGGTATTTGATTCATACCATTCCTCACCATCAAATAATCATAATTCTGCCTTCAAAACCAAGCTCTACAAGGTTTATTAGGAATTTTGAATATTATACTCGGTTTGCTGCAGTAGTTAAGCTCAAGCGTAAAAAAAGGCGATATGATTTGCATCATATCGCCTTTTTTGTTGATCTGAACCTTACTTGTTAGAAAGGCTGTACACGTAAGCAGTGATAAGTTGAATCTTATCATCGCTTAGCAGATCTTTGTGTGCTGGCATTACGCCATTACGACCAGTACGGATTGTGTGGCTTACTTTTTCGAAAGTAGAGCCATACAGCCAGATGTCATCAGTCAGGTTAGGAGCACCCAGTGCCTGAACGCCTTTACCATCTGCACCGTGACACGCTGTACACAGAGCCTGGAACTGTTGCTCACCGCGAGCAGCTGCATCAGCATCGTGATTGGATGCGCTCAATGACAAAACGTAGTTAGTCACATCGCGAACACCTTCTTCACCCAGAACCGCACCCCAAGGTGGCATTGCACCCTGGCGACCATTTGCAATAGTCTGTTGGATGGTTGCCGGAGCACCACCATACAGCCAGTCACTATCGGTCAGGTTAGGGAAGCCGTGTGCACCAGCGCCAGTGGCACCGTGGCACAAAGAGCAGTTGTTAGCGAACATACGCTGGCCCATTTTCAAGCCTTCAGGCTGCGCCTGAAGATCTTCAATGGACATGGTTGCGTATTTAGCGAAAATAGGCTTGTAAACCTCTTCCGCATGCGCCATCTCTTCTTCCCACTGATTTGTTGACGTCCAGCCCAGAACTCCTTTGAAGTTACCGAGGCCTGGATAAAGGGTCAAATAAACCAAACCGAAGATGATGGTTGCAATAAACATATTCAACCACCAGCCAGGTAAAGGGTTATCAAACTCTTCAATCCCGTCAAATGCGTGACCCAGGGTTTCCTCGGTCGCTTCTTTGTGCGGTTCGCTGCGGCGAGTTACAAGCAGCAGCCATGCACATCCTAATATAACTGCAAGTGTAATTACAGTTACCCATGCGCCCCAAAAAGCACTCATTGTTCTTTTCTCCCGTTATCAGTTCCTAGAGTCCGCTGATCCTGCTCATCATCTTCGAAGGGCAGGTTAGATGCCTCGTCAAAGCCTTTGCGGTTACCTGGTAATAAAACCCAGATAAATAGACCGATAAAGGTGATCAGCATCAACACCGGAAGGTAAGGACCGTAAACTTCGTAGCTCACTCTGATTACCGCTTGTTGTTGTAAACAGAGTGGGTTTTGCCAAGTGCCTGAAGGTAAGATACCAGAGCATCAATCTCTGCTTTTCCTTCAACCTGTTCGCGAGCGGCAGCGGCATCTTCCTCGGTGTATGGAACACCCAGTTTAGCCAGAACCTGCATCTTAGCGGCAGTGTCTGCACCTGACAGTTTGTTTTCAAACAGCCAAGGATAAGACGGCATCTTAGATTCAGGTACTACGTCGCGTGGGTTATACAGGTGCGCACGATGCCAGTCATCACTGTAACGACCACCGACCCGGGCCAGATCTGGACCGGTACGCTTAGAGCCCCATAGGAAAGGGTGCTCCCAAACGTGCTCGTTGGCAGTTGAGTAGTGACCGTAGCGCTCAGTTTCGGCACGGAAAGGTCGAATCATCTGAGAGTGACATACGTTACAGCCTTCACGGATGTAGATGTCGCGCCCTTCAAGTTCAAGCGCAGAGTATGTGCGCAGACCTTCGATCGGCTTAGTTGTCGAATTGCTAAAGAACAGAGGTACGATTTCAGCAAGGCCACCGCCACTGATCACCAGGATGATCAGCAGGATCATGATGCCAATATTCTTTTCAATCGTTTCGTGTTTGATCATTTCAATATGCTCCTCTGATCCTTAAGCTGCTTGCGTAGAAGCGTCAGCTGCAGGAGCTGTGCTGTCTTTGCGTACAGTCTGCCAAACGTTGTATGCCATTAACAGCATACCGGTCAGGAAGAATGCACCGCCCAGGGCACGAACGAAGAAGCCAGGATGGCTTGCTTCCAATGCCTCTACGAAGCTATAGGTCAGGGTGCCGTCAGCGTTAACTGCGCGCCACATCAGACCTTGCAGGATACCGTTTACCCACATCGCACAGATGTACAGTACAGTACCGATAGTTGCCAGCCAGAAGTGGGTGTTTACCAGTGACATGCTTGCCATTTGAGCTTTACCCCAAAGACGTGGAATCATATGGTAAACCGCACCGATAGAGATCATCGCAACCCAGCCCAAAGCACCCGCATGTACGTGACCGATAGTCCAGTCAGTGTAGTGGGATAGAGCATTTACGGTCTTGATAGACATCATCGGGCCTTCGAAGGTAGACATACCGTAGAAAGACAGAGAAACAACCAGGAAACGTAACACAGGATCTGTGCGTAGCTTATGCCAAGCACCAGATAGCGTCATCATACCGTTGATCATACCGCCCCAGGAAGGAGCCAGCAGAACCAAAGACATAACCATTGCTACAGACTGAGTCCAGTCAGGCAAGGCAGTGTAGTGCAGGTGATGACCACCAGCCCACATATAAGTAGCAATCAGAGCCCAAAAGTGAACGACAGACAGGCGATATGAGTAAATTGGACGCTCAGCCTGCTTCGGTACGAAGTAATACATCATGCCGAGGAAGCCTGCTGTCAGGAAGAAGCCTACAGCATTGTGTCCGTACCACCATTGAACCATCGCATCTACAGCACCCGGATAAACCGAGTAAGACTTGAACAGAGAAACAGGCATCGCTGCGCTGTTTACAATGTGCAGTACTGCAACAGTGATGATGAATGCCATGTAGAACCAGTTACCCACGTAGATATGAGATGTCTTACGCATCTTCACAGTACCCAGGAATACGATAGCGTAGGCAACCCAGACTACAGTGATAAGCAGGTCAATCGGCCATTCCAGCTCTGCATACTCTTTAGAAGAGGTCAGACCCAGTGGCAGGGTGATTGCTGCGCTCAGAATAACCAGCTGCCAGCCCCAAAAGGTGAAGGCTGCCAATTTATCAGAGATCAAACGGGTTTGGCTCGTACGCTGTACGACGTAGTAAGAGGTTGCGAACAATGCGCAGCCTCCGAATGCAAAGATAACTGCGTTGGTATGCAACGGACGCAGGCGACCGTAAGTCAACCAGGCAGTATCAAAGTTTAGTGCAGGCCATACTAACTGGGATGCGATTAGCACTCCAACGGCCATTCCGACAATTCCCCATACCACTGTCATGATGGCGAATTGACGCACCACCTTGTAATTGTAGGTTGGGTGTTCAGCTGCTGTGCTCATATCAGGCTCTCATCAACAAGCTATTAGAAAGGTTTAGAAAGTAAATTTCCGCTGGCTATTATGTTGAAACAGCGATGAAATTTCAATGCGTCAACGGTATTAGTTGCGACATAGTGCCGCACTGCAAAAAAATAGGACTAAAGTTTATTGTCTTTATTTATAGTAGTTGATTTTTAATCAACTAATTGATTAATAACGTTATTAATCGTTATTGTTGGTTTTAATTAAAGAGTATGAAGTGCATGTTTTTGCTGTTTTGGTCATAAGTTGTTCGTTATTAAGCCAGTATCAAAAGTTACTATTTTGTATTTTCTTGATGTGGATCAAGCGCTGTCTGGGGCATAATTGTCACTTTCTAGAGTAACGGGATAAATAATGCTGATTGAAGGCAAGCCAGATAAAGGCAGAATATTGTTGGCGCACGGTGCCGGAGCGCCAATGGATAGCCTGTTTATGAACCAGATTTCAGCAGGTTTGGCGGCCGGGGGGCTGGAGGTGGTTAGGTTTGAATTTTCCTACATGCAACAGCGACGGATAGACGGTAAGCGTCGTCCCCCTGACCGCCAACCTAAGCTGCTAGACTTTTTTTCTGGAATGATTGAGTCTTTTGCGGAGCCTGGCATACCGCTTTGGCTGGGAGGGAAGTCAATGGGAGGGCGGATGGCAACCCTGTTGTCGGAGGATCCAAGAGTTGCGGGGTGCTTCGTATATGGTTACCCCTTTTACGCGCCAGGCAAGCTGGACCGACCGAGAACCGAACATCTTGTTTCAATGACTAAACCGGTGCATATCTTTCAGGGCACCCGGGATGTGATGGGGCGTCAAACAGTGGTTGATGACTATCAGTTGTCAGATTCCGTTACGGTTCACTGGCTTGAGGATGGTGATCATGATCTAAAGCCATTGAAAAGAACTGGAATAACGCAGGACGAACACATTGCTCATGCAGTAGAATCCACGCTCGCGATTATCCCTGATTGAATTGTTGAGGTACTACCCTGTGAATCACTTACTGCTTTATTGCCGCCCGGGTTTTGAGAAAGAATGTGCTGCTGAAATCCGTGAGTTGTGTGAGCAACAGGGGATCTATGGCTATTGCAAGCTGGAAGAGAATACCGGGTACGCCCTGTTTATAAGCCATCAGCCTGATGGCGCGAGTCTGGCTGTAGAGCAGCTCGATTTCCATGATCTTGTATTTACCCGGCAATGGATTGCGTGTCTGCCCATACTTGATGAGGTTGATACAAATGATCGCATCGCTTCGTTGATTGGTTATGTTACCGAGTTGCCAGAGTGTAATGAGTTGTGGGTCGAACCGTCAGACACAACTGAAGGTCGAGAGATGCAGCGTTTTTGCAATAGCTTTGGCTCAGCGTTTAGTCAAACTTTACGTAAACAGGGGATGCTGCCCCGTAAAGCGGCAAACCGGCTGCATATTTTTGCGCTCTCTGGCAGCCGTTTTTATATCGGCTTTGCTCCGGTTGCGAACTCAGCACCCTGGCCGATGGGTATTATGCGTCTGAAGTTTCCACACCAAGCGCCTAGTCGTTCAACGTTAAAGCTGGAAGAGGCATGGCATTGGTTTATACCTCAAAAACAATGGCATCAATTTATCAGTAGCGGCAAGCGAGCTGTGGATTTAGGTGCTGCACCCGGAGGCTGGACATGGCAACTGGTGAATCAGAATATGTTCGTAACGGCGATTGATAACGGCCCTATGGCCGAATCTTTAATGGAAACAGGTCAGGTGACTCACCTTACAGAAGATGCCTTTACCTATCAGCCGTATAAATCATTTGACTGGATGGTGTGTGATATTGTCGATAAACCTACCCGTGTTATCCGACTGATGACACGTTGGCTGGTTGAAGGCTGGTGCAGGGAGACTGTGTTCAATCTGAAGCTCCCTATGAAACAACGTTACCCAGAAGTTAAAGGTTGTTTAGAATACTTGCATAATGAACTGAATGCCGCCGGCCTTAAAGCTCGGGTTGCTGCAAAGCATCTGTATCATGATCGTGAAGAAATTACGGTACACGTTCGGGTATTGGACCGAAATTAATGTAGCTGCCACCATTAAGGCCACTCTCCTTAATGGTGGTGCATATATAAACTGCGATGGATGTTTCCGGCTTGTTGTTAATGCTCAAGGACCGTGATTTTTTCATCAGTTTCCAGCATTGGCATAATCGCTTCCATAATCTCTTTACGCTCTTCTGATGAAAACCATCGCTGCCAATCCTGAAGGGTGCGAAAGTTTGCCATGATAAACCTGTGATTATGGTTATTGCTGTTCTTTAACGATTCACCAGAAATGAAACCGTGGGCTTGCATCGCTTTTTGTAAGGTGTTTCGGGCAGCTTTTTCATAGTGCTCTGCCAGGTCATCAGCAATATGGCGCTCAATTATTACTCTAATCATCATGGCTCTCCATAAGTTGAACAAAATTATTTTCATTTATTTCAATATAATAGCTCAAATCAAGCGGGTAAAATGTTATCAGGCAAAAAGATGGGTTTTTCTATGCGGCTGAATTTGCGACAATATGTCCCCTGATGTATTAGAGGTATTGCTGATGGTTGAAGTAAAAGCGGATAAAGAAATGGATGCAACTGGTCTGTTCTGTCCCGAGCCGGTAATGCTGTTGCACAACAAAGTGCGCGAAATGGCAACAGGTGAAGTGTTGCAGTTGACTGCAACGGACCCTTCAACGCAGCGAGATGTCCCCAAGTTTTGTACCTTTCTGGGGCATGAGTTATTGGCTCAGGAAGCGGTAGATAATCAATTTTTGTATTTGATCCGTAAGGGAGAGTAATCCTGTTTGTTAGGGATCGAATTCCGATAATTTTAGAGGCCCTGAGGGTCGCACGATAAACAGTTGAGAGAAGCTTACTGTGACAGCAACAGAAATCGCGGATAAATCAAAATCCCGCACCCGTTCCAAAAATCGGGCAGCAAATCAAGCTGCCTTGCAACTGCTGTGTGATGCGTATCCGGACGTTTTTAACCGGGAAAATATGCGTCCACTTAAAATTGGTATTCAGGAAGATCTGATTGCTGATGAAAAATTAGCTAAAAACAAAATTAAGCGGGCTCTTGCTTCTTATGTTCGTTCTCCATATTACTTTCGGAGTTTGAAAGAGGGCGCTGATCGAATTGGTCTAGATGCGCTGGCCTCGGGTGCTGTCACTGAATCAGAAGCGGAGCACGCCAAGCAGCAGCTTAAAGAGATTAATAAACTGCGCCAGCAAAAGCAGCAGGAAGATAAAGCTCAGCAAAGAGTTAAGCAGAAGGAAGAGCGCCTTAATAATAAGCTTGAGATGCTGCTGACAAAGCGAGGTTGATCGCGTTGTTAAGCAAAAAAAACCGCCTTATGGCGGTTTTTTTGTTTTAAGGTCACTATCTATGCCTTTGAAAGGCGTTGAGTACCAGAAAAGCTAGCGGTATTTACAGCTGTTCGGGCTTGCCGTGAATCCAGCCCTGGGAGCCATCCACCTCAAGCTGGCGCAGGTGGTTCAACTGAGAATCTCGCTCGACATGTTCTGCATAGGTCATGATATCGAGGCTGTGGGCCACCGTGACTAAACTCCGGACAAAGAAGCGATCTTCTGCGCTGCTGTCCAGCTCTCTTATCAGCGAGCCATCGATCTTAATATAATCAGGGTGGACCGTATAAAGGTAGCTGAATCCGGCAGGGTTTATACCGAAATTATCAACGCCAAATCGAATACCAGACTGTTTCAGTTTATCTCTGAAGAGGTTTACCTGACTGAGATTGTTTAGTACTGAGGTTTCGTTTATCTCGATACAAAGGTGCCCTGGCTGGGGCAGAGTCGATGCTGCGCTGATGAGCCAGTCACAGAAATCCATATCGCGCACTGAGTCGTTACTCAGATTCACGCCGAGTGTTAAATCAGGGTCTTTGATGAGTCGTTCTAGGGCTAAATTCAATACCGATTTATCCAGTGCGGTCATGAGGTTCAGTTGTTTGACAACACTGATAAACTCGCCGGCCATACAGGGATGATTATCCTGATTGAGTATTCGCGCATAAATTTCGTGATGGAGCACGCCATTGTGATCAGCTACCTCTCTAACGGGCTGAGCCTGGAGGAAAATGTCGCCGCTGACAATCTTGTTGCTGACGTGCTGATGCCAGTTTGCCTGGCTCTCAGGGCTAGTAGTATTTTGACAGAATAGGGGGGTGTTATCGTTACAGGCCTTCTCCGTTGCTTGTCGGGCTTTAACAAGTAACTCTTTCGAGCTGCCCTGTTCATCGTAGGCAGAGACACCGATAAAGAAAATACTACGTTCAATCGTGTTGTTTAGCTGGCGATAGCAATCCTGAAGGTTGTTGGCTATTTTACTGAGCTCTTTCTGTAACTGGTCGGGGTCTGTAATATCACTAAGCAAGATGAGTTCAGAGATGCTTATGCGGCCAATGACAGGTTCTTCTGTCTGTCTGGCCAGCTCTTTCAGTTGGCCTGCGCAGGCAAGGATAAAGTTATTCGCTTTTTCCAGTCCAAGTTCCTTGTTGAGTTGCTGGAGATCTGCAATTTGTAGATGGATCAGGTTTCCTGCTCCAAAGTCTCTTCGGTAATCGATACGTTCATTCAACTGGTTGAATGTTGCTCGCTGATTTGCCAATCCGGTAAGGTCATCCTGGTATGCGGTACGTCTGATTTCCTCGATATTTTTAGCTTGTTCATCGAACATGGTTCGAACCCGACGAACCATCATGTTCATTGCCAGTACTACCTGTTTAAGCTCCCGGGTGCCGGGAATATTATCTTGCTCAATATATTTTTGCTGTGACAGTGCCAAAGCTTGTTTCTCAACACCTTTCAATGGATTGAGTATGTAACGCATCAGTAAGCTGATAAAGAACATGCTGAGCAGCGAAAGCATGACAAACCAGGCAAAGGTATTTTCTGCACCACGCCATAGTTGTTCATAGGCATAGCCTGCACGACTTTGAACAAAAATGGTGCCGGCCTTTTGCCATTGGTTTGTTATTTCGCGTGTCATTTCTGGCGGGGTGATCTCAACCAGATTAACAAACCAGTCAGGCACGCTTTCACTGATTTTGGCGGGCGTGTTTTTAACGAAGAGTGGTTGGTTATTCGCATCTACTACCCGAATCTGTTGGTAGAAGCCGCTATCAAAGATAGCATTGACCGTGGTTTCAATGGAGGCTAAATCCCGCTCTGCCATATAAGGTGCAAGATAGAGCCCCAGATGTGTGGCGGTATCCTGACCATGTGACTCAAGCTGATGAATCAGCATCTCTTTAGAGCTATCGGACATCAGGTATACCGTGCCGGAAACCAATCCGATCAGTACGGCTAAAACGGCGGCCATTAGCTGATTAACGATTGACATGCGTGATTCCTCTTTTTCTCAAAGATCAGGTTAGTAGTCCTGATGTTCCATTCGTGATTGTAATTGCACCCAGGGTTTCAGTTGATCTGATGTCCCTACGAGGGTGCTACGACGCCCTTTTTTTGACAGCCATAGGTTGTCGCCATTAAAACTGTATACGTGTTGCAGATCCAGGCGACGGTTGGCTGGCTTTATCTCAGGGATCAGGTTGTCCAGAATTAATGGTGTTTTTCCGGGTGACGGATAATAAGTCAGTACCATGTGTGCCTGATTCAGTTTGAGCGCTTTTACGTAGGCAATGCTCAGCTTTTCGATTGGCACCCCAAGCTGGCGCAGGGTGTAATACTTGGCGATGGAGAAATCTTCACAATCACCACCATTAGTGATTAAAAACTCGACCGGGCTAGCCCAGTAGTCTTTCTTCTTCCAGTGAATAATGTCGTCGATAAAACGGAGCTGATTGAAAAAACGATTAACCCGGTGAAGTTTTTCATCTTCATCAAGGCTGGCGCTATCGATGATAAGATTTTGCCATGCTCGCAGGCGGCGCTCAGCCATCTCACCATATTTTTGGCCAAGTTTTTTAATCTGAGCTTCAGACATTTTAATGCTGAAGTCAGGGGCTGCAGTCAGGCTATAAGCAAGCGAAAGAAAAATAAGGCCGAAGAGTGCTGACAGGCGTGATGAAGGTCGGCCTGAGGTAGATCTGTGCTGAGTCTTTAGAGTGTCTCTGGCCACGTGAATTATTGCTTAACACTTCTGATATCAAAGGGAATCTTCATTGTTTCACAGCTGTAGAGTTAGCGCTGCTGTTATTTACTCAAAATGGGGTTATCGGCTAAGAGGAGCCTGGCATCAGATTGCATTGTCGTAAGAGTGTTTGCCAGGCGCGGGTATGTCGGTCCCGTGCCTGAATATAGCTTATCCAGTGGGGTGCATCTGTCGCGAGTATAAGGTTGTGGTACTTTTGCATCGGTTGAGGAATGCTGCTGAAGTTATGCAATAAATTACGATTGAGTTCAAGCCACTGTTTTCCCTCGCGATCTATACGTGCCATATAGGGCTGCAACTGGCCTGCGTAGTATTTGTTGAAAATGTTTATGACGATACGGGCTTTCGGTGTTGTTTGCTGCTGATAACAGAGAGGGCGTTGTTCAAGGCGTTGTTCGATGACTGCCGTGCTGTGTTCCAGTGTTCGTCTTATGAGGCTTATAGAGCGCAGCCAGCGACTGCCATAGCGGTTGTTGTAAAGGCTCTGGTAATGGATTTCAAGCTGTTCGAGTGAGTCCGGTTCAGACCATTGATCTTGAGTGTTAGTTAGTTTTGCTACTTGGTTGAGTGCATTCAGTGCCTGTCGGCTTAGGCTGAATCCATTATCGCCTTCAAGGGGTAATGCTGGTTCTGACAGGGAGAAATTTCTTTCGATAGCTTCACTGGTAAATATGCCATTCCAGAGGGCTGCTTCAAACTCACTTTCTTTAACGACAAAAATAGCCTGAACCTGCTGAATCAGGTTTATATCCGCGTCGTTACTGTTTAAGGTTTTTAAGCAACGTCTGAGCCCGCTATATAGGCGGATTTCATAAACCATTCTTTTAGAGGGTTGCATGACTTTGCCAAGTGAGCTGTTGCGTTCTGCGATAAGGTTTAATAGCTGGCAGTGACGTAAGTTTAAGACCTCTACTAGCCCTTGGCGCAGATCTGTGACAGGTATTATGCGTTCACGGCGGCGTGGATACGGGGGGAGTTGAAGAGGCTGGCTTAGATTCAGTTCTGAATCAATATCCAGACTGTTAGCGAGGCGGTTGCTGTAGGTTTCTAGCATCTGTTCCGGCTGCTGACTGTCACAGCCGGACAGCAGTATGCAGGGGATCAGAATGATCAGGCAGTATCGAAATTTTGACATTGTTTGCGAATACTCCGGTATCGCATTATTAATAGTATAGCGCTGATCGTTAAGCCCGCGACCAACCCCATCCAAAAGCCCTTAGCACCCATCGCAGGGGTCAGTATATCGGTCAATCCTAATAAATACCCTATGGGCAGGCCGATCAACCAGTATGAAATAAAGACTAACAAGAGAGGGGTCTCGGTGTCTTTATGTCCCCGTAATATACCAATAGCGGCAACCTGAATTCCGTCGGGTATCTGAAAAAAAGCCGCTATCAGTAAGAGGCTGCTGGCAAGTTTAATGATCTCCTGCTGCTCGGAGTAAAGTTCGGTAATTTGTACTGTTAAGAGAGAGATTAAGGAGCAGGAGATAATGGCTGTACAGAAAACGATTGCGAATCCCGTTATCGCAGTAGTGTTGGCTCCGGTATTACTACCCTGGCCCAGTCGCTGGCCTACACGGATAGTTAGGGCCATTGAGATACTCAAAGGAATCATAAACACAATGCCGGTAAAGCTCAGTGTAATTTGATGAGCAGCTATAACAGTTTCACCCAGGCGGGCTATCAATAAGGCGATAGCGGTAAACATACTAACTTCAATAAACAGGGTGAATCCAATAGGGATGCCGATGCGGAGCAGGTTGTAGAACTGCTTGAGCTTGAATCTGGGTGTGTTAATTAGCTTAAGTTTGCGAAAGTGGTGAGATTTCTTAAGGTAGATGACTGATAGGATAGCCATCACCCACATTACGATAGTGGTTGCCCAGCCGCAGCCTTCGCCGCCCAGCTCAGGAAAGCCAAAGTTACCGTAAATTAGCAGCCAATTGAGCGGGATATTACAGACTAACGCGAAAAGCCCTATTTTCATGAGCGGTTTGGTTTTGCCAAAACCTTCGCAATAGCTTCGGCATGTTTGATAAAGCATCATGCCGGGCAGACCCCATGAAAGCGCTTCAAGATAACTGATTGTTTTTTGTTTAAGGCTGCCGGAGACATCCATTAACTCGAGTAGCGGGGCCATATTACGTAGCACTAGCCAGGCGACGATACTGGCTATTACCGAGACCAGTACACCCTGGTTGAATATAGAACGTGTTCTACGCAGGCGTTCGTTGCCCACCTGCTGGGCTACCATCGGCGTTATGGCCATCAAAACGCCACTGAGGGAAAGCATTACGGGCAACCAGATGCCTGATCCCAGTGCGACAGCAGCCAGGTCTTCAGTGCTATAGCGGGCTGCCATCAGCGTATCAACAAAGCCCATTGCGGTTTGTGATAGCTGCGCAATGATGATCGGCACGGCTAGCGCAAGAATCTGGCGGCTCTCTTGAAATGATATTTGGTTTGAGTGTTTCAATGGATAGCATGGCCGTTGGTAGGGGGCTAAGGCAAAAAAAAACCGGAGCATAGGCTCCGGCTTATTATCGGCAGTTGAGTTAATTAGTCAACGCGAGTTGCAACGTACCGGCCAGGAGCTGGTTCGATAACTTTGAATTCGGCATTGCCAAACTCTTTAGGCGCATCGACTTTTTTGCCTGATTTAGGCTTCAGCCACTTAGTCCAGTTTGGCCACCAGCTGCCTTCCTGTTTTTCGGCAGTTTCAAACCAATGGTCAGCACCTTGTCCGAGCTCACCACCCGTCCAGTAGTTACGGCGATTTTTAGACGCAGGGTTAATGACGCCGGCTACATGGCCGCTAGCACCCAAGACAAACTCAATATTGCCTTGCATTGTCTCGGTACCCTTAAAGGTACCTTTCCAGGGAGCGATGTGGTCATCAATCGTTGACAGGAAGTACACTGGAATCTTGATATTACGCAGGTCAATGGACTCGCCGCAGATAGTCAGGCCACCAGGCTTAGACAGCTTGTTATTGATGTACATCTCATTGATGTAGAAGTTGTACATGTTAGCTGGCAGGTTGGTGGAATCGCCGTTCCAGTACAGGATATCAAACGGAGCAGGATTCTGACCCTTAAGGTAGTTGTTGACTACATACGACCAGACCAGATCATTTGAGCGTAGCATGTTGAATGCTGTAGCCAGGTTGCGACCGTTTAGCAGGCCTTCATCATCTACTTTCTGAGTGAGCTGCTTAACTTGCTGCTCATCGATAAATACGCTGAGCTCACCTGGATCGGTGAAATCGGTCAGTGTTGTGAGGAATGTAGCTGAATTAATGGAGTCGTCTTTACGCGCAGCCATAACAGCGAGGGTGGAGGCCAGAATAGTACCGCCAATACACCAGGCGGTAGCATTGATTTTGCTTGTGCCAGAGATGCTTTTGACAGCATCTATTGCCTTCAGTACGCCATCACCAACATAGTTGTCCCAGCTGATTCCGCGCTGATCGACTGTCGGGTTGACCCATGAAATCAGAAATACCGTTTGACCCTGATCAACACAATATTTCACATAGGAGTTGTGCTCCTGCAGATCCATAATGTAGAACTTGTTGATACAAGGAGGCACGATCAGCGTCGGACGTGAATATACTTGTTCAGTCGTTGGCTTGTACTGAATGAGCTGTAGCATTTCGTTTTCGAAGACAACGGCGCCTTCTGTTGTTGCAATGTTCTCACCCAGAGAGAACGCGGACTCATCGGTCATAGTAATACGACCTTTATCCATGTCGCCCATCAGGTTCTGCAAACCATCGATTAAGCTTTGACCTTTAGAGTCCAGAGCTTGCTGAAGTACCTCTGGGTTGGTCATTGCAAAGTTGCTTGGGGACATTGCGTCAATATACTGCTGAGTATAAAACTCCAGCTTTTTCTGTTCGCTCTCATCCAGATTAGCGGTGGCCGCCATCTCGTTCATGAGGTTGGATGTTAGCAGGTAAGATTGCTTGATGTAGGAGAAGACAGGGTTCTGACTCCACTCTTCAGCAGCGAAACGACGATCGCCTTTTTGAGGTGCCGCAACAGGCTTATCCATTGCTTTGCCAGTAAGAATGTTCTGCCACAGGTTCATCTGAGCCTGTTGGTAATCGGTGATGGCGCGTACCCATACCGTTGGATCTTCGAATGAGCGTGAAGCCAGCTCAGTCCATGACTGAGTGAAATTTTTGAACAGATCTTCACTACCAGTTTGAGAGTACATCTCCAGAACTTTCTGGCTCTCCTGATTCAGATAGTTAATGAATTCTTGTGGGTTAGAAAGGATATTGCTGTTGTTTTCCATAAAACTGCCTTCTCTTTGAGCCTAACTTAGATGTTTTGCTAACTTCTTTGATTAGCTTCCACATACGGAGGATTAGTTAAAAACGATTAAATATATAAATTGCTCTCTAAACTAATCCGAACCTTTAATAATATTGGCTATTTATCATACATAGCCCATGAGCATAGCTACATTGATGCAGCGCAGCAAGCGTAAATTGCCCTACTTTAGTTACAAATTCAGGCTTCTTTAAGATTACATCGTTACTGATTCATATTAATAATAAGCCTGGGTGGTAAAATCGGCTGTGTTTAGCTGTTACCTGTGAGCTTGCAAGGGACTGTTGTTGGGGCGAAAAGTCTTCAGATTATTAGAGTATAAAGACTCTTTAAGACTTGGTGATGAACCGTCTCAATGGCTGGATTTATTATATAATTATCTGATTTTTTTGTACTTTAAGGTTTAAAGGAGCGGTTATGCGTCAGTTTCTATTGATGGGCAGTGCGGGTTGTCATCTGTGCGATGAAGCGGCAATTGTTATTGTCAGTAGTCTTGATCCTTTGAAGCATTGTGTTGATGAGGTTGATATTGCCTATGATGATCAGCTGATGGATCGCTATGCTTTACTTATACCTGTGCTGCAGGATGAGTTGAGCGGAGCAGAGTTACGCTGGCCTTTTGATACCAGTCAGCTACAGCGGTTTATTGCCCAATTTGATTAAATCGAAACAGCCGCTCACCGTTTTCTTCGACCTGCTGTGCTAGCTCGGTTGGGTCAATATTCCGGGCTTGAGCAATTTTTTCCAGAATATGGGGTAGATAGCGAGGCAGGTTTCGTCGGCTTTTAGGTTTGGGTTTTATATCACGGGGAAGCAGGTAAGGTGCGTCAGTCTCTATTAATAATCGTTCTGAAGGAATGTCTTTCAGCAGGGCTAGCAGTTCTACACCCCGGCGCTCGTCGCAGATCCATCCGGTGATTCCGATATACAGATCCAGATCGAGATAGTTATATAGCTCTTCGCGACTTCCGGTAAAGCAGTGAGCTACCCCGCCGGCCGTGTAATCACGAAAATGGCGAAGCATTTCTACTTGCTTATCATGGGCGTCCCGTTCATGCAGGAATAGTGGAAGATTCACTTCGGAGGCCAGCTCAAGCTGTTGTTCAAATGCATAAACCTGCTGTTCTGGCGTTGAAAAATTCCGATTAAAGTCCAGGCCTGCTTCCCCTACGGCGAGGACTTCAGGTGCTTGGAACAGGTCTGCCAATGTCTGGCGCGCTGCCGGTGAGAACTCTTTACTATAATGGGGGTGAATGCCAGCAGTACAGAAGATATTTTCTCCGAACTGTTGGCACATCCTAACAGCTTCCTCGCTTTCAGCCGCCGTTGTTCCCGTTATCAACAAACGATGAACCCCTGCATTCAGGGCGTCGCTAATAACCTGTTCTCTGTCAGGATCAAAAGCACTGTCCGTGAGGTTAATACCGATATCGGTGAGCGTATATTTACAGTCACTCATCATTGGGTCTGAGTCGCATTGTTATTGGTTTGAACAAACTGTCTTAAGCGTTCGGCCTGCTGAGCGCTGGTGGCCTCCGTCAAAGCAACACGAAAGGCAGACTGATCCTCAATAACGTGTGATGGCTGGCCCGCTAACGTGCGATAAACGGCATGGTAGGCCATTACGTTCATCACGTAGTTACGGGTTTCTTTGAACGGGATCACTTCTATCCAGATGTCGGTGGGAAGGTTGCCGCGCTGTTTTAACCATTTTTTTACCCGATGAGGACCTGCATTGTATGCGGCTGTAGCGAGGACCTGGTTGCCATTGAATTTTTCCTGCATCTCTGCAAGATAGGCAACGCCAAGATTAATATTGGTTTCAGGCTGGTAGAGTTCTGCGATATTTTTGTAGTTGATATCGTTACGCTTAGCGGTAGATCGTGCCGTTTTTGGCATAAGTTGCATCAAACCCCGGGCGCCTACGCGGGAGCGGGCATAAGGCTGGTAGGCGCTTTCCTGGCGAGCAACGGCCCTGGCCCAGTTGGTATCGATATTAAACTGACCGGCTAGCTTGTCGAAGGTCGTCGAATAGGGCATTGGAAATCGCAGGCTGATGTCGTCCCAGAATTTAGCTTTAGCTACTCCGGCAATGGCCATATTGTGCCAGCCCCAGCGATGCAGGACGGTTGCCGCCGTTCTTAACTGGGCTTTGTCAAAACCACGAGTGAACTGATTCCATTCCCTGCGAGCAAGGTAAAGATTATTAAGTTGATACAGTTCATGCATTCGAGCTACGGCGGGGTTGCTGGATACTTCCTCCAGTAACGATTCTGATACTTTATCTTGCTGCGGATTTAAGTGAAAACGGGTTTGTAGTGTCCGTGAGGCAAGTAAGCCGTAATAGCTACGTTCTTTACTGAGATTTTCAAAGGCATCGGAGTAAGCTGGCTTTAAGCCTTTAATATGGCTGGCGGAGATGGTTTTCCAGTAAACCCATCGTTCTTGTGTTTGCTCTTCCGGCGAGAGTTGATCGATTAAGCGGTGAACTTTCTGCCAGTTTTGTTCGGTTAGTGCCAGCTTGAAGCGAAGATTGTGGATATATTCATCAGCAAACATATTAAGCTGGCCCAATAGCGAGTCAGTTGTCTCATTAGACTTGCTGGCTAACCGCCGGGCAATATTTCGATTGAGTTTCTGTTGTTCCTCGAAACTGAAAGATAGTTTTGTGCGCACATTAACCCAAAGGTTAGCCGCTAACAGTGGATCTTTTCGAGAAAGTTTATCCAGTCCATATAAATATGTCTTTCTGCTGGAAAGTGCATCGCCGGTCATGAAGCCAGGATTTTTGAGTAGAGAAAGGTCTTTAGATACCTGAAAAAAGCGGTTGGTTGCCTGTTGTTCCTTCTTGGTTTTTATAAAGCGTTGAAGGTAGCGGGCGAGGGCGATATTGTTCGTTTCAGTCGCTCGCCAGAATCGCTGGTAAGCAAGGGCGCTTTGTGGTCCCTGTGATTTCGTAATCCAGTAATTAAACACATAATCACAAGCGCGGGAGATGGAGTGTCCGGCGTTCCAAAGGTCATTTATATCTTTAAACGCACGTTTTGGTTGTGCTGTTTCCAAAAGTGCGTTGCGGTAGTGACACTGATACAACTCACCACTGTTGGGGCTGGATTCATATGCCGTTATATATTGCTTCCAGTGTTTTTTTGATGCCAGGTAACGGAGCCAGTTTTTCTGCAAAATAGAGACCGATGGAATTTCATTGTATTGTTCTGCATACCGGTCAATCTGCTGCTGAGTCACTTTTTCAAAATCGTGCTCAAACTCTTGCTGCTCTAAATAGGGGTAAAGGGGGTAATGGGTGAGTTTAGTTTTTATTTGATAATACTTATCGAGATTATCAGCTTTAAGTGCTGCCGAAGCCTGGCTATATAGTTGGCGGGAGTCCGCGATTATTTCAGCTGTAGCTAGGTTGGGTAGCACGCAACATGCGATGACCCAGAAGTAAAAATTCACAAGATTAAGTCGCATTGAAGTATCAGGCCTTTAGCAAAATTTCTATTGTCACCGATAGGTTCATCATAGCGGTAAAGTGAGGGTAAATTCGAGAGAAAAATATGCAAAAAGGGTGAATTGTCTGTCGGAGAATGAAATTAGAATAATTGGAAAAATATATTTCTTAAGGGTGGCACGCCTGAGAGTTTTTTTCTGTAGAATGTGCGGCCAACGTTTTTGGTGGATTTAAGCATGGCTCTGATCAGACTTGATAAAGTCTCTGTCGCGTTTGGCGATAAACAACTACTCGATCATATCGATTTTCAACTGGATAAGGGTGAACGGGTTGCGCTGGTAGGTATTAATGGTGCAGGTAAGTCGACTCTGCTAAAGGTTATCGCCGGTCATCAGGCTACTGATGATGGTGAGCTTTGGCAGGATGGCGGTGCTCGTATTGCTGAGTTATCGCAGATGTTGCCTGCAGCAGATGATCGACAGGTCAGAGATGTTGTTGCTTCGGGGTGCGCGAAGACAATGGAACTCCTGGTTCGTTATGAAGCTTTGGCCCTGAATCACACTGATGCTGACATGGCTGAGATGGAACACCTGTTGCATGAGATAGATCTGGTTGATGGTTGGCATCTACAGCAAAAAATTCAGCAAGTGTTGGAACGACTTGAGCTGGATGGCGATAAAATGATGTCCGACCTGTCTGGAGGCTGGCGTCGCCGTGCCGCTCTCGGTGCTGCACTGGTGCAGGAGCCTGACATACTATTACTCGATGAGCCGACTAACCATCTGGATATTGAAACCATAGAGTGGCTCGAAAAACAGATTTTAGAGTTTCGGGGCGGCGTTCTGTTTATTTCCCATGACCGTTCTCTGGTGGAAAGGTTAGCGACCCGGATAATCGAATTAGACCGGGGCAACCTGACCTCTTTTCCAGGAAGTTATTCAACTTACCTTGAACAGAAAGCAAAACTGCTTGAGGAGGAAGAGCGTAATAATGCCTTGTTTGATAAACGGCTGGCTGAGGAAGAACGGTGGATTCGTCAGGGCATAAAGGCTCGTAGAACCCGTAACGAAGGCCGGGTCAGGGCGCTTAAAGATTTACGTGTTGAGCGTTCACAGCGGCGGGAGAAACAGGGCAAAGCTAAGTTCCAAATTGAGAAAGCGGACCGCTCGGGCAAGCTTGTTATTGAGCTTGAAAATGTCAGCCAGAGCTATAATAACGAGCCGGTTATTAATGACCTTACGCTTTCTGTGCAGCGGGGCGATCGCATTGGCTTGATTGGTCCTAACGGTGTAGGTAAAAGTACTCTGTTACGTATTATGCTAGGGCAGTTGACGCCCGAACAGGGGGTGGTAAAACTCGGAACCAGCCTCGATGTTGCATATTTTGATCAGCTGCGGGGCAAGCTGGATCCTGAAAAGACGATCATTGATAATATTTCGGAAGGCCGTGAAAGTATCAGTATCAATGGAAAGTCGCGGCATATTATCAGCTATCTGAGTGATTTTTTATTTTCGCCAGAGCGAGCGCGTACGCCGGTTAAGGCATTATCCGGCGGTGAGTGTAATCGGGTTATGTTGGCGAAGCTGTTTAGTCAGCCAGCCAATTTGCTAGTACTTGATGAACCTACCAATGATCTTGATATCGAGACTCTGGAGCTACTGGAAGAGATTCTATTAGAGTTTAAAGGAACGCTATTGCTGGTTAGCCATGATCGGGCGTTCCTTGATAATGTCGTAACGTCCACTGTTGTGTTTGAGGGCAATGGCCGACTTCAGGAGTACGTTGGTGGTTATGAAGATTGGTTGAGACAGCGTCCTGATCCTGGTAGTGAGCCTGAGATCAAAGAGACAGCAAAAGTTGTTGTTACTGAAGTGGCTAAGGCTGAACCGGTCAAGAAGAAACTGAGTTACAAGTTGCAGCGAGAGCTGGATATGCTTCCCGCACAGCTAGAGCTAGTGGAGTCTGAGCTAGAGCAGCTACACCTGGAAACCGGAGCGGCTGACTTTTATGCCGGAGATCAGGCGCACGTGAACGCCAAACTGTCTGAATTACAGGCCAAAGAAGCATTTCTCGAGCAGCTGATGGAGCGTTGGGTCGAGTTAGAAGGTATGTAACGAGAAATAGAGGCTAGCCTCTATTTCTCGGAACCAACGCGGATAGCCAGAACGTCGCACTTGGCGCCATGTAAAATGCCGTTAGCCGTTGAGCCTAATAGCAGTGCGAGTCCGTGGCGACCGTGGCTGCCAACAATAATCAGGTCACATTGATTCTCGTCTGCAACCCTGTGGATCTCAGTTTCAGTGTGTCCTGATACCACGTGACACTGCTTCACCGGGTATTCCAGTTGTTTTCGGTAACTGGCCATTTTGCTCTGCGCATGCTCGTCGAGCTGCGTCTGAATGGCGGTAAGGTCCATCGGAACATCTCCCCCGTAAGCAAAGCTGAGCGGTTCAATTACATGGATCATTGATAGCTCTGTTTCAGAGCTTTGGGCTAGAAGTTTCACCTTGTTGATCAATTGGTCTGTGTCTTCTGACAGATCGATCGCCAAGAGAATATGGTTGTATAGGGACATCAGATTTTCTCCTGTTGCTTCATATCATTGAGAGTAGCATAGAGTGTCTGGTCTTTAAGATAAGTATAGCGTTTCCGGTTTGAAGTCTGACCGGGATCAATGCAGGCAGGGGAGTATAGGAAATGAAATGGGCAATTATTGTTCTGATTATGATGTCACTACTGGGGTCTATGATGTGGGTAATGCCCAGCCCTCGTCAGCGTTTCCTCGCTAAATTGCGTTTACAGGCTTCACGTCAGGGCTTCCATGTTCAAATCGTGCGTGTCACGCCACCCAGAGCAGCAGGACAGGTAGAGCCAGAGGTGTTATCAGCAACTGCGTATCGTCTGCCTCGATTTAATCTGCAGAAAAATGAGAGGGATGGTTTTACCGAGTGGCAGGTGTTTCGTCAGACCGCTATTGCCGATACAGGCCTTCCTGAAGGCTGGAGCTGGGGAGCCGGGGAGCGTTGTCTCAGTGAATCGCAATTGAACATGCTTAATGAGCTGATAGGCGCGCTCCCTGACGGGGTCTCTTCAATTGAATCGACACCGGTACATTTTTCCCTGTTCTGGGATGAGAAAGGGGATGAGAGTTCGCTGGACAGACTTTATCAGCTCATGCAACCGATAATGGAACAGAAATTTTAAACGTCAGGGGTAGTATGACACTTCAAACAGGCTTATATAAACATTACAAAGGCTCAGAGTACCGTGTGCTTCATCTGGCGCGACACTCTGAAACAGAGGAGTGGCTGGTGGTATATCAGCAGTGCTACGGGGATGAGGCAGTTTGGGTTCGCCCATTGACTATGTTTACTGAGCAGGTAACTATTAGCCCAGGAAACAGGGGCCCTCGTTTTGCCCTGGTTAAAGCGGATTAAACGTTTTACTCGTCACTGTTCTTCTGTGTTGCCAGTTCATCGAGTGACGCCGCAAGATTTCCGGTAGCCATTGCGCTGCTGGGTCTGGCCTTATTGAGTAACTCTCTTATTTTGTCGACATAATCTTGTTTTTGTTTTTGCGGTACGTTGGTTCTGGCAATAATTGCCTTCGCATGTTTGTAATGTGACATGGCGACTAATTTGTCATCACGTGCCATGTAGTAATTTCCCTGCTCGATATGCGCGTCAGCAAATACACAGACATGTAACCAGTACAGGTCGTGCTGGTACTGCTTTGCACGGGTCACATTCAACTTTCCTTGTTTGGCTAATTGGATGCAAAGTTTCTCAGCATGCTGGATATGTATCTGGGCCCGTTTCAATGCCCTGTCATTGGAAAACCCGCCAGGTATGGGGCTGGCTCGGTCAGCTCCTTCTTTCTGCGCGCTGATCTCTTGTAAAAGATCTGAGTTAGGTGCGAGTTGAGCGATCTCTTCGATCATGCCGATGATATAGCTGCTGAGGGCGTCGGTAATTTCATGACGACAGTTGGCTTCTCTGAGGACCGCCAGTGTCGTCAAAGCATCATCAGACTGCTTACGCAGCTCTTTTAAGCGCTTGGCTCGGTATTCCTGTTGATGCTCTCTGGTAGAAATAAAATAGTTCACCAGCAGTGCAACAAAGCCCACAGCGATCAAAGAAAAAAGAAAAATCAGGTTGTCTTGCAGCATATTCTCAGGTAGTTGTAATTAAAGAGACTAATAATGGCGGCAGCATACTGTATTTAAGCTACCAGAAAAATACCTTTATTAGCCAATATTCTTAACTGGTTAGCGTGTTTTTTTCTACATTAACTTGACCCGGCTTCTCTGAGCCCTTATATATGCACGCTGTTTTGTATTGCTACCTCGTCCTTTAAGGATTTTATTTATATGGGCAAATCCCTAGTTATTGTAGAGTCACCTGCTAAAGCAAAAACCATAAACAAGTATTTAGGTAATCAGTTTGTGG
Source organism: Amphritea japonica ATCC BAA-1530 (assembly GCF_016592435.1). Taxonomy (NCBI): domain Bacteria; kingdom Pseudomonadati; phylum Pseudomonadota; class Gammaproteobacteria; order Oceanospirillales; family Oceanospirillaceae; genus Amphritea; species Amphritea japonica. The sequence continues at coordinate 2,057,531 of NZ_AP014545.1, read as the reverse complement.
TGAAATCAAGTGTGGGGCACATCCGTGACCTTCCCACCAGTGGCTCTGGCAATGCAACCGCATCAGACCCTAAAGAGCGTGCTCGTCAGGCAGCCATAACCCGTAAATTGGCGCCGGATGAGAAGATTAAGCATAAGGCCGCAAAAGCGAAGACGCAGCTGATTGCCCGGATGGGGGTTAACCCAGAGCAGGACTGGGATGCCCGCTATGAAATCTTGCCGGGTAAAGAAAAAGTCGTTGATGAACTTAGACGATTAGCTAAAGATGCCGATACTATCTATCTCGCAACCGATTTGGACCGCGAAGGGGAAGCCATTGCCTGGCACCTGCGGGAAGCGATTGGTGGTGACGATGATCGATATCGCCGGGTTGTCTTTAATGAGATAACGAAAAAAGCGATACAGGAAGCTTTTGAGCAGCCAAGCGAGCTAGACCTTAATCGGGTAAATGCTCAGCAGGCAAGGCGCTTTCTTGATCGTGTCGTTGGTTATATGGTCTCGCCATTACTGTGGGCCAAGGTTGCACGTGGACTATCCGCTGGCCGGGTACAATCTGTTGCCGTGCGACTACTGGTTGATCGGGAAAAAGAGATTCGTAGCTTTATTCCGGAAGAGTTTTGGGAGATGCATGCCGATGTACTTTCGAGTAAGCAGGAATCGCTGCGACTTCAGGTTGATAAATACCAGGATAAAGGTTTCAGGCCAGAGAGCGGTGTAGAAACAGAGGCTCATCTTGAACAACTGAAACAACAAGAGTTTAAGGTAACAAATCGCCAGGATCGACCTACTAGCAGCCGGCCGTCGGCGCCGTTTATTACATCAACGCTTCAGCAAGCTGCGAGTACGCGACTCAGTTTTGGTGTTAAGAAAACGATGATGCTGGCTCAGAGGCTCTATGAAGCGGGTTATATCACGTATATGCGAACCGACTCGACCAACCTCAGTGCGGAAGCGGTTAATAATTGTCGTGACTACATCAGCGACAATTTTGGTTCCAAGTATCTGCCTGAAAAGCCTAATTCCTATAGCAGCAAAGAGGGCGCTCAGGAGGCTCATGAAGCGATCCGGCCCTCAGACGTGTCAATAGAGGCGACATCTCTAAAAGGGATGGAGCGGGACGCTGAGCGCTTGTATGAGTTGATTCGTCGTCAGTTTGTTGCTTGTCAAATGACGCCGGCGCTTTATACCAGTACGCGGGTCACCGTTACCGCAGGCGATTTCGAGTTACGCACGAAAGGGCGTATTTTGCGCTTTGACGGTTACACTAAGGTGTTTAACAGTCGCGGTAAGGATGAAGATGTCATTCTGCCGGATGTGCAGCCTGGAGATGTATTACAGGTTCAAAAGCTGGATCCTAAACAGCACTTTACGAAACCTGCTCCTCGTTTCACTGAGGCCAGTCTGGTTAAAGAGCTGGAGAAAAAAGGTATAGGTCGACCCTCTACTTATGCGTCGATCATCTCAACAATTCAGGATCGAGGCTACGTAGAGGTTCAAAATCGTCGTTTCTATGCTCAGAAAATGGGTGATATTGTTACTGAGCGACTGGTCGAGAATTTTACGGATCTGATGGATTTTGGCTTTACTGCCAGAATGGAAGAATCGCTGGATGATATCGCAACGGGTAGTGCTGATTGGAAAGAGTTGTTGAATCAGTTCTACCAGGGCTTCAGCAATCGTTTGGAGCAGGCGCAGCATGCGGAAACGGGAATGCGCCTGAACGAACCAACCGAAACGGACATTCCTTGCCCGAGTTGTGAGCGTAAGATGATGATTCGTACCGGTACTACAGGTGTTTTCCTGGGATGTTCCGGATACTCGCTACCACCCAAAGAACGCTGTAAAAGCACGATGAATCTTGTGCACGGCGATGAAGTGGTCAGTGTTGATGGAGATGAAGAAGAAGAGTCGCGGATTCTGCGTAATAAACATCGTTGTAAGATCTGTGATACCGCGATGGATAGTTATCTTATCGATGAGCAGCGTAAGTTGCATATCTGCGGTAATAATCCTGACTGTGCCGGTTTTGAGGTAGAGCAGGGTAGCTTTAAGATTAAAGGCTATGATGGCCCAGTGCTTGACTGCGATAAGTGTGGCGCTGAGATGCAACTTAAAACCGGTCGGTTTGGCAAGTTCTTTGGTTGCACAAGTGAGACCTGTAAAAATACTCGTAAGTTATTGCGAAGTGGAGAAGCAGCGCCGCCGAAAATGGATCCTGTACCTATGCCTGAACTGGCTTGTGACAATGTTGAAGATACCTTTATCTTGCGGGATGGTGCATCAGGGCTGTTTCTTGCGGCCAGTCAGTTCCCCCGTAAGCGGGAAACTCGCGCACCTAAAGTCGCTGAGTTGTTGCCGCATAAAGGGGAAATTGATCCTAAGTATAAATTCCTCTTCAGTGCGCCGGTTGCCGATGACGAAGGTAACCCAACAGTTGTCCGTTATAGTCGTAAAACAAAAGAGCAGTACGTTATGACGGAAGTCAATGGCAAAGCCACTGGCTGGCGTGCATTCTATACCGGTGGCAGTTGGAGCATTGAAGCTGCTAAAGCGAAGAAGAAAGCGACAAAAAAGAAATAATCGGAGACTCGAATGAGTGGCGTTTATCTTACCCGTACCAATCAGAAGTTAAACTTTACCCGTATCCATCTGGATGCGCTTAAAGCGGCACAGGAATCAACTGGTTGGAGTAAGCATGCTCTGATCGAGTCCTATAACGAGTCGGTATTGTTTCATATGGTATCGGCCTATAGCTCTTTGTTGCGAGAGATTGCGGAGCAGTACAGTTTTGATGCTAACCGGATTACTAAGCTGAGTCAGCTGGTTGAGCAGATGGAGTCTCAGGGGCTTGAGGCACCTGAGGTTGCAGAGCTACAGCAACTCCATAATGATCCTGAAAGTTGGTTGCACCATTTGCTGGCGGCTTATAAAGGCTGTTGGCGTGCAGAGGATCACCAGGCGTCAGCTGGGCAGGCTGAGAGTGTATCAGAGATACATGTGATGCAGATTAATCCGAATCATGCAGAAGATGGCGATATCATTCGTGAGTATCAGGAGTGGTTTGGTCAGTTTAAAGCGTTGATCGAGCGTCTGCGTGTAGGTATGCAGGAATGGTGATCGAGAGCTAATTGAAGCTTCATTAAAGGTTATATTGAGATAGTTATGTCAGATATGTTTCTTGAAATAATTGAGCTGGAGAATGGTCAGATCGCGTTGCGCAGAGCTGATTCAGATGATGAACCTATCATGCGGATCTGTTTTTCTGATGATGTCAGAGCGCAGTTGGATGATGAGTGTATTGATGTCGCTAAAGTGATGTTGACCGCAGGAATTCATATGATCTCTGATCTGAATGTTAAAGCTGCGGGTGCCGCGGATGCTTTAGACTCAGAGCCTGAAGATGAAAATGAATCCCAGCATCATGTTATTCACTAGCAAGTATTTATAATTGCGTAAAAAAAACAGCGCCGATGCGCTGTTTTTTTGTGTGTGTATCTAAGCAGCCCTTCGATCGCGAATGACTATCCCGTGGCTTTGGCCATTCTCGGCGGCATCTTCAAGTCCACTAAGCTCAGCGCTGCTGAGCGCGCCAGGCCAGCTGATAACGGCATGGCATGTTCCGGCTTTTAGTGCCTGGCAAGCCAGTTGGTAAGTTGAGTGCCCCTGATCGGGTTGAAGTAACATGACTTTATTTAAGTCAATACCCGCTGCTTCGAGCAGGTCTTTAGGTAGTGTTGTGGGCGGTGCGATCCAGGCAAACCAGCGATCATCGTTACTTAGCTGTGCAAGCAAGGGCAGTAGCATAGTCATCTGCTCGAAATCACTGTTCTGTAGAACGATTTCGGTCACTTTTCCAGCCAGTCCGGAATGATCAGCCTGCGGGGCAATCGGACGGATTAAGCTGGGTAGAACGGGCTCTGAACGGGTGAGTTTGCTAACTGCTTGCAACATGATTACTGTCCTCTTCTGATAACTCCGACCCCGAGGCCTTCGATTGATAGTTCCTGTTCTTGCAGGTTGACTACAATGGGCTCGAACTCTTCGTTTTCTGCAACTAGGTACACGATGTTACCTTCGCGCTTAAAGCGTTTGACGGTGACATCGTTGTCTATTCGGGCGACAACGATCTCGCCATCTTTTGCGGTCTGGCATTGATGTACGGCTAATAAGTCACCGTCCATGATGCCGACATCTTTCATACTCGTACCCCGTACCTTCAACAGGTAGTCTGCAGGGGGATGGAAGAAGTCTGATGCGATTGTAATTCTATCTTCGACATTCTCTTGCGCCAGAATCGGCTCTCCAGCTGCAACCTGCCCGACGATTGGGAGGCCGGGCTCTTCATCATCAAACCCTGGAATACGGATTCCCCGTGAGGTGCCGGGGATCATTTCAATGGCTCCTTTACGGGCAAGGGCCTTGAGGTGTTCCTCCGCAGCGTTGGCTGATTTAAACCCCAGCGCTTTAGCAATATCAGCACGGGTAGGCGGATAGCCGGTAGTGCTAATGCAGTGTTTAATGCATTCAAGTACATCTGTTTGGCGTTGTGTCAGTTTCATGATGAACTCTGTTTTTTTATCCAGTAGCTGTAACTATATACAGTATTTTGGCTTTGTAAACTTTTTTCTGTCTATTTATCCAGTATTATTGCTAGAATGCACGTGGTTAAAGCGTATTAGGGCGGTTAGGTGCTTTCAGAAGAGATAAAAAAAGAGATACAGGGAGCGTACCGGCGTTTTTTAGATAGCCGTCAGCTGAAACCACGTATGGGGCAGAAGCAAATGATTGCCGAGGTTGCTAAGGTGCTTGGTGCTATCCTTGAAGATGAAAAGTCTCATCGTCTCGGTGAAAAACACATCAGTGTGATTGAAGCGGGTACCGGTACAGGTAAAACCATCGGTTATCTGTTGGCGGTCTTACCTATTGCAAAGGCGAAGGGTAAGAAAGTTGTTCTCTCTACAGCAACGGTTGCTCTGCAGGAGCAGTTGCTTAATAAAGACCTGCCAGAGGTGGCTGAACACGCAGGCCTGTCTGTTACTTTTGCTCTGGCAAAAGGGCGGGGTCGATATTTTTGTATCAGCAAAGCGGAACAGCATCTGGATGCTAATGGCTCAACGGGACAGCAGGCACTGTATGAAGACGAGTTGGCTTTACGATTAGATACTGAGACGGTCGAGTTTTATAAAAGTTTGCTGAATGAGTTTGCGGCAGGCCGTTGGGATGGTGATAGGGATAACCTGAGTCAGGATATAAGTGAAGAAGACTGGAGGCCTTTAACCAGCGATCACCTTCAATGTACCAATCGTCGTTGTAGTAATTTTTCAGCCTGTAGCTTTTTTAAAGCGCGTAAAGATCTGGATCAGGTCGAATGCGTCATCGCTAACCACGATATTGTTCTGGCCGACCTCGCATTAGGCGGTGGTGCAATTCTGCCTGACCCCGCAGAAACTATTTATATTTTCGATGAAGGTCATCATCTGTCTGATAAGGCCAGTGGTCACTTTTCTTTTAATATCCGACTTAAATCAACCGAGCGTTGGCTGGCGAGTAATATTAAGCAGTTAAGTAAGATGCTCGATCAGACAGGCAATCCACAACTACTCGCTGATTATGTTAAACAGCTACAAAAGCCCGCTGAAGACTTGCAAGTTGTTCTCAATAACTGGGCTGAACTTATCAGACCTGTACTGATGGATGAGTCCTTCAAAAGGCCTCGGGAACGTTTTCGTTACACTGGCGGAGTTGTTCCTGAGGAGGTTAAGCAATTTGGTTTACAGGTAGAAAACCTTGCAGCAAGAATGGCTTCCCGGTTGGAGATGATCCTTGATCTGCTGAAAGAATCGCTGGATGGTGACGGAGGGATCGATCGTCAGCCGGCAGAAAGCTGGTATCCCCGGCTGGGTATGATGGTGGCCCGGATGCAGAGTATTACGGGTCTGGGTCGATCAATGGGTCACCCTGATGCAGAGAACAGCACGCCGACAGCGCGCTGGATTAGCCTTGTCGAAACCGCACAGGGATATGATTTCGAGTGCAGCACAGCACCGGTCTCGGCTGCTGAGATGCTCCAAATGAACCTTTGGCAGCATTGCTATGCGGCAGTTGTTACCTCTGCCACGCTGACAGCACTGGGGCGGTTTGATCGTCTTCTGGGTGATCTTGGGCTGCCGCAGGAAACGCCTTGTCATAGTCTGGCGAGTCCGTTTGACCACTATCATGCGGCAGAGCTCTATGTACCCTCAATGAAAGTTGAAGCGAATGACCCTGAATTGCACACTCAGGCCGTTGGCGATTACCTTAATTCTGAGCTTAAAACCGATACTGGTACGCTGGTTCTGTTCAGTTCATGGCGTCAGATGAGATCAGTACTTGCCAGTCTGGACGAAAAGCTCAACAATAGGGTTCTGTCGCAGGGTGATTTTAGTAAGAATGAAATTCTGAAACGCCATAAAGTTGAGATCGATGAGGGGCGAGGCAGCGTAATATTTGGCCTTGCCTCTTTTACTGAAGGTGTTGATCTGCCCGGTGATTATCTCACTGAGGTTATTATCACTAAGATCCCCTTTAGTGTGCCGGATGACCCGGTTGACGCCACCATGGCTGAGTGGATTGAACAGCGTGGGGGTAACCCTTTTATGGAATGGTCGGTGCCGATGGCATCGGTACGGTTAACCCAGGCCGCTGGTCGGCTGCTGCGAACGGAGCAGGACAGGGGGCGGATTGTACTTCTGGATAGACGTGTTGTAACCCGGCGTTATGGTCGGCAGTTACTTGACTCCTTACCTCCATTTCGAAGAAATATTAGCTAACCGTTCGCTGATGCGAATAAGGTATGACTTTGTTAAAAAAATATTTAAGCGTTCAGATGATAATGTTCCTGCAGCAACTGACTCTGGTGCCGGATCGACTAATGAAGATTCTTCTGCGCCTGGTGAAAAAAGGTCTCAACGAATGCCTAAAGATAAGCCTGTTAAAGAGGGCTCTCGGTCAACCAAGAATGTTTCAGCTTCAAAAGCGAAGCCAAAGCCAGCCAAGGCCTGGAGTCGTGATCAGTTTCCGGTAGAGCCTGTAGAAGGAAAGCAACGTTTCCATGATTTTGATCTACCGGATGCGGTTATGCATGCGATAGCAGATCTTAATTTTAAATACTGCTCTGATATTCAGTCAGCAACCCTGATTGAGTCCCTTGAGGGTAGGGATATGATCGGTAAAGCCCAGACCGGCACGGGTAAAACTGCTGCGTTTCTGATTAGTATTATCACGGATTTACTGGACTATCCGCTTGAGCATAAGGCTGCTAAAGGAGTTCCTCGTGCATTAATCATTGCGCCTACCCGTGAACTGGCATTACAGATTGCGTCTGATGCAGAAGAGACGGGTAAGTACGCTGACATCAGTGTGGTAGCACTGGTGGGCGGCATGGATTATGAAAAGCAGCGTAAGCAGCTTGCGGTGCGTCCTGTTGATATTATTGTTGCTACCCCTGGCCGTTTAATCGATTTTATTCGCTCCTCTTCAGTAGATTTGGGTGATGTTGAAGTGTTGGTGCTGGACGAGGCAGACCGCATGCTTAGCATGGGCTTTATCCCGGATGTACGCACGATTATTCGTCACACGCCGAGAAAAGGTGATCGTCAGACGTTACTTTATAGCGCAACATTTACCGATGATATTATGAACCTTGCGCAGCAATGGACAGTTGATGCCAAGGTGATCGAGATTGCACCGGAACAGAAAAGCACCGATTCGGTAAAACAGTTGGTTTATCTGGTATCCAGGCAGGATAAATACAAACTATTGAGAAATTTTATGCAGCTTAATCAGTTGCATCGGGTTATTGTTTTCGGTAATCGCCGTGATGAAACCCGTCGATTAGCCGAGCGGTTACAGAAGGATGGTTTGAAAGCGGCGTTGATGTCTGGTGAAATTGCTCAACAAAAGCGTTTGAAAACCCTGGAAGATTTCCGCGAAGGAAGGATCAACATTCTGGTCGCTACAGATGTCGCTGGGCGCGGTATTCATGTTGATGCCATCAGTCATGTGATTAACTATTCGTTACCGGAAGATGCTGATGATTATGTGCATCGTATCGGCCGTACCGGAAGGGCTGGATCTAAGGGAACCTCGATCAGTTTCGCAACTGAAGATGATGCCTTTCTGCTACCAGAGATTGAAGAAGTGGCGGGTGTTAAGATGGAATGTGTCTATCCGGACCCGAACTTACTTGAGCCTGTCTAGTAACGACGGTCGCTGATAATGAGCCGGAAGGGTTTGGATGAGCTATTGCTGGCAAGCCGGTTCAGTCAGTTACCCGAGTCTTTTTACAGCCCTGTTTCCTTGCAGCCCCTTAAAAATCCGCATCTGGTTGCTTTCAATACTGACGCTGCCGACCTGATTGGGCTGGACCCCTGTCAGGCAAGCCCGGAACAACTCAGTGATCGATTTGGTGGTCACCAGCCCCTTGTGGGCAGCAATCCCATCGCGTCAGTTTATTCAGGGCATCAGTTTGGTGGTTACACACCACAACTTGGAGATGGCAGAGCCGCTTTATTAGGTGATGTCACAGGATGTGATGGACAGCGTTGGGAGTTACAACTCAAAGGCAGTGGTAAAACACCTTATTCAAGGCATGGTGATGGCCGGGCTGCTCTGCGATCAGTCATTCGTGAATACCTATGCAGTGAAGCTTTAGCTACATTAGGTATACCGACAAGCCGTGCACTCTGCATCATTGGCAGTGAAACTCAGATCTATCGTGAGTCGATTGAATTCGCCGCCAGTATGGTGCGAATCTGCCCCAGTCATATCCGCTTTGGTCATTTTGAATATTTTTATTATACCCGGCGTCCGGAGCAGCTAAAACAATTGGCTGATTTTGTTATTGAACATCATTATCCGGATTGTGCAAAGATGGATAATCCCTATCTCGCAATGTTTTCAGTCGTGGTAGAAAGGACTGCAAGACTAATTGCTCAGTGGCAAACAGTAGGTTTTTGTCATGGTGTAATGAATAGCGATAATATGTCTATCCTGGGCTTTACCCTTGATTATGGCCCGTTTGGTTTTTTGGATGATTACCAGCCTGGCTATATTTGCAACCGAACCGATGAACATGGTCGTTATGCTTATCAGCAACAGCCTTCTGTAGCGATGTGGAACTGCGTATGTCTGGCTCAGAGTCTGACAGGGCTGATCAAACAGGCTGATCTTGAAGTGGCGCTTAAGCGTTTTCAGCCGGTCTATGCGATTGCGTATACCGAGCAAATGAAATTACGACTGGGTATGGCGGGCAAAACAGATGCTGATGGGAAAGTAATTGAAGAGTATCTGCAATTACTGGAACAAGCTGAATGCGATTATAATGCTGCTTTTCTTGCTCTAGAAAAAGCGGTGTCCGGGGATGCCGAAGCGATTACTCTCTTGCTTGGGAGTACCTCGGCAGTCACTCAGTGGCTGGCTGTATATCTTGAGCGTGTTGAGAAAGACGCATTGCCGTTAATGGCGCGGAATAATCCACGAGTAATTATGCGAAGCTATCTTGCCCAGCATGTCATTGAACGCGCTGAACAGGGAAACTTTGATGATCTGGCTCAACTGCAAGCAGCACTGAGAGATCCCTATAGTGACAATTTCGATATATACTCTCAACCAACCCCTGAATCGGGGAAAAATATCTCGCTTAGCTGTTCTTCGTAATAGATAGCTTGTGAGTATTAAAATGGTTTTCAAAAAAATATTGTTTGATGGGTGTGTTGTTAAAGATGGCAGTTGATAAACATAATACGGGTCGAATTAGTCAGATTCTGGCCATTGTTGTTGCTCTTTTTTTCTTTTTATCGCTTTCAGCGGTTATCAGAGAACCGGTGATGTAAGCCTTGCTCTAATGTTCGGGCTGTTAGCTGTGCTGGGTTATTTTATTGTGAAATTACTCTTTATTGGTGTTAACAAACTGCTAGATTCCCTCGATAGAAAAGCGGATAAAAGTTAATAACAATCAGCAGCATCATGTGTAGTCTGATTTTGATTCAGCTCCGCAAGTAATAAAACCTACAGAACAGATAAGGATTTACCGATGGCAAATAAGGCAAACGTGGCGGTGCTGGGTGGTGGTAGTTTCGGTACTGTTATTGCAAACCTGATCGGTAGTAAGGGTGAAGCAGTCAATCTTTGGATGCGTAATGCAGAGAGAGCTGAAGCAATTAACAGCACTCGGGAAAATAGCCGTTATCTGCCGGGTCGCAAACTATCTGATTCACTTTATGCCACATCAGATTTGAGTCTGGCTGTAGCTGATGCTGACATTATCTTTGTGTCTATTCCCAGTCAGTCTTTTCGTGAAGTCATTCGCCAGGCGAAGCGATTTATCCGTCCTGAACAGATTGTTGTCAGCACAACTAAGGGAATTGAGGCCAATACGTTTAGTCTGATGAGTCAGATTCTTATGGATGAGCTCCCAGAGAACCCTATCGGTGTTATCAGCGGCCCTAATTTGGCAAAAGAAATAGTACAGCAGCAACTCACGGCAACGGTGATCGCCAGTGAAGATGAGCGGGTACGTAGCGCGGTCCAGGAAATATTGCACTGTGCTTATTTTCGCACATATGCCAGCACCGATATGTATGGCGTTGAACTGGGAGGGACGTTAAAAAATATCTATGCGATAGCATCGGGTTTGAGTGCAGCGCTTGGCATGGGTGAGAATACTAAAAGTATGCTGATGACCCGTAGCCTTGCAGAGATGAGTCGCTTTGCGGTTCAGCTCGGTGCGAACCCTATGACATTTCTTGGATTAGCAGGTGTTGGTGACCTTATTGTTACCTGTTCTTCGCCGCTTAGTCGTAATTATCGGGTTGGTTTTGCGCTGGGAGAGGGTAAGAGTCTGGAAGATGCGGTGACGTCACTGGGCGAAGTCGCGGAAGGTGTTAATACTCTGCGCTATGTTAAAGAGAAAGCAGACGAAATGGAGATCTATATGCCGTTAGTCAGTGGTCTCTATGAAGTAGTATTCAATGGAGCTCCGGTGTCTCAGGTGGCTAAGATGATGATGCTTAATACCCAGAGTAGTGATGTAGAATTTATCCTGCCTCGGGATGATAGCTGATGCGGCTGCTTTTGCTGCGTCACGGTGAAGCAGGTTTTAATGCGATCAGTGATGAGCAGCGCAGCCTGACAGAGAGTGGTAGGTTAAGAGTGCTGCAGATGTTGAAAGCGCATCAGCCCCTGCTAGAGGGCGTTGAGCGAATAATACATAGTCCATACCTCAGAACCTGCCAAACCTCCGATCTGGTGCGTGAGGTTAAGCCGGTGGAAATGCTTTCTTTGTCGCAGCTAACGCCAGAGTCACCACCACAACAGGTTATCGACTGGTTGACTCAGCAACCCGATGCGGTGCTTATGCTGGTTACTCATCAACCGCTTATTGGGGATTTAGTTTCTCTGCTATGTGCAGGCAATCTTTCCCGACCAGAACCCATGCTACCCGGAAGTATGGCTGTTATTGAGCTGGAATTTCCGGCAGCGGGGCTTGGGACTCTGCAACACTTGGTACGTTAGTTAATGAGTTGAGTGTTGAGTTACTTACTTCATTCTCTTTTGTTAATTATTTGCAGCATTTCTAATAATACGAGCGCTTTCTTTTAATCTATCTATCCTGGGATATCTTGCCAGGCCATCTTCAATGGTTTCAATTGCTTTCGCTTTATCTCCGGTCGCCAGGTATGCGCGGGACAAGTCGATGTAGAGTTGGGGCATAGGAGTGTACTCTATATAGCTGGATGCCCAATCGATAAATTGGGGAGCAAACTTTCCCTGTCGAGCATCAAGTTCCCGTAATAGTAGTGTACGCATGAAGTAGAACTCGGCAGTGTTGCTGAAAAATGGGTTGCTTAATGCGGGTTGAAGCAAAGCAGGTTCTGCCATGCCTTCTTTTAGAAAACGGATAGTATTGTGATTTGCCTGAATTGTCTGAAGCATAACAACTGTAATACCTAAACTCAGTATAGTGACAGACCACCTAACCGTTAATTCTGCCATGTGGCTTAGTACAAATGGCTTAGACTTACAGTTGTGACTCAATATCAGAAAGATTAAAAAAAGCAGCAGAAACCATGGGATATTGCTGATGTAAAACGGAAGCTCTACCAGAGTGTGTAGACCAATTGGGATTAATAGCGCTATATAATTTAAACCACGACGCCAGCCGCAGCTGAATGACGCGTAGATAATAGCGATCACTGAAATCAGAATTCCCCCTATGGCGATTCCCCCTCCTTCAACCATCCAGAACAATAATTCATTGTGAGGGTGGCTGAGTCGTGCGGCAGGGAGGTTGGCTTCAGGAAAACGTTCTAGGTAATCAGCTTTCTGCTCATGCCAGACTTTTTGAAAGCTACCAATTCCATGACCATTAAGCGGTTGCTGAAGAAACACTTCAATAGATATTTTATATATATTGATGCGGCTATTAGAGCCTGATTCGGCAACGCCTAAGCTGTTTTTCACTGTTAGGTCTTCGAGTTTTTGCGAACCACGTTGAAGCCCTTGGCTTCCAAAAAACAATGCAGCAATCACTGATATCAGTACTGCACTGGATAAATTTTTGCGATTAAGAAAGCTGCGCCAGTTGCACAGGGTCAGTATGATGACGCCGACTCCAGATGCTAGGAGCCCTGTCCGCGATCCTGAGTAAGCAACGGTAAAACAGCTGAGAAAAATACTACTCACTAGAATTAATTTAAGCACCGGGCCGCTTTTAAGAGTAACCGGGCGACTTAGTAGGTAAAAGCCGACAAGAAGGATAGTTGCCTGGAATGATGCGTGCATGTTGATCTGTTGAAAAACGCTGTATGGGATTTCATTGCTTGGGGTTATCCATAACGGCAGAATGTTAGGCCAAAAAATTTGAGAAGCCCCGTAGAATCCGTGAATAATTCCCGATATCAACAGTATGAAGAGAACTGTTTCGATATCCCGGTTAGTAAAATGAAATTGGAAAAGCGCAATAAGAAAGAGAAAACCACCCAAAATATACAGTTGCCGGAATAACCATTGGGTGGGTAGGAAGCTATCAACGATATAGCCTAGCATAATCATGCTCATAGGAAGAGCCGCCATCGCCAACCAGACGCTGGGAGATGAAAACTGCTTTGATTTGAGTAAGACAAAAGTTGCTGAGGATATAACTAGAACAGCTGCGATCCAGACTGTGATGTTATGGGATATCGACATACCTATCCCGCCGAGGTTAGGCTGGAAGAAAAGCGTCGCAGGCAGAAACAGGATACCCAATAATATCAGGCCGAACTGCTGTGGAGTCATCCGCAATATCTTGTCAGTCATTAAAACCCTCGGGAAAGGTCGATTAGCTATCTGTTTTAAAAGAAAAAAACACTGGTGATACTACTCTATTTTTGTATGCTGTTATAGATGATCCTGGGTTGTAAAGCTTATGGTCGCTAAGAGGGTTGCAGATAGATGGGTAATACATTGCAAACAGATGAACTGCGTTTTACGGTAAATGATCACCAGATGGTGGCCAAGTGTTGGGGGGAGCCTGATGCTAAACCGGTATTGGCTCTGCATGGTTGGTTAGATAACGCCGCGACGTTTAATCGCTTAGCACCACTGTTACCTGATGTTCGTTTTATTTCGTTAGACCTGATGGGGCATGGTTTTTCCGATCACCGGCCTACTTCGACGCCCTATTATATTTGGGATAACGTGCAAGATCTGATGATCGTTGCCGATCAGTTAAAATTAGACAGATTTACGCTGCTCGGGCACTCAATGGGAGCCAGTATCGCGACATTGTTTGCCGGGGCCTTTCCCCGGCGAGTCGATAAACTGGTATTGATTGAGGGTGTAGCGCCGTTGGTCACTGAGCCGGATGCCGCTGCAGAGCAATTGGCTCTGGCAATCAAAAAACGCATACGAATGCAGGGGCGGCCACAGAAGCCCTATCCGGACTTTGACTCTGCAGTTTTAGCGCGTATGAAGGGCCGCTGGCCTGTCGATGAGTGTGCAGCTCACGGATTACTTGAGCGGGGAGTCATTCAGCGTGAAGATGGTTTTTATTGGCGCAGTGACCCTAAGCTTTTATTACCTTCAGTATTAAGACTGTCAGAGGAGCAGGTAGAGAGCTTTATTCGAGGGGTTACCGCATCCGTGTTATTAGTATTGGGAGAGAGCGGTATCCCGCAAAGTGATCGACGGATCGCTAACTTTCGTACGATCAGAACAGAGAGTTTATCCGGCGGTCATCATCTGCATCTTGAAGAGCAGGCAGCCGGACTGATTGCTACAATGATAAATGAGTTTATTCGGGTTTAACTATCAAAGGGTTATCCATGCGGATTCGAGCAATTGTACAGATAGGATTTGTCCTGCTTCTTAGTGTTGCAGTGCAGGCTGAAGAGGATGTCAGGGGTGGTGAGGATCCTCAGCAACTCCCGCGGTTTCCATTAAGCTGGATAGTCAGTTATAGCGAGGAAAAAGTGCCTGAGTATGCCCTGGCGACAGGGCCGATGAAAAAACTAGAGGGCGTAATTTCCCCAGAGAAGATCGAGATTTCAAAGGGTTTACTGACGCGCGTTACTTATCGCGTGCCTGATGCTCACACTCCCAAAAAGATTTTTGCGTATTACTTGAAGAATTTACAAAGCATTAATGCTGAAATTCTGTTCCAGTGTAGTAGTCGTCAGTGTGGTAGCAGTAACCAGTGGGCCAATAACTACTTTGAGGTGGCTGAACTGTATGGGATCGACAGGACTCAGTATTACCTGTCAGCAACGACTGGCAATATGCAGTTGGCTCTCTATACCGTCAAAAGAGGTAACCGCAGGGTCTATATTCATTTAGATATTCTTAAGCCTGCGGAACAGACAGAAGAAAGCCTCGCAGCAGATCTGCAACAGCAGGGTTTTAGCTGGCTGGATGATTCGGAAAACATAAACCCCATTACTAATTATCTGGTACGTAATCCGCAGCAAAAGATTTTGATCGGTAGCTACGCTCGTACAGCAGGGGAAGGTGTGTCTGAGCTTCTTAGTCGCAGTAATGACGCTGCGAATAAGCTCGCAGAACAGCTAATTGCAGCCGGTGTTGAGACGCAGCGAATCGAAACGGTGGGGGTGGGGCCTGCAGTGCCAATAGCGGGTCGGGGCAAAGATTCAGGTGTATGGGTACAGTTACGCTGAGCTATATATTCGATAGCGTATTGGCGGGCTTATTAACCAGAGTGGAACAAAGGAACTGACCTATGAAAACGACAGTCTCCCTGGTACTGGGTAGTGGTGGCGCCAGAGGTTATAGCCATATTGGCGTTATCGAAGAGCTTGAGCGCCGCGGTTATGAAATTATCTGCGTTGCTGGCAGCTCCATGGGTGCGCTGGTGGGGGGGATGTATGCCGCGGGCAGGCTGGAAGAATACAAAGACTGGGTGATCAGTCTGAACCGCATCGATGTCTTTAGAATGATGGACCTTACGTTAAGAGGCGAAGGTACCATTCGTGGTAAACGATTAATGGCTAACCTTCGTGACATTGTCGGTAATCCGCTGATCGAGGAGCTGCCGATTCCCTACACAGCGGTAGCGACTGACCTGACACATCAGAAAGAGATCTGGTTTCAAAATGGTTTGATGCTCGACGCGATCAGGGCGTCCATTGCGGTGCCCGGTTTTTTTACCCCGGTGTTTGAAGAGGAGCGGGTGTTAGTGGATGGGGGAGTTCTTAACCCTATACCTATTATTCCCACGGTGGCAGCACATGCAGATCTTATTATTGCAGTAGACCTCAACGCTGAAGCCTGTCAGCCTCGTATCGCTATGCCGGAAACGCGTTATCTGGATCGTTCAGGTTTTAGTGATGAATGGCATCTGGATGGCGCACCCCAGGCTGAAGATGATAAAGAGCAGGAGTGCGTATCACCGAAAGCCACAGGCAGGCTTGATGTTCTGTTGAATGCCGTTGAGGTGATGCAGGAGTCCCTGGGTAAATACAAAGTGGCTGGTTATCCCCCTGATATGTTGATAGGTATTCCCAAAGATGTTTGCAGCTTTTATGAATTTCACCGGGCCACGGAGATGATTCAACTGGGCCGGGAGCTGACAGAAAAGCATTTGATTGCTCTGGAACAGTCGATGCGCTGAGTTTGCTCAGCGGGAGCAAGATAAAATAAAGGAGCCAGCTGGCTCCTTTATGTGTAACAGAAAAGGGTGAAGCAGGGAGGGCTGAATATCAGTTAATCAGCGAGAGAAACTCTCCCCGGGTGGACTGGCTCTTTCTGAATGAGCCCAGCATCATTGATGTTTTCATGCTGCTGTTTTGCTTTTCTACACCGCGCATCATCATGCACATGTGCCGTGCTTCAATAACAACACCCACGCCATCTGCACCAGTCGCCTGCATAATCGCATCGGCAACCTGCTTGGTCATGTTTTCCTGGATCTGTAATCGACGGGCAAACATATCGACTATCCGGGCGATCTTGGACAGACCAATAACCTGGCCTTTAGGGATATAACCCACATGGCATTTCCCGATAAAGGGCAGCATATGGTGCTCACACATAGAATAGAGCTCGATATCCTTAACAATCACCATCTCACTGTTCTCGGTTGGGAACATAGCGCCGTTGATGACTTCTTCAAGGTTCTGATCGTAACCACGAGTGAGAAACTGCATCGCTTTGGCGGCGCGCTTTGGAGTGTCGATCAGGCCTTCGCGAGTGATATCTTCACCCAACTGTTCGATTATGCTGGCAAATTCTTTTTCCATTACAGTGAGTAATCCTGTCTTGGTCTGTCTACGCCTGCGCCAGGCACGATAAGTGCGAGGCAGGGCTGTTAAAAAGGGTGCTAACTTACGTGATTAGCATTCATAGGTAAAGTCTACAGAGCGGTTTATGAGCTTTATTTTGCGCGCTTAAGTAATACATAGAGTGCGCCGGTACCGCCATCTTTCGGTTGTGCTGACGAGAATGCGATTACCTGGGGCATCTGTTGCAGCCAGTCATTCACATAAGACTTCATCAGTGCCTGCTGTCCTTCTACGCTGTTTGACTTGCCGTGGACCACCATGACACAGCGTAACTGTCGCAAGCTGCACTCACGAATGAAGCTGCTTAGCTCAGTGCGAGCGTCGTCCAAAGTATAGCCGTGAAGATCCAGCCCTGCATCCCAGGGTAAATGCCCCTGTTTGAGCTTCTTCATTACTTTAAGCTGTACACCTGGCGCGGCGTAGATGAGTTCATCTTCAGTTTCTACCAGATTAATAACTTCTGATGTGAGGCCGTCGACAACCATCTCTTCATCCTGAACGGCCACCTGTCGTTTATAGCGGGTGGTTTCATCGTCAGCTAACTTTAACTTTTTTGGTTGCCCGCGAAGATCAGCCCGATCATCGGTATGACGGCTGACTCCCTTCATGGCAGCAGAGAAATCTAATTCATTTTCATCAGGCAGATCGTTTTCAGACATAGCGTTCGCAGAGAATATTAATTAACATACACAGCCTGTAATAAAGCAGGCATCAATCAGTGAATTATCCATCCAGATATGACCATCAATCAAGCACAGACGCTTAAAGAATTACATACAATACGCGATTATGTTCGTTTCAGCATGAGCCGTTTTTATGAATACGACCTTTATTTTGGTCACGGCACCGATAATCCATGGGATGAAGCGGTTCAGTTAGTGCTGGGTGCGTTACATCTCCCGTGGAACAGCAATCCGCAGTTGCTGGACTCCCGCCTGACATCAGACGAGAAGTCACGTGTATTGGATTTCCTCGAGCAACGGGTAATAAAACGCCGGCCGCTGCCCTACATTATAGGCGAGGCATGGTATGCGGGTATGCCATTTTATGTTGATGAGCGGGTCTTGATTCCTCGCTCACCAATACAAGAGCTGATCGAACAGCAATTCAGCCCCTGGTTACGGGAAGGACCGGTCGATAGAATTTTAGATCTTTGTACTGGCAGCGGTTGTATCGGAATAATTTGCGCCTATGCCTTTGAAGAGGCCGAAGTTGATCTGGCGGATATCTCAGCAGAGGCGCTTGAAGTTGCCCGCCGGAATATCAGTCGGCATGAGCTGAGCGAACGGGTGACTGCGATTGAAAGCGATCTGTTCAGTAGCTTAACTGGCCGTAAATATGATCTGATAGTGAGCAACCCTCCGTATGTAGACAGAGCAGATCTGGCGAGCATGCCCCAGGAATATCAGCATGAGCCGGATCTGGCGTTGGGATCAGGGTCGGATGGTTTGGATATAACCAAGCAGATTCTGCGTCAGGCTGAGCAGTTCCTGGCAGAGGATGGTTTACTGGTTATCGAAGTGGGTAACAGCGAAGTTCATCTGCAGCAGCAATATCCCCACATCCCATTTACCTGGTTAGAGTTAGAAGCGGGGGGCAATGGCGTCTTTTTGCTTAGCGCCGCTGAGGTTAAACAGTATTGCAGCTCTGTCTGAATGACTAGGGTATAATCGACTAAATTTTTGTTTTGAAATCGGGAACATACGATGTCAGGAAACACATACGGTAAGCTTTTTACCGTCACCACCTTCGGCGAAAGCCACGGCCCGGCACTGGGTTGTATTATTGATGGCTGCCCTCCGGGTATCGAGCTGACAGAAGCCGATCTGCAAAGGGATCTGGATCGGCGTAAGCCGGGTACTTCCCGCCATACGACACAGCGACGCGAAGCGGATGAAGTGAAAATTCTCTCCGGTGTGTTTGAGGGAAAAACCACCGGTACGCCTATCGGCTTGTTGATTGAAAATACCGATCAGCGCTCTAAAGACTACTCTAATATCGAAGAAACCTTCCGTCCGGCACATGCTGACTACGTCTACACC
This sequence comes from Amphritea japonica ATCC BAA-1530, assembly GCF_016592435.1. Taxonomy (NCBI): domain Bacteria; kingdom Pseudomonadati; phylum Pseudomonadota; class Gammaproteobacteria; order Oceanospirillales; family Oceanospirillaceae; genus Amphritea; species Amphritea japonica. The sequence goes on along the minus strand of NZ_AP014545.1, from coordinate 2,038,673 downwards.
CATAAGTATGGCTTTCGTGATTACCGGGGTGGGGGACGTTCATCGGCTCGTGAAACGGCAATGCGAGTTGCTGCCGGCGCTGTCGCCAAGAAGTTTCTTGCACAAAAAGGTGTTGAAGTACGTGGCTACCTGTCACAGTTAGGCCCTATCAAAATCGACGCGTTTGACTGGGACCAGGTAGAACAAAATCCATTCTTTTGTCCCGATGTGGTGAAAGTCATTGAAATGGAAACCTATATGGATGCCCTGCGTAAAGAGGGTAACTCTGTCGGCGCTAAGATCTCTGTATCAGCTACCGGTATTCCTGTGGGCTTAGGCGAGCCGATTTTCGACCGGCTGGATGCCGATCTGGCACATGCACTGATGAGCATCAATGCGGTCAAAGGCATCGAGATCGGTGATGGATTTGCCTGTGTCGAGCAGAAGGGTACTGAGCATCGTGATGAGATGACTCCGGAAGGTTTCCTGTCAAACCATGCCGGCGGTATCTTAGGGGGGATCTCTACTGGTCAGGAGATTACGGCGCATATCGCGTTGAAGCCCACCTCTAGTTTACGTCTGCCGGGGCAGAGCATTAACAGCCGGGGTGAAGCAATTGAAGTGGTCACTCAGGGGCGCCATGACCCTTGTGTTGGCATTCGGGCTACGCCGATTGCCGAAGCGATGATGGCCATTGTGCTGATGGATCACTTTCTGCGGCATCGTGCACAAAATGCCGATGTGACTTGCGAAACACCGGTGCTTAAAGGGTAAAACCCTGAACTAAATTTTTTGTAACCCCTATCGGCTGATGCTTGTATCAGTGGATAGGGGTTTCTTGTTATTAACTCTGGCGTATTTGACGCCTTTAGTTGTGGTGCATATAGCTATGACAGTCTATAAAGAAACCCTTTACGATGGTTACGGCCAGGCTTTTGATGTTGAAGAAGTACTGTTTGAACAGCAGACAGACTCCTGGCATCTGATTATCTTTCGTAACCCTAAATTCGGCACCGTCATGGCGCTGGATGGCATTATTCAGACAACAGAGAAGGATGAGTTTATCTATCACGAGATGCTCACCCATGTGCCTCTGTTAGCCCACGGAGCCGCGAAAAAGGTATTGATCATTGGCGGCGGTGACGGCGGTATGCTGCGCGAAGTGCTGAAACACCCAACGGTTGAAAGTGCGACTCAGGTAGAAATTGATCAGGCTGTTATCGACATGTGTGTTGAACATCTGCCAAATCATTCACAAGGTGCTTACGATAACCCCAGGGCGAAGATCGTTATCGGCGACGGTATCGACTATGTCTGTCAGAGCGATGAAAAGTACGACGTCATCATCTCGGATTGTACCGATCCTGTAGGGCCGGGTGAGGTGCTGTTTAGTAGTCGCTTCTATGAAGGCTGTAAACGCTGCCTGAATGAGGGGGGGATCTTTGTCGCACAAAACGGTGTGGTCTACATGCAACCGGAAGAGGTGGTAACCACGCGTCAGCGACTGAGTCCGTATTTTTCAGACCAGACTTTCTATACAGCGGCAGTGCCGACCTACATCGGTGGGGCGATGACTTTTGCCTGGGCCTGCGATGATCATACTGTTCGTCAGCAATCAGTAGAACTGATTACCGAACGCTTTAACGCCAGTGGCATTAAAACCCGTTATTATAATCCGGCGATCCATGTTGGCAGTTTTGCATTGCCGCAGTACATACTCGAAGAGTTAGGCGACGCTTAATCGCACTGAAAGATAACGGCGCGTATGATTGCTGCGCGCTTCTGAAAAATCCACCCGTTGAATAAACCGGTGGATTTTTACATCTCAGAGCCGCTAATCTGTTGTAGTTAGTTTTAATCTCTTTATAAGACAGGAAGGCTCACCGCCGGCTGATGAAACTGAATACCTATACCCGCCTCTCGGGCTTCTATTTCTTTTACTTCTCGCTGTTAGGTGCGTTAGTGCCTTACTGGAGCCTGTATCTAAAATCCTTTGGCTTTGATGCAGAGACTATCGGTGGGCTGATGGCCATCCTCATGGCCTCGCGCATTGTTGCACCGAATCTCTGGGGCTGGCTGGCAGACCGCACCGGGCAGCGGATACGCATTGTTCGCTATGGCTCATTTTTTACCTGTCTGATTTTTGTGCTTATTTTCTGGCAAGAGAGTGCGCTGGGTATCGCGCTGGTGATGCTCGGTTTCAGCTTTTTCTGGAATGCGGTGCTCCCCCAGTTTGAGGTGTTAACCCTGATTCATCTGGGTGAAAAGAGCGAGTTGTATAGCCGTATCCGCCTCTGGGGCTCTATCGGCTTTATCGTCACGGTGTTGGCGATAGGCTGGCTGCTGGATGTGATCGATATACGCTGGTTGCCCTGGCTGATGTTGGGGCTGATGCTGCTGATCTGGCTCTCCTCACTGTTTGTTCAGGGTAAAGCGTTGACGCGTCATAGTGATGAAAGCGGTTTTATGCAGCAATTGCTGCGCCCACAGATTATTGCGTTCTTCGTTATCTGTCTGCTGATTCAGTTCAGTCATGGACCATACTACACCTTCTATTCTGTCCTGATGGAAAGCCTGGGGTATAGCCGGGCAGAGATTGGCATGCTCTGGGCTGTCGGTGTTATTGCTGAAGTCATCGTATTTATCTATATGCACCGTCTGATTGGTCGCTTTGGTCTGCGCCGATTGATGATCGGTAGTCTCATGCTTTGCGTGCTGCGCTGGCTGCTGATCGGCCTGATACCCGAAAACCAGGCTTTGATGTTATTTGCACAGAGCCTGCATGCCGTGAGCTTTGGTGCCCTGCACGCAATCGGCATCGCCTTGGTACATCATTACTTCTCACCTGCTAATCACGGACAAGGGCAGGCGATGTTCAGTAGTGTTGGTTTTGGTGTGGGAGGTGCTCTGGGGGCATTGTGCAGTGGTTTTCTCTGGGAATCCCTGGGTGCAGCTGCAACATTTATTGTGGCGGCAGGTGCGGTGTCTTTAGCTGTTTTGTGCGCAACTATTTGGATAAAACCAGAAAATTGTGCAAATACGAATCGGTAAATTTGTTTTGCACCGCAGTTGGTATAGTATTAGAGATAGAGTGGATAAGTTGTTGAATCGCAATTTTGCAGTATAAATGTACGCGTAATCCTGAGATCGGTTGATCTGATCGTTGAGAGGTGCACATGAATTTCAAAATAGATGTTGAAATGACCCCGGAAGAGCTCCGTAAGGTATTAGGCCTTCCTGATGTTGAATCGTTTCAGAATGACATGATGAGCAAAATACAGGAACGGATGGACGCAGGGGCTGATGGATATGATCCGTTAACCTTGTTTCAGCCCTATATGGCGACGGGTCTTGGATCGATGGATACGATACAGAAAATGCTGATGAACATGATGTCGACTTATACCAACAGCAGTAAAAGCGCTGAAAAAAAATAAAGCTGTTGGCTGATCTTTATGCGCATCGCAGAAGACAGAAACAGAACATAGAGAGAGAAAATTTTGAGAATTCTCAGAAAGTACACCAATCGCCGCTTATACGATACGTCACGCAGCTGCTATATCACTCTCGAAGATGTAAAGGAGCTAGTACTGAGTCAGGAGAACTTTCAGGTTCAGGACTCTAAAACCGGTGCCGACCTGACCCGTAACATTTTGCTTCAGATTATTAGTGAGCAGGAAGCGTTGGGCCACGGTACGCTACTAACCAATCAGGTACTGCAGCAACTGATCCGCTTCTACGGTGACAGCATGCAGGGGATGATGAGTCAGTATCTGGAGCAGAGCATCGCCACCTTTATCGATCAGCAGGAACGTATCCGCGAGCAGATGCAAAACATGATCGGCGCGAGCAATCCGCTAAATATGATGAACAAAATTGCCGATCAGAATATGGCAATGTGGAACATCTTCACCCCACCGGGTGGAGAGAAGCCAGCAGAGAAAACCGCCAGCAACGATGCGGAACCGCCAAAAGAAGATAAGTAGTTTTTACTGCTTAACGAAGCCCGCTTCCTGTTCTTAATAACCTGAGCGGGCTTTTTCGTGTTTGCAGTAGGTGCAGCAAGGAGCTGTTCCAGGTTTTTGTAATTGAGCAGTGAATCTACTATGATCCTGTGATCAAGTGCGTAAATATAATGGATTATATAGTCGATGGAACAGACGCCCAGGCAGCCTGAGAAACAGGCACAAGCCTCTCATTTTAGAGTTACAGCCTTTCTTCGACGGCTTTGCACTAAACAGTATCTTTACGGCCTGAGTCTTTTTTCATATCTTCCTGAGAACAACACCTTCCCCTTTACCAAATACGGCGTTATCGACGCGGTAGTCGATAACGTCTCCAGCGATGCTACCGCTGATGAACAGCGCGGCCTGATCTACAAAGCCCGCATGCTGATGAAAATCAATACCCTCTGGGTGGATGGCCGAGAAGTTAATCTGGTGCCGGGTATGAGCATTAGCGCCGAGGTGCTGACCCCATTGATTCGCATTGTCTAATTTCTACATGTAATTGTGAGTTGTATAAATGAGTACGAACTTGATAATAAAGTATTTTCTATTCTGTATTGCTGCTTTTCTGATATGGGTTTTTGTTAGCAATATATATGATGATTTAGAAGTGCGTAATTTATACACTTTTTTTAGCGAATTTTTCTTGTTGTCATTTTCATTTATATCAGGGCTTAGGTTATTTCTAACATTTTTTTTAACTTTAGGTTATTTAATGGGTCGTGCTGATGTGAGTGTGCGTAGAAGTTTGGGTGTACGGTCTGCCAGAGCTTTTATTTGGGACGAAGTTTTTATTGATGATGATTCTGAATAATAGATAAATTATATTGTCTAATTGATTAGGCTGGTTTCCCTAATTTTATTTAGAGGAAAAATTATTCGATAGAAAAAATCACGGAATCAATAGGGTCAAAATCAATAGGGTCAGAGTCATTGGTTTTATATTTTTGAAGGGCTAACTTTGTTTTCTATAATTTATATGGAGATAAATTATGGCACGCTTACCTCGATTATTTTTTTGCCAGGATATCCTCAGCATATCATTCAACGAGGCAATAACCGTCAAGCTACATTCTTTACTGATGAAGACTATAAAGTGTATCTCGATAAACTCAGTTTATACGCTGATAAACATAAGGTTCAAATCCATGCCTATGTGCTAATGACTAACCACGTTCACCTGCTGCTGACAGCAGTCGATGAGTGGAGTTTTAGTAAACTTATGCAATCACTGGGCGGTACTATGTGCTTTATATTAATAAAACATACCAGGAATCAATAGGGTTAGAGTCATTGATTCTATGGTTCCCGGTATGAGCATTAGCGCCGAGGTGAAAACCGGTAAGCGGTATTTGATTGAGTATGTATTAACGCCGTTGCTGAGATATAAGAATGAGAGTGTTAGGGAGCGATGAATATTGTAAAGTATGTTGCGGAATTAATTTAACGTTTTATTTGGTTTTGGAGTATAAGAATGTCATTTATAAATGAATATGTTACTGAGGCGGATATTGAAAAATATGGTTTGTTTGATGTTAAATGTTCAGCAAAACCTTCTTTGATTAAGCGAGGGTTGCCTTCTGGATTTAAGTATCATTGGACCGTTGATAAAGAAAGAAATATTTATCTGATGCTACTTGGAATAGGTAAAGAAGAGTTTTCAAATCGTTTTAAATGGGTTCTTAATATAGATGGAATGGAAATCGTTTTTGAAACAGATAAGTCTTCAAAGGGTTCGGGTAATATTTATGATCGACCATATTTGGTTATTTGGGATCTGATTGCTGGTAATAAAAATAATTATTTAAATTCTATGAATGAAGATGAGTTTAATATCTTAAAGGAAGCTATTGAGTGTTTTGGGTGTTTTGGCATTGTAAATGAATTAGACGATGTTGTTGTTCAATTAATCAGATAGTTTATAAATAAAGATAAGGATATCGAATGATTACTACAGTAGCTGAAGCAAATCAAAGATTAGCTGGTGTCGTGAATAATAGCACTTTATCAAAGATGTAAAAGGTAGTGAAGGAAAATCAATAGGGTCGAAAATCAATAGGGTCAGAGTCATTGATTTTATAGTTTTGAAGGGCTAGCTTTGCTTTTTATGATTTATATGGAGATAAATTATGGCACGCTTACCTCGATTGTTTTTACCAGGATGTCCTCAGCATATCATTCAACGAGGCAATAACCGTCAAGCTACATTCTTTACTGATGAAGACTATAAAGTGTATATCGATAAGCTCAGTTTATACGCTGATAAACATAAGGTTCAAATTCATGCCTATGTGCTAATGACTAACCACGTTCACCTGCTGCTGACAGCAGTCGATGAGTGGAGTATTAGTAAACTTATGCAATCACTGGGGCGGTACTATGTGCTTTATATTAATAAAACATACCAAAGGACGGGCACGCTTTGGGACGGGCGCTATAAATCTACGTTAGTCGATAGTGATACCTATTTGCTGACAGTGATGCGTTATATTGAGTTGAACTCAGTCAGGGCTGCTATGGTTGAGCATCCAGTTGAATACCCATGGTCAAGCTACCAAGCGAATGCAGTAGGTAAGTCGATTGTATTGATTAGTCCTCATGAGGTATATCAACAACTAGGTAAAACGCAGGCTGAAAGGCTCAGTAGTTATGTTTCTTTATTTGATAATAATATAGAAGAAAACACATTGGAAACGATTAGGAATTCGACTGACAAGGCCTGGGTGTTAGGGACTGTGCGCTTCAAAGAGCAGGTCGAAGAACAAACTAAGCGTCGTGTTGCTGCCATTCCACGAGGAGGAGGCACGAGGAGGAGGCACGAGGAGGAGATAGGAAATCCGAGGCATACCGTGAACGAGCTAAAAATCAATGACACTGACCCCATTGATTCGCGCCATTGATTCGAACAAAATTTGTAGATGAAATTGAAGGGATAACAGGGAGAAGGAATGAGCAACAAGGACAGGGAAGGCCAGTCAAAGGGTAATGGTATGGGTAAAATAGATCTGTCCACTTTATTTAAACTTACTGCTCGATTTTTATTAAGAAATTTTTTCTATATTTTGTTTGTTATTATTTTATTGTTTCTAAGTTATTGTGAACAGGATTACTATGTTCCAAGTCAGAAAGATTTATCATTGTCAGTTGGGTTTATTGAAGTCCATAAGCCAGGACGGTCAAGTTCTGTATCACGTGTAAATATGATTAATAGCAAATTATCTTTTGCGGCTATAAATGTTTATGGAAGGGTTCTTAGCCATAAAGACAAAAGAATTAAGGTTTATTGGTATGAATTTGACACGTGTTGTTTCTTGTCAGATGGTGTTTTTGCTTTGTCATTTAAACGTGCAGAAGATGATGTTGTTATTCTTTCATATAACGAAATGATTCGTAAATATATCTCTGAGAGAGATAGGTTGTCTAAGAAAACTTCAATTATGTTTTTCTTTATTATTTTTATTATTTTTATTCAAGTTTTAATTGATGAAACTAAGAGGTGGCGAGCTTGAATGAATTAACCAATTTGAATGCTTTTCCCAGCAAGTCGCGAAGCGACGTCTAACCACTAGCGACTAGCAGGCGCGCAGCGCCGTTCTAAGTAAAAAAAGCCCGCAACGCGGGCTTTTTTTTACTTGCCTTTCATATCCGGCATGTTCCGGCCATAGAAGATTTCGTTCATCTCTTTGTAGAGACGTTCGTTAATCTCTTCAACTTCACGTCCGGTGAGGTCGGCGGTGGTGGTGCCAAACAGGTAGGTGTTCAGATCAACATCGTTGAGCATCATCTTGGTGTGGAAGATATTTTCCTGATACACGTTCACATCGACCATCTGATACTGATCGCGGATATCCTGGCTGATGAAGTTCTGGATCGAGTTGATATCATGATCGATGTAATGTTTTACGCCGTTTACATCACGGGTAAAGCCACGGACCCGGTAATCCATGGTGACGATATCGGAATCCAGTTTATGGATCAGGTAGTTCAGCGCCTTTAGAGGCGAGATGATGCCGCAGGTAGAGACTTCGATATCGGCTCGGAAGGTACATATTCCGTCATCGGGGTGTGCTTCAGGATAGGTATGTACGCAGATATGACTCTTGTCCAGGTGGGCAACTACCGAGTCTGGCAATGGGCCTGGTTTCTCTGTGGTATCAACATTGTCTGAATCTTTAATCGGTTCTTCCGCGACCAGAATGGTAACGCTGGCACCCTGAGGCTCGTAGTCCTGACGTGCAACGTTTAATACAGTGGCGCCGATGATCTCGCAGGCTTCTGTGAGGATCTCCGTCAGACGGTCGGCGTTATACTGCTCATCGATATATTCGATGTACTCCGCTTTCTGCTCTGCGGTCTGGGCATAGCAGACATCATAGATGCAGAAGCTCAGGCTTTTTGTGAGGTTGTTAAAACCCTGTAGTTTGATTTTTCCGTTGGATGGCAACGTCGTAAACTCCAGCTAAAACCAGTCGGTCTTTGTGTACGAGAAATAATGGGCGGATTTTAGATGAGAAGTCCGGCGGAAAAAAGCAAAATTTTCAGTTAGCGATGAATTAAAGAGGGCATTAATTCATCGCTAATCATGCTCTTTAAGCCACTCGGCGATGTTGGGCGCTACTTCGGTTTGTGATTTGCTGGATACGAACACCCCGATATGACCGGAGGCAACTTCATACTCAGTATAGTCGTTGCTGGCGGTTAAGCCGCTAAGGGCTCGGGAGGCAGCAGGGGGGACCAGATGATCAGAGCTGCCAAACACGTTCAGCAGCGGCTGGGAAATGTTCTTCAGGTCCACTGGCTGATTGGCGACGGTTACCGAGGCATTGAGGAAGCCGTTCTCTTTAAAGAAGGTGGTTAAAAACTGACGAAACATCTCGCCGGCCTGGTCTGGGCTGTCATAGATCCACTTCTCCATGCGCAGGAAGTTCAACGCTGAAGCCTGATCTTTCAGTTGTCGGGGGATATTCAGGTTTTTCTGCAGGCCAAGTCGCATCGGCATCAGCGCATTGTAAGCATCGTTTAGCATGGCGCCGGGGATATTGCCGTAGGTCTCTACGGCAAGGTCTACATCGATCTGCTGGGTCAGGTGGCTGAGCATATTGTCCGGGGTTTTAAAATCTACCGGGGTGACCATTGTGATCAGATTTTTAACTTTGTTTGGGTTGAGCGCGGTATAGCAGAGGCTGAGAGAACCCCCCTGACAGATACCCAGCAGGTTGATCTTCTCCTGGCCTGAATTCTGGCGGACCTGGTCGACACAGTTATTGATATAGCCGTTGATGTAGTCATCCATATCCAGATAGCGATCAGCCGCGTCGGGATAGCCCCAGTCGATCAGATAGATATCGATGCCGAGCTCTAACAGGCGCTTAACAAAGGAGCGCTCCTGATCCAGATCGACCATATAGGGACGGTTAACCAGTGCATAGCAGATCAATAAAGGTGTTTTACAGCGTTTACGTCCCGGTGTTTTCTCACTTTGGTAATGAAACAGTTGCAGCTTGTCTTCGGTGTAGATGATCTCTTTAGGCGTCTGACCGACCTCTATATCATCGAGGGATTGCAGGGTACTAAAGCTTTGCAACAGTTGTTCATTGAACTGGCTCAACTCTTCGGTGAGCTTCTCCGGGCTGAATTTAAATCCACTCATTGAGGTTTACCTCTGCTGCTTTTCTTACCGGATGACGTTCTGGGTTTCAGCTCGGTGAGCATACTGCGCAATTCGTCGATCTCTTGCTGCTGCTGTCTCAGGTGTTTACGCATCTTATGTTGCTGGCGTATAGTGCTATCGAGTTCTTCCCGGGTGACCAGACCAAGCTCTTTAAGCTTTTTGTCACGGCTGCTGAATGCCAGTTTGCGCACCCGATTAAGGCTGTTGCTGATGCGGCCGTGGCTGTTCTGATATTGATCGGTAAAGACTGTGTCACGGTAGGCATTTTCGTAACAATCAACCCAGAGGTTTTGCAGCGCTTTGACGCTGTCTATCTCAGTGTTCTGATTTTGCAGTAGCTGCTTGAGATCATCGCCGGTCTGACTGAAGATTTGATCATATTGTTGTAGATAGTCGCCTAATGCATCCTGATAATCGATGCAGGCCTGAGCGATGGATCGCATTTGAGCAGGACTGTATGAGCCGCTGCCAATTTCGGGAGACTTTGCCAGCTGTTCCAGCATTTCACGCATGGGCGTTGATTCGAGTGACTCCGCCGTCAGAAGTGAGTTCTTAAACATTGATGCTAATGGTTCGGGAATATTCCATTGGCGACTCAGTAGTTCGTTACACTGAGCTTGCATATAGTCCTGGAACTGATCAACCAGTACCTCTGTATCCAGAGCCGGTTGCTTTTTTGATTGCAGAAGAGCCTCGGTAAAGCGACTGAACTGATCGGTTTGCGTTTTGACCAGACCGATCAGGTTGGCTTGCTGATCCGAGAAGTCTGTCATATCGGGGGCTTGGATGCTGTTTAGAAAGCTTTGCCATGATTCTCCCGCTGCCGGGTTGTTTGCCTGCAGCGTCTCCTGCCATTGCTGCAACTGCTCTTGCAGCCAGCTAGTCGCATTTGAGTCGGTTCCTGTGTCAGAGCTATCAGTCATCATCCGTTTCCACGCTTAAGGTCTGGTAATCATATTAAAGAACTGAGTTAGGTTTATGAACCCTTTTCTGCCGCTTGATCCAAAAGGTGTATAAAGCGTCTTGCAGCATTACTCAGCGTTCGCTCTTTATGTGTAATGTAACCCAGCTCGCGGGTGACCGGCGGGGCATCGACATTTAACACGCTGAGACTGTGCTCACTCATGGTTTCCGGTAGCAGTGACCAGCCGAGTCCGATCTCAACCATCATCTTGATCGTGTCCAGATAATTGGTCGACATAGCGATATCCGGTTGCAGGTTAAGTTTGGCAAAGGGTTGTTCAGCGATGAGGCGGGTGAAGGTGGCGGTTCCGGGCAGAATTGCCGGATAGTCAGTGAGCTGTTCCAGGGTTACCTGCTTTAATTTGGCTAGTGGGTGATCGGAGGCAACCACGTAGTGTAGCTTATCCTGCCAGACTGTCTGGGAGAGAATATTCGGGTCCGGGTTCGGAGACAGGGTGATGAGTGCGATCTCAAGGTTGCCTCTGAGTACGTTGTCATAGGCAATTTCTGATTCATCAAAGCGCAGGTCCAGTTTAACCTCTGGGCACTCCCGGGTGAATTGGCGCAATATCGGAGGCAGGCGATGCAGGCTTATATGATGGCTGGCAGCGACGGAGAGGCTGCCGCTTATCTCACCGCTCAGATTACTCAAAGAGCGACGGGCATCTTCCAGTGCCAGTAATATTTTGCGTGCTCGGGGCAGGAGCTCCTGTCCGGCTTCTGTCAGGCTGACTGTTCGACCAATGCGATCAAACAAACGGCAATCGAGCTGCTGTTCCAGTATCGATATACGTTTACTCATGGCTGACTGTGTCAGAAAAAGCTGTTCGGCAGCACGAGAAAAAGAACCGGTTTCAGCGACGGCAACGAACGCCTGTAATGAGCCTGTATCCATAATGACCATCCTGTGTTGTTGGGAATAGTGTAGATATTCCTAAATGGAATGCAAACTATAAAAAATATGAATTTGTTTTCTGGTTAATGCTGCACTAGGATTGCAGCATACTAAAGGCTGTGCGTAGAACAGCCGGTTTCAAAGATGCAGTGAGGAATCCCACATGGCTGGACAAACGTTATACGACAAACTCTTTGAGTCGCACTTAGTGCGTACCAACGAAGATGGTAGTTCATTGATCTATATCGATCGTCAGGTGTTACACGAAGTGACGTCACCACAAGCGTTTGAAGGGCTGCGAATTGCCGGTCGTAAACCATGGCGTATCGATGCAAACATCGCAACACCGGATCATAACGTGCCGACGACTGAGCGTTCCGGTGGTGTAGACGAAATTATCGATCCGGTTTCTAAGATTCAGGTTAAAACACTGGATGAGAACTGTGATGAATTCGGCATCCTTGAATTTAAGATGAATGATCATCGTCAGGGTATTGTGCACGTTATGGCTCCGGAGCAGGGCGCTATTCTGCCGGGCAGCACTGCTGTCTGTGGTGATTCCCATACCGCTACGTTGGGTGCGCTTGGTGCGTTAGCGCACGGTGTAGGTACTTCCGAAGTAGAGCATGTACTGGCGACACAGTGTCTGATTACTAAACAGATGCGCAACATGTTGGTACGTGTAGATGGTGAGCTTGGCCTTGGGGTAACCCCTAAAGATGTTGTGCTGCATGTTATCGGTGTAATCGGTACTGCCGGCGGCACTGGCTATGCAATCGAATTTGGTGGTGATGTGTTCCGCGCGATGTCGATGGAAGGCCGTATGACCGTGTGCAATATGGCGATTGAAGCCGGTGCGCGGGTCGGTTTGGTCGCTGTTGATCAGATTACCATTGATTACTTTGAGGGCCGTCCATTCTCACCGAAAGGCGAGCACTGGGATGCTGCAGTGGCTGAATGGCGTGATCTGGTTTCAGATGCTGATGCTGAGTTTGATGCGGTGGTCGAAATAAATGCTGCGGATATTGAGCCACAGGTGACCTGGGGAACTTCACCAGAGATGGTGGTCGGGGTTTCCGGACAGGTGCCTAATCCTGAGGCAGAGAAAGAACAGGTTAAGATCGATGGTATTAACCGGGCCTTGACCTATATGGGTCTTCAGGCGGACCAGAAGATAACGGACATTCAGTTAGATCGGGTGTTTATCGGATCTTGTACTAACTCCCGAATTGAAGACTTGCGTGACGCGGCTAAGGTTGTTGAAGGGCGCAAAGTTGCTGAAAATATTATTCAGGCGTTGGTGGTGCCAGGCTCTGGGTTAGTTAAGGCGCAAGCTGAAAAAGAAGGTTTGGATAAGATCTTCGTTGCGGCAGGGCTTGAGTGGCGTGAGCCAGGCTGCTCTATGTGTCTGGCGATGAATCCGGATAAGCTGGGTAATGGTGAACATTGTGCTTCTACCTCTAACCGTAACTTCGAAGGTCGTCAGGGCTTTGGCGGCCGTACCCATTTGGTAAGTCCGGCGATGGCAGCCGCTGCTGCGGTTACCGGCCACTTTATCGATGTGCGTGAGTTGATTAAATAAGGTAGCGGAGAGCGACATGAATAAGTTTACATTGCACACAGGTATCGCCGCTCCTATGGATCGGGCCAATATTGATACTGATATGATTATCCCTAAACAGTTTCTTAAATCGATTAAGCGTTCCGGTTTCGGTAAGAATCTGTTTGACGAGCTGCGTTATCTGGATGAAGGTCAGCCGGATCAGAGCTGCGAAGGTCGTCCGTTAAATGAAGAGTTTGTGTTGAATCAGGCCCGTTATCAGGGCGCCAGTATACTACTGGCACGGGAGAATTTTGGTTGTGGTTCCAGCCGTGAACATGCGCCATGGGCGTTGGATGATTACGGTTTCCGTTCGGTGATCGCACCTAGTTTCGCAGAGATCTTCTACAATAACTGTTTCAAGAACGGTCTGTTACCGATTGTGTTACATGACGATAAGGTCGATCAGCTCTTTAAAGAAGCCGCGGCTACCGAAGGCTATCAGCTGACAATCGATTTGGAACGCCAGCTGGTGGTGACGCCATCCGGTGAAGAGATGTCGTTCAGCATGGATGATTTCCGCAAGCATTGCCTTCTGAATGGGTTGGACGATATCGGTCTGACGCTGCAACACGGTGATGATATTCGAGCTTACGAAGAGAAGCGCCGTCAGCAGGCACCCTGGTTGTTTGACGCGATTAAGTAATCTGATAATGAAATTCAGGCTGCTGGCTTATGTCTGCAGCCCAGTTTAAGGAAGCAAAGTAATGTCTAAGAATGTATTGATTTTACCTGGTGATGGCATTGGTCCTGAGATCGTTGCGCAGGCCCGTCGTGTATTAGAGCTGGTAAATGCGCAGGATAATTTGGGTTTAGAGCTGACTGAAGCGTTGGTTGGCGGTGCAGCGATCGATGCGGACGGTGTCCCTCTGCCGCAGGCAACGCTGGATGCGGCTAATGCAGCGGATGCTATCTTGCTGGGTGCTGTGGGTGGTCCTGAGTGGGATACTAATCCAGATTTTCAGATTCGCCCTGAAAAAGGCTTGCTGGGTATCCGTTCAAACCTGGGTTTATTTGGTAACCTGCGTCCGGCAATTTTGTATCCGCAACTGGCTCACGCGTCTACGTTGAAACCTGAAGTTGTATCCGGTCTGGATATTCTGATCGTACGTGAACTGACCGGTGGTATCTATTTTGGTCAGCCACGGGGTGTCCGCGAGAAAGAGGGTGGTATACGCGAGGGGTACAATACTTATGTGTACGATGAAAACGAGATCCGTCGTATCGGCCGTGTTGCGTTTGAAGCAGCCCGTGCCCGTGATAAACGTCTCTGTTCCGTCGATAAAGCCAATGTGCTTGAAGTAACTGTGTTGTGGCGTGAAATCATGGAAGAGCTGTCTAAAGAGTACCCAGACGTTGAGCTAAGCCATATGTATGTTGATAACGCGGCGATGCAGCTGGTGCGTGCGCCAAAGCAGTTTGATGTGATGGTAACCGGAAACATGTTTGGCGATATTCTGTCTGATGCTGCAGCGATGCTGACTGGATCAATCGGTATGTTACCGTCAGCCTCTCTGGATGTGAACGGCAAAGGTATGTATGAGCCTTGCCATGGTTCAGCGCCTGATATCGCGGGTCAGAATCTGGCCAATCCACTGGCAACTATTATGTCAGCTGGCATGATGTTGCGTTACTCGCTGAACGAGGGTGCGACTGCTGATCGTATCGAAGCGGCGGTTAGTGCGGTTCTTGATCAGAACCTGCGCACCGGTGATATCTGGTCTGAAGGTATGCAGAAGGTTTCGACATCTGAAATGGGTGATGCGGTAATTGCCGCGTTACAGGCATAAAACGGTTTTTAGGCTGGTAACTGGCTATAAATCGCTCTAAATCAGATAGTCTATGTGACTAAATTGTTGCATAATTATATGGCTCCGGAACGTCCGGAGCCATAGTAAGCTGTCACAGGTAATATGTGGCGGCTTTATTATTTTATATTATTCCTAGTTTTTGGTGGAACAGATGAAGCGTGTAGGTTTTGTAGGTTGGCGCGGAATGGTTGGTTCCGTGCTGATGCAGCGCATGATGGAAGAACGTGACTTCGACTATATCGATGAGCCGGTCTTTTTTACAACGTCCCAGGCAGGTCAGGCAGGTCCGGATATCGGTAAAGATATTCCTGCGCTGAAAGATGCAACATCCATTGATGAACTGAAACAGATGGATGCCATTATTTCCTGCCAGGGCGGCGACTACACGAAACAGGTCTACGGTGCTCTGCGTGAAGCCGGCTGGAAAGGCTACTGGATTGATGCAGCTTCCTCTTTGCGGATGGAAGATGATGCGATCATCGTGCTTGACCCTGTCAACATGAATGTCATTAAAGACGGCCTGGCTAACGGTGTAAAAACCTATGTTGGCGGTAACTGTACTGTTTCCCTGATGCTGATGGGTCTGGGCGGTCTGTTTAATTCTGGACAGATTGAGTGGATGACCTCCATGACGTATCAGGCAGCATCGGGTGGCGGTGCGCGTCATATGCGTGAGCTGATCTCTCAGATGGGTGTGATTAAAGACTCAGTTGCTGCTGATCTGGCAAATCCTGCCAGCGCTATTCTTGATATTGACCGTCAGGTTGCACAGACGATTCGTTCTGGCGATATGCCAACGGATAACTTTGGTGTGCCACTGGCAGGGTCACTGATTCCCTGGATCGATACCAAGTTGGATAACGGCCAGAGTCGTGAAGAGTGGAAAGCCTATGCTGAAACGAACAAGATTCTGGGCTTGAACGACAGTCCTATTCCTATCGATGGCACGTGCGTGCGTATTGGTGCAATGCGCTGTCACAGCCAGGCTTTCACAATTAAGCTGAAGCAAAATCTGCCAATGGATGAGATTGAATCCATGATTGCTGAAGCAAACGATTGGGTGAAAGTAATTCCAAACGATCGTGATATTACGTCCAGTGAACTGACACCGGCTAAAATCACAGGTACTTTGAATGTGCCTGTTGGTCGCCTGCGTAAGATGAATATTGGCGATGAATACCTGAATGCTTTCAGTGTTGGTGATCAGCTGCTTTGGGGAGCGGCTGAGCCGTTACGCCGGATGCTACGGATCTTGTTGGAAGACTGATCTGCATCGAATTAAAGATAACCGGCTGATATAGCCGGTTTTTTTTTGTCTGGGTCAGGCTGATTCATATCAACTAATCTCCTATAAAAGAAATTCACACAAAGGTGATAATCACAGTCCCCAACTTAGGTAGTGTAAATTTCTGCCTGCTCAAATTGATTTATAACGGGTGTAATTTCTATAGATGGCTTCTTAAGTTTATGTATTATAAGGGTTATATTGATTTCATTAGCTGTTTTTCGTGTTTGTATAGCAAGTGTGTGCAGGAATTTTAGGTTTTTAATTCTCAAGATTGCCTCTATCAGGTCGATCTGAGTTGTTGATTAAACAGCAGTTTTAATGAATACTTTGGCCATTAATACTGGATACGTAACTTTCTGAATATTGACGCTTTTTATCAATTTCAGAACCGGGGAAATTAAGGAAGCGAAAATATGCTGCGCAAATTAGCCCTAAGTTTGGCAATTGCAGGTGCACTAGGAACCTCCAATGCATATGCACTGGGTCTCGGTGAAATTAAAATAACGTCAGCGCTGAATGAGCCTCTGCAAGCAGAGATACAGCTTCTTCAGATGCGAGAAGTCGACCCACAACAGATTCAACCCAGCATGGCAAATATCGATGATTTTGCCCTGGCGGGAATAGAGAAGTTACGTTTCCTCTCCGATGTGTCATTTGAGGTCAAGCCGAGTTCTTCTGGGCGCGGATCTATCGTGATGACTTCGTCAGTACCGGTGAAAGAACCGTTTCTGAACTTTTTGGTAGAGGTTAACTGGCCGAGTGGCCGGTTAGTCCGTGAATACACGGTCCTGCTCGATCCTCCTGTCTACGATCCTACGCCAGCGCCTGTTGCTGTTCAGCCTGCGCGATCTGCTGCGACGCCGGTTTCCGCCCCTGTTGCTGCTAAACCGTTAGCCCCGCAGAAACCAGCTAATAATATTCGTACCCGGATGACTGACGGGCAGGTTTATGTAGATGTAAATGACACCTTGTGGGATCTTGCCAAGCGTCATAAGCCCAGTGCCAATATCACTGAAGCTCAGATGATGCTGGCATTACAGCGCAAGAACCCTGAAGCCTTTAGTAATAATAATGTTAATCAGCTGAAGGCTGGGGTTGTATTAGACCTGCCTTCCGAAGCAGAAATAAAAACGCTGAGTCAAAAGCAGGCCAATGAAGAATTCTGGCGCCAGACCCAGATGTGGAAGCAGGGTGTTGTGAACCCAGCGGCTGAAGTGGAGCAGATGGATGCCACAAGTGCTGAAGATAAAAAGGCCGCTTCCGGAAAAAAGGGTGAAGAAGTTGCAGCCAAGTCGGCCCAGGGGCAGCTTAAGATAGTTTCTCCTGATACTGCTGCAGATGCAGGAACTGCCTCAGATCAGGCGGCCGATATTGACACTAGTACTGCTGATGCTGCGTTGCTGGAAAAAAACAAGCAACTGGAAACGGAACTTGCTTCGGCACTGGAAACAGTTGACCAGATTAAACGTGAAAATGAAGAACTTTCAGGCAGAGTTGATGCGCTTGCCCAGCAGATGGAAAGTTTACATCGACTGGTAGAGCTGAAAGATCAACAGTTGACTGATCTTCAGGCAGAGCTGGATGCCGCTAAACAACAGCCAGCTGTAGCGCCTGTGCCGCCAGCACCGGAAGCTAAGCCTAAAAGTCTGTTAGAACAGTTTGGCCTCTATATTGGTGCCGCTGGTGGTGCAATTGTTGCGTTCCTCCTGGCACTGCTTCTGTTGCGCCGTGGCAAAAAAGAGGAGCCACAGGCAGCGCCTGTTTCTGAGGAAACAGCAATAGTTGATGAGCAGCCTCAAGAGCAGGAAGCGATTGAAGAGGTTGTTGCAGACGCCGATGTTGAACCAGAAGCGGCTGAAGAAGAGAGTGACCTGGATGATCTCGACCTTGATCTCGATATGGATCTGGATAAAGTTGATGATGCCGATGAGCAAATAATTGACGAAGATGAATTCGATCTTGGCTTTGATGATGCGGTGTCTGAGGTTCCGTCTGAGCCCTTAGCAGAAGAAGTTGAAGAGGCCGAAGAAGAGGTTGATGACGCTTTAGATTCGATTCTGGGCGAAGAGACAGAGTCTCTGGATCTTGATGATCTTGATGATGACCCACTTGCAGATAGTCTGGCAGATCTGGCAGATGAAGAGCCTGAGCTTGATAGTCTGGAAGACTTGCTGGCCGAAGTAGATGATGCGTCTGGTAGCGGTGATGAGCAAGAGACGGACGATCTTGAATTTAATGTTGCTACGCCTGCTGAACTTGATATTGAAGAAGCTGTAGAAGAGCTTGTTGATGAGGCCGAAGCACCGTCAGAAGATGAACTGGATCTTGATTTCGATCTTGATCTTGGTGAGACCGATACGGTTGCTGCTGATGCTGACTCGGAGGATGAACAGGCTCTGGGCGACATGTTGGCTGAGGATGAGATCGAGATTGATGATCTCGATGCGCTGCTGGCGGATGCAGACGCTTCTGAGGAGGTTGTTGATGCCTCAGATGAAGAGTTTGCTGACCTTGAAGAACTGTTGGGTCAGGAAGATGAAGCTGATACTGATGTTGAGGATGATCTTTCTGAGTTGCTGGCCGGTGTCGATGAGTCTGACGTTGAGGAGCTGGATGTTTCTGAAGAATCTTCCAATGCTGATCTTGATGCTGATCTGGCAGCGCTTCTTGATGGCGCGGCAGGTGATGAGATAGTGCTTGATGAAGAAGTGCTGTCGCCACCTAATGCAGAGGAGCAGGATTCGGCAGTGGCAGATGACTTAGATGCCGAGCTTGATTCAGAGCTAGAGATGTTATTGAGTGATGCTGGTGGTGATGAGCTTAGTCTGGATGCAGGAGATGACAGCGAAGATGATTCTCTTGATGGTCTGAACCTACTTGAAGGTGCTGACGAAGTAGAAACTAAACTGGATCTGGCGCGGGCTTATCTCGATATGGAAGATTTTGATGGCGCTAAGGATATCCTTCAGGAGATTCTGAAAGAAGGCAGTGATGCTCAACAAACTGAAGCGAATAGTTTGCTGGGTTCAATTAATAGTTGAGATAAGACGTTATATGCAACGGGATAAAACCCAGATAGAAAAGCAGCAAGAGGCGACTTCGGTCGCCTCTTCTAGTTTCGGGGTTAAGCAGGTAGAAGTGGCTGATTCAAAGCTTAAGCGTTATGCGTTGTGCGTCGAGTATGCAGGTGCTGCATATCGGGGCTGGCAGACGCAGAAAGAGAAAGATGTTCCTTCCATACAGGAAACAGTTGAAAAAGCGTTATCTAAAATAGCGAATGGGCCAATTAAAGTGATCTGTGCGGGTCGAACTGATGCCTGTGTCAGTGGTACCTATCAGATAATACATTTTGATACTGACGCCGTGCGGCCTGACAGAGCCTGGGTCAGGGGGACGAATACCCACCTTCCTGATGATATTGCTATTCGGTGGGCTAAGTCGGTGGATGATACTTTTCATGCTCGCTTTTCGGCTATGGAGAGGCGTTATCGCTATCTGATCTATACCTCGCCGGTAAAACCAGGTTTGTTAAGCAGGGGCGTCACTTGGACTCATAAAAAACTGAACCTCTTCCGGATGCAAGAAGCCGCAAATTACCTGGTAGGTGAGCATGATTTTACCTCTTATCGGGCGATAGCTTGTCAGGCTAACAGTCCGGTTCGTGAGGTAAAAGCGATGGAGCTTTATCGCGCGGGCGATCTTATCGTGATTGATGTACGGGCAAACGCTTTTCTGCATCATATGATTCGTAATTTTGCCGGTGTTTTAATGACTATCGGGGCAGGTGAGGCGGAGCCGCTTTGGGCCAGGCAGGTGCTTGAAGCGCGTGACCGCACTCGAGGCGGAGTGACGGCGCCTCCTTATGGTCTGTATTTTGTCGATGTAAAATACCCGGATCAATATGATTTGCCAAAATCAGAACTGGGGCCTTATTTCCTGACGCAAAACGGTTAACCTCAAGGCCTGCTATCTGTTACTATTACTCTCTTTTAAAGTAGTCTGATCCAAGTGTTGAGAACTCGCGTAAAAATCTGTGGTATTACAAGGCTTGAGGATGCGCTGGCAGCGATTGACGCTGGCGCGGATGCGCTTGGCTTTGTCTTTTATCCGCCTAGTCCCAGATCTGTTGAAGCGACTGTTGCTGAAGCGATAATTAAGCAATTGCCGCCTTTTGTTACGACGGTAGCATTGTTTGTAAATGAATCGCCAGACCAGGTAAGGGCTGTTCTTGATCAGACAGGTATAGATCTGTTGCAGTTTCATGGTGATGAATCACCAGACTATTGTAACCAGTTTGAAAGACCCTATTTTAAAGCGCTGCGTATGTCTCCGGATATTGATGTGGTGGCTGAAACTAAACGCTTTGCTTCAGCAAGTGCTGTGCTGCTGGATGCTTATAGAGCTGGAATACCAGGTGGTACCGGTGAAGCGTTTGACTGGGATCGCATCCCGGCTGATTTGAGTAAGCCTCTCATTCTTGCGGGCGGACTCGATCAGGATAATGTGAAACAGGCTATTGACCATGTTCGCCCCTATGCTGTTGATGTCAGTGGTGGGGTTGAAGCAGCTAAAGGCCTGAAAGACAGTTTTAAAATAATATCATTTATGAATGAGGTATCTCGTGCCAACTAAAGAAGATCTCGCGATCGCAAAGCAAATGCCCGATGCCGGTGGCCATTTTGGTCAGTTCGGGGGACGTTATGTGTCTGAAACTTTGATGGCTGCTCTCCAGCAGTTAGAGCAGACCTACGAAATGCTTTGGCGGGATCCACAGTTTCAGGCCGAGTTTGACCGTGATTTAGCCCACTATGTAGGCAGACCGTCACCGCTTTATCATGCGGAGCGTCTTTCCCGGGAGCTGGGTGGCGCTCAGATATACCTGAAACGTGAAGACTTAAACCATACAGGCGCGCACAAAGTAAACAATACGATTGGCCAGGCGTTATTGGCAAAGTTTACGGGGAAGCCTCGAGTAAGCGCTGAGACAGGGGCAGGGCAGCACGGTGTTGCAACCGCAACGGTTGCTGCCAGGCTCGGTCTTGAATGTACCGTCTACATGGGCGAAGAAGATATTCGTCGCCAGGCATTGAATGTTTATCGGATGAGATTGTTAGGTGCTGAAGTTGTTTCTGTTACATCGGGTACTCGTACGCTGAAAGATGCGATGAACGAAGCGATGCGTGACTGGGTTACCAATGTTGATAATACATTTTATATCATAGGGACAGCGGCAGGCCCGCACCCTTACCCTAAACTGGTACGTGATTTTCAGTCCATCATTGGTCGGGAAGCACGTCAGCAGTGCCTGGCTCAGGCCGGTAAGCTTCCTGATGCTTTGGTTGCCTGTGTTGGCGGTGGTTCGAATGCGATTGGCTTATTTCATCCATTCATCGAAGATGCAGATGTACGCATGATTGGTGTTGAAGCGGGTGGCTATGGCATTGAAACGGGTCAGCACGCAGCACCGCTAAGCTCGGGCTGTCATCCGGGTGTGTTGCATGGTAACCGTACCTGCCTGATGTCAGATGATGGCGGTCAGATTATTGGCACACATTCTGTTTCAGCGGGTCTTGATTATCCGGGTGTAGGGCCTGAGCATTCCTATCTGCAGGATATTGGCAGGGCTGAATATACCGCGATTAACGATGATGAAGCGTTGCATGCATTCCGACACCTGACCCTGACTGAAGGCATTATGCCTGCACTGGAATCCAGTCACGCAGTGGCTGAAGCGATGAAGATGGCGCCAACAATGGACAAAGATCAGATTATTCTGGTTAATCTGTCTGGCCGTGGTGACAAAGATATCCATACTGTCGCTGAAATCGATGGCATTAACTTTTAGCCCTGACTGAGTGAAGATTAAGATGAGTCGTATTACTGAGTGTTTTAATAATCTGAAAAGCCAGGGCCGCAAAGCGTTGATTCCGTATGTCACCGCGGGTGATCCTGATCCAAAAGTAACACTGCCATTAATGCATGCGCTGGTTGAGTCTGGTGCTGATATTATTGAGCTGGGTATTCCTTTTTCTGACCCTATGGCCGACGGTCCTGTCATACAGCTGGCTTGTGAGCGCGCGCTGTTACACGGTACTCGTCTTACTGATGTACTGGATATAGTTGCAGAATTTCGTCAGACAAACCAAACCACACCTGTTGTGTTGATGGGGTATCTGAATCCTATTGAAGTGTTAGGTTACTCAGTGTTTGCTGAGAAAGCTAAGGCGGTTGGTCTCGATGGTGTTCTAACCGTTGATCTGCCTCCTGAAGAAGCCGGTGAATTTAACCAGTTGATGAAGGCTGCAGATATCGATGTAATCTATCTGTTGTCACCTACAACTGAAGTAGAGCGGGTTAAATTGATCTGTGCAGCTGGAAGCGGTTATGTCTACTATGTATCAGTCAAGGGCGTAACCGGGTCAGCATCCCTGAATGTTGAAGAAGTGGCAGAAAAGCTTCAAATGATTCGTCAGCACACAGATATGCCGGTCGGCGTTGGCTTTGGTATTCGTGATGATGCTTCTGCTCGAGCGGTTTCAGAAGTTGCTGACGGCGTTATTGTAGGCAGCGTATTGGTTAATAAGATTGCCGAGCTTGCGGGCGATCAGGATAAGATCCCTGATGCAGTTGCAGCGATTACTGCTAGTATGCGTCAGGCAATGGATAAATAAGGCTGCCGTTGAGCAGAAGCTGGAGTAATAATGAGTAACTGGCTGGATAAAATTGTTCCCTCTTTGGTTCGCTCTGAGAAGAAGCGAACCAATATTCCTGAAGGCCTTTGGAAAAAGTGTCCAAAGTGCGAATCTGTGCTGTATCGCCCGGAGTTGGAAAAAAATCTCAATGTGTGTCCCAAATGTGATCACCATATGCGGTTAACTGCACGGACCCGCCTGACAGCGTTTCTTGATGATGGGACGTTCCGTGAGATCGCTGCCGAGGTAGAGCCGGTAGATCATCTTAAGTTTCGTGATACCAAGAAGTATAAAGATCGTTTAGTCGCCGCGCAGAAAGCGACCGGTGAAAAAGATGCCTTGATCGCTATGCGTGGTGAGGTTAATGGGTTGCCGATCGTTGCTGTTGCCTATGAGTTTAAATTTATGGGTGGTTCCATGGGTGCGGTTGTTGGAGAGCGTTTTGTACGCGCTGCTAATATCGCCCTGGAAGAGGGGATTCCAATGATCTGCTTTTCTGCCAGTGGTGGTGCTCGTATGCAGGAAGCACTGTTTTCGCTAATGCAGATGGCTAAAACAAGTGCGGCGCTGGAAAAGCTTAAGCAGGCGGGAATTCCTTATATCTCTGTTCTGACCGATCCCGTATATGGTGGTGTTTCAGCGTCATTGGCGATGCTGGGAGACCTGAATATAGGTGAGCCTGGAGCTTTGGTTGGTTTTGCTGGCCCCCGGGTTATTGAGCAAACAGTTCGTGAGAAGCTGCCGGAAGGGTTTCAGCGCAGTGAGTTTCTACTTGAGCATGGTCAGATAGATATGATCATCTCCCGTGGTGAGCTGCGTGAGCGTCTCTCTTCTGTGTTGCGTATGATGCAGGGGCTTCCTGCTGTTTCAGCGCCGGCTTCAGACTCGGTCTGATATTAACCCTTAAATAAGGCCGCTGTATTAATATTGGCGGCCTTTTTATTGTCTGGAATAAACTGAAGCACTATGTCCGAAGTACACTTTAATACCCTGCCGCAGTGGCTTGAATGGATCGAAAGTAGCCATCCCGTCGATAAAATCGAATTGGGGCTTGATCGGGTACGCACCGTTTTTCAACGTATGAAGCTGGATTTGAGTGGTAGTCAAAAGGTTATTGTTGGGGGGACTAACGGTAAAGGGTCAACCATAGCGATGCTGGATCAGGTGCTTCGGGATCAGGGTGAAACAGTCGGTTGCTTTACTTCGCCTCATTTTTTGCGCTACAACGAGCGTATTAAGTTGAATGGTCAGTCTGTAAGTGATGAACTGATAATTCGGGCATTTATGGCGATTGAGCGTGCTCGGGATCAGGTGGCTTTAACCTATTTCGAATACAACACGCTGGCAGCACTGCATGTTTTTGCGACCGAGAAACCGGATGTTATGTTGTTAGAGGTCGGTCTGGGAGGGAGACTGGATGCGATCAATATTGTTGATGCCGATATCTCTGTTGTCACGACGGTTTCAGTTGATCATATTGATTGGTTAGGGGATGACCGAGAGCAGATCGGCTATGAAAAAGCAGGCATCTATCGTCCCGGTTGTCCGGCAGTGTGTGGTGATTCTACCCCCCCGCAGCGACTGGTGGCATATGCCAATGAGATCGGTGCTGAGCTTTATCTGCGAGATCAGGCGTTTACCGTTATGCAAGAGGATCAGAGTAGCTGGACCTGGCAGTCTAAGCAGGCAGATGGAACGTTACTGGCTTTCTCAGGTCTATCTGAGCTGACATTGCCTAAAGCAAATGCTGCCACAGTAATACAGGTGCTGCAGATACTCGATAGGTTGCCGCAAGCGGAGCTGTTAAGTAATAGTCTGAAATCAGCATCACTGACAGGGCGCATGCAGGCGGTCTCTCAGAATGGTATACAGTACACTCTGGATGTGGCTCATAACCCGGAAGCTGCAGAATATTTGTCTGAACAGCTAAGAGCTAAGCCCGTAAAAGGGCGAACGTTTATGGTGCTGGGGATGTTGGCAGATAAAGATATCGATGAAGTATTAAAGCATCTTACGTCGGTTGTTGATCGTTGGTATCTGGCGGGTTTGGATGTCCCTCGGGGTCAGACAGCAGAAGCGCTGGGCGAAAAGCTTAAACAGCAGGGAGTTATCGTTACTCCAGAGTCTGCTTATGCTACTGTTCGGATTGCACTTAAGGCGGTTAAAGCATCGGCTAAACCTGATGACAGGGTAGTTGTAGCGGGTTCTTTTTTTACGGTGGCTGAGGCATTAACGGTATTGAATATGGATGATAAAAACTAGTGAATGACGGCTTTAAACAGCGTCTTGCCGGCGCAGCAATTCTAATTTTGGCAGCGGTGATTCTTATTCCGATTTTCTTCGATGGCGCCGGTTATCGAGAGCGCCAGCTGGAAAGCGCGATACCGCCGCCGCCGTTTGAGCCTGAGCTGGTGACTATAACGCAGGAAGCCGAACAGCTGCCGGATACGACAGCCCCCGCACAGCCTGCTGAGCCAGTCACTGTCGCTGTCGTACCGCAGAAGGTGGCTGAAGAGGTGGCTAAGCAGAAGCCTGTTATAACGCTCCATGATGATCCGCCTGCGCTCGATCAGCAGGGCGTGCCGGTTGCCTGGAGTCTACAGCTGGCAAGTTTTAAAGATGAAGATAATGCGAAAGGATTACGGCGAAAGCTGATTAAAGCGGGTTATAAGGTCTATATTCGTAAGACCGGTGACTTGCTAAGAGTGTTCGTTGGGCCTGATATTCAGAAAACCAGACTCACTGAGTTGCAGGAGAGCATTCAGAAAGAGTTCGGTCTGGATGGCATTATCGTCCGTTTTACTACACGATAATCGTTGGGTTAAGGTGAGAGCTCTGGTAGAATCCGGCTCTTAATTTAGACCTTGATGTAGAGATTTGGAATGGTACTAAACTGGGCCGATTGGGCGATTATCGGCATCATTACAATTTCTGGCTTGTATAGCTTGCGTGGCGGTTTCATGAAAGAAGCGCTGTCGTTGGTTACCTGGGTTACCGCCTTTATAGTTGCCCGGCTGTTTGCTCCGTCATTGAGCACGCTGCTGGATGATCTTCTGCAATCTCCTTCGCTGCGTATTGGTGCAGCCTTTATTCTTCTCTTTATCGCTACACTGATGGTGGGCGCCGTGATTAATAACCTTATTAATATGTTGGTCAATGCTACTGGGTTGAGCAGTACTGACAGGATTTTAGGTATTGGTTTTGGTGTGATCAGGGGTGGCCTGATTGTAATTGTAATCTCTGCGTTATTGGTGCGTACACCAGTAACTCAGGATATCTGGTGGTCTGAGTCGCAGTTAATTCCTCATTTTTTACTGATGGAAACCTGGACGCGGGAAACCGCTGCTGAGATAGGTCAGATGATCTGGAATCTCAGCGGAAGTACAAGTTAATTCGTTTTTTTAATTTATACTTGCTGTATCTAACTTAATACCTGAGGTAGCGCAAATGTGCGGTATAGTTGGCATCGTAGCCAAATCTAATGTAAATCAGACTATTTTTGATGCATTGACAGTGCTACAGCACCGTGGCCAGGATGCCGGCGGTATGGTGACCTGTGAGGCTGATCGCTTCTTTATGCGTAAGGACAACGGTCTGGTAAACGAGGTGTTTCGGACTCGTCACATGAAACGCCTGCTGGGTAATATGGGTATTGGTCATGTGCGCTATCCGACAGCGGGGAGCTCCAGTTCAGCGGAGGCTCAGCCATTTTATGTCAATGCTCCTTACGGTATCGCGCTGGCTCATAATGGTAATCTGACTAATACTGCGGATCTGCGTGAGCAGATGCGCAAAGAAAATCTGCGTCATATTAATACCACCTCAGACTCAGAAGTATTGTTGAATATTCTGGCTCATGAGCTGCAACAGATCGGTAAGCTGGTGCCAACGGCTGATGATATATTTACGGCTGTTAAGGCTGTTCATAAGCGCTGTACCGGGGGCTATGCGGTAGTCGCCGTTATTACCGGTTATGGGATTGTTGCTTTTCGTGATCCGCATGGTATTCGTCCGTTGGTGTATGGTCAGCGGGAAACGGCCGATGGTCTGGAGTATATGGTTGCATCTGAGTCTGTGGCCCTGGATATCTCTGGTTTCACGCTGGTGCGTGATATTGAGCCGGGTGAGGCCATATTTATCTCACAAGAAGGTGAGGTGCGTACCCTGCAGTGCGCCGAATCGGCACAACTTCACCCCTGCTTGTTTGAATACGTATATCTGGCTCGTCCAGACTCGATTATCGATGAAATTAATGTCTATAAATCGCGTATGCGCATGGGCGTAAAGCTGGCAGAGAAGGTGGTTCGTGAGCGCCCGGATCACGATATCGATGTGATCATTCCGATACCCGATACCAGTCGTACCTCGGCACTGGAGATGGCTCACCATCTGGGTGTTAAGTTTCGCGAAGGTTTTATCAAAAACCGTTACATCGGCCGTACCTTTATTATGCCAGGCCAGACACAGCGTGCTAAATCAGTTCGGCGCAAGCTTAATCCGATTGAGCTGGAGTTTAAGGATCGCGTTGTGATGCTGGTTGATGATTCTATTGTTCGTGGGACTACCTCGAAGCAGATAGTTCAGATGGCGCGCCAGATGGGTGCTAAGAAAGTTTATTTTGCTTCAGCAGCGCCAGCTGTTCGCTATCCTAATGTCTACGGTATCGATATGCCTTCGGTCACGGAGCTGATTGCTCATGGTCGTACGGATGATGAAGTGGGTGAAGAGATAGGGGCTGACTGGATGTTGTATCAGGACCTTGATGATCTGAAAGATTGCTTGCTGGCAGGTAATAGCTCGCTCAAAGGCTTTGATGCTTCGGTATTTGATGGGCAGTACATTACCGGCGATATTGATGATGCGTATCTTCAACGTATCGATGATGAGCGGAATGATAGTGCTAAAGGTGGTAGCAAGAAATCCACCACCAACCAGAATGCTGACCTGCACGCGACCATAAGCTAAGCAGGTTTTATTCGTATTGTTGTTATAACGGGAACTATGGCAGATGTCCAAGTCCAGTTTTGAACGTCCGGAGCGGATACAGTTTGAAGATGCTGACTATGAATTCAGCACTTTGGCTATTCGCGCAGGGCAACAGCGGAGTGATGAGGGTGAGCATAATGATGCGATCTATCCTACCTCCAGTTTTGTCTATTCCAGCGCCCGGGAAGCCGCAGCGCGTTTTGGTGGTGAAGAGGAGGGAAATATCTATTCCCGCTTTACCAATCCAACGGTTCAGGCGTTTGAAAGGCGTATGGCTGCGCTTGAAGACGGAGAGCGAGCGGTAGCAACATCCTCAGGTATGGCGGCTATACTCAGCACCTGTCTGTCTCTGCTTAAGCAGGGTGATCATGTGATCTGTTCTCGCAGTGTGTTTGGCTCCATCGTATCGTTGTTTGATAAGTATCTGAGCCGTACAGGCATCAGTGTCACTTATGTAGATCCAACCGATTTAGATGCCTGGTCTGCAGCTATAACACCAGCAACCCGCATGTTTTTTCTGGAAACACCGTCTAATCCACTGGCTGAGCTGGGTGATATTGAAGCGGTATCCCGGCTTGCGCATGATATTGATGCGCTACTGGTGGTTGATAACTGCTTCTGTACACCCGCGTTACAACAGCCCTTGAAGCAGGGGGCTGATATTGTCGTTCATTCGGCTACTAAATACCTGGATGGTCAGGGGCGTTGTGTCGGTGGTGTTGTTGTTGGTCGTGATAAAGAGATGGAAGAGATCTATGGCTTTATCCGTACCGGTGGGGCTTGTCTGAGTCCATTTAATGCCTGGGTCTTTATGAAGGGTCTTGAGACGCTTGAGCTTCGTATGAAAGCTCATAGTGCTAATGCGCTAGAGATGGCGGAATGGCTAAAGCAGCAGCCGGGCATCGATAAAGTATATTACTCAGGTCTTGAAGAGCATCCGCAACATGCGCTGGCAACAAAGCAGCAGCGAGCGTTTGGTGGCGTACTGGCGTTTGAAGTCAGTGGCGACCAAGAGGCTGCATGGCGTTTTATTGATGCGACTAAGATGATCTCAATTACCGGTAATCTGGGTGATGTGAAGAGTACAATTACGCATCCGGGTACTACGACTCACGGCCGTATGAGTGCTGAGGCAAAAGTTGAGGCGGGGATAAAGGATAATCTTATTCGCCTTTCCGTTGGTCTGGAATCGGTAGATGATATTAAACGAGACCTGCAGCTAGGGCTGGCTGCTATCTGAAATATTGCATTCAAAAATACCCGCCTGATGAAGATCGGAGCGGGTTTTTTTATTTTATATCAATAAGATGGCGTCTCTAGTTAAACTAAAATATTGATCAGGAAGTGAGCGTGAGAATAGTATTGGCACCGATGGAAGGTGTTGTTGATGCGCCGATGCGTGAGATGCTGACACGAATAGGTGGAATAGATCAGTGCGTCACAGAGTTCGTGCGGGTATCTGAACGGGTTCTGCCAGCAAAAGTATTTCGCAAAATCTCCCCTGAACTATTTAATGATAGTCGCACCAGTGCAGGGACGCCGGTGGTGTTGCAGCTGCTGGGAAGCGATCCGCAAATACTGGCCGGCAATGCACGTAAAGCGGTGAGCATCGGTGCAAATGGTATCGACCTTAATTTTGGTTGTCCGGCAAAGACGGTCAACAAAAGCAAAGGTGGGGCTATTTTGCTTAATGAGCCTGAGTTGGTACACAAGATCGTTTGGTGGGTTCGCCAGGCAGTGCCCGATCATATTCCAGTGACGGCAAAGATGCGTTTAGGTTACAGCGATAAACTGCTGGCACT
The DNA here is from genome assembly GCF_016592435.1 of Amphritea japonica ATCC BAA-1530. Classification (NCBI taxonomy): domain Bacteria; kingdom Pseudomonadati; phylum Pseudomonadota; class Gammaproteobacteria; order Oceanospirillales; family Oceanospirillaceae; genus Amphritea; species Amphritea japonica. The sequence continues at coordinate 2,008,979 of NZ_AP014545.1, read as the reverse complement.
CGAGAATGCATCAGCCATTGCAGATGCCGGGGCTTGTGGTCTGACAGTTCACGCCAGAACAAAAGAGGAGGGTTACCGCCCGCCGGCCCATTGGGAATGGATCTCAAAGATAAGAGAGCACCTGTCTATTCCGGTGACGGCGAACGGAGAAGTCTGGAACTGGCAGGACTATCAGCGCTGCCGGGAAGTTAGTGGTTGTGATGATGTGATGATTGGTCGTGGATTGGTCGCTGCGCCTGATCTGGGACTGCGAATCAAAGCGCTGCAGCGGGGTGATGATCCTGATCATCTATCCTGGGAGGAGATGCGGTTATTGTTGTTGCAGTTTCTGGATATGGTTGAGCAACAGCTTGCACCTAAGTACGTGCACGGCCGTATTAAGCAGTGGCTGAAGATGATGTCCAGAGAATATCCCGAGGCGATGCCTATGCTGCAGGATATGAGAGCGTTAACACAGGTCGAAGAAGTCAGACGATTTCTTTACCAATATTCATAAGAGTGGCGGTTCAGGTAAAGCGCAGGGGCTGACGCCGTGCTCCCCAATGGCCCGGTTCTGCTTCAAATTTTCCTGCTAGTGGCGTTTGGCAATCATTGCAGCGGCCATGCGCATCCAAATTCCATCTGCCCAGCTGGTACTGATCGCGTGCGATCAGCAATTGCTTGCAATGGCTACAGTAAGTTGAGCCGCTGTCGATAGCTGCTACGTTGCCGGTATAAACATGTTTAAGGCCGCAGTCTAATGCTATTCTTCGGGCACGTTCCAGTGTTTCCAGAGGCGTGCGGGGGTGTTGGAGCATTTTATAATCGGGATGAAACGCGGTGAAATGTATTGGTACATATGCGTTCAGATTGTCCCTGATCCACTCACTCATCGCCTGAAGTTCGGCTTGGTTATCATTTTCGCCGGGAATAATGAGATTGGTGATCTCGACCCAGCAGTTCGTTTCATGAACCAGGTAGGTCAAGGTATCCAGAACATTTTGCAGGTGGCCTCCACAAAACTTCCGGTAAAATTTTTCACTGAAGCCTTTTAGATCTATATTAGCGGCATCCATGTGTTGGAAAAACTCGATTCTGGGGGCGGGCATTACAAAGCCTGCAGACACAGCGACTGACTTAATATTTTGTTCGCTACAGGCCTTGGCTACATCGATGGCGTATTCCATGAAGATGATCGGATCATTATAGGTATAGGCAATTGATCGGCAGTGGGTTTTAACGCAGGCGTTAGCAAGTGTTTCCGGTGTTGCCTGACTGGCTAGCGTATCCATCTGTCTGGATTTACTCATATCCCAGTTCTGGCAAAACTTGCAGCTTAGATTACAGCCTGCTGTGCCAAAGGAGAGTACCGGTGTGCCAGGTAAAAAGTGATTAAGAGGTTTCTTCTCAATCGGGTCTATGCAGAAACCACTGGAGTGGCCGTAGCTATAAAGAACGACTTCTCCTGCTTCATTGCCGCGTACATAGCATAGCCCCCGCTGCCTCTCTTTTAGTTTGCATTGATGAGGGCAAACATCACACTGTACTCGTCCTTCTTCTACAGGGTGCCAGTAATGAGTTGGGTGTTGCGGCTTCAAGATTGTCATAGGGCTTAACGTCCGGCTCAGGACTATACTCAGTGTATTGCTGTCTTTTATAGGATCAGTGTATATGAGAATTAAGCAGTCTGCCGTCGCAGGCATGTTCTATCCCCAAAGTCCTGATGAGTTGGCTGTCATGGTGAGTCAATTACTTGCTGATAATCAGCATCAGGGTTGTATGCCTGTCGCTATTATGGTGCCACATGCAGGGTTAGTGTATTCAGGAGGGGTTGCTGCCGGTGCCTACAGCCGTATTCGGCCGTACTTACCTATGATATCCCGTGTTGTTTTGATGGGACCTGCCCACCGGGTTCCCCTGCTGGGTATGGCGGTGATGAGTGCCGATTTGTGGCGAACGCCGCTGGGGACAATAAGGCTAGATCATCAGCTGAGCTCTGTGCTTACTCAAGAAGAGCGCGTGGTGATCAACGATGTGGCTCATGCGCGTGAGCATTGTCTTGAAGTGCAGCTTCCTTTTCTGCAGTTACTTGATGGTGGCTACTTAGTACTCCCTGTTTTGGTGGGACAGACACCAGTAAATGAGGTTGCTGCACTGATCGGCCGAATATTGATGGAGCCAGAGACGCTGATTATTATTAGTAGCGACCTGAGCCATTTTCATGAGTATGACGAGGCAATGGCAATAGACCGGGCAACACTACAGCAGATCAACCAACTCAAGCCTGAGATTCAACCACAGCAAGCTTGTGGTTGTTATGCGTTGAATGGCTGGTTGGCCTATGCGGCAGAACAAGGACTGCAGGCAGAGTTTATAGATTATTGTAATTCTGGGGATACTGCGGGTGATCGAAACCGGGTAGTGGGATATTCGTCTTATGCCTTTTATTGAACAGTATACCAATCAAGAGCAAGCGTTGTTGCTGTGGCTTGCCAGAGAATCTGTTGCCAGAGGGGTATATGGAAAGGGGGTTGAATCCCTGATCGAGTGTGACGTTTCTGTCAGGCTAAAAAAAATCGCGCCTGCTTTGTGACACTTAAAGTTAACGGCCAGCTTAGGGGTTGTATAGGCAACCTTGAAGCGAATAGCTCCCTGGTTGATGCGGTTGTACGGAACAGTTATCTGGCTGCTTTTAGGGATCAGCGTTTTCAGCCGGTTAGTGAGGCGGAGTTAGCGGTGCTTGAGTATGAAGTGTCGGTACTCACGCCGATGGTTTCGCTTGATATTGTCAGTGAAGCTGATCTGCTTGCTAAGATCAGGCCGGGTATTGATGGATTGGTGTTTGAAGCTGAGGGCCATCGGTCCACGTTTCTTCCATCTGTGTGGGAGCAGCTCACTCAGTCGGAAGAGTTTCTCAGCCAGTTACGTAAAAAGGCGGGGCTTGCAGCCAATTACTGGAGCGATAATGTCCAGTGCTGGACATACCAGGTGATTAAAATAGGAGCGCCGATTAGTGATCCGTGTTGAAGTGGGTGATATCACTATGTTGCGCAGTGAGGCTATCGTGAATGCTGCGAATAGTACGTTGCTGGGGGGAGGGGGTGTCGATGGCGCTATTCATCGTGCTGCGGGACCTCAGTTATTAGCTGAATGTAAAAGCATTAAGGGCTGCCCTACAGGGCAAGCTTGCATGACGCTGGCGTATGACCTGCCAGCACAATATGTCATCCATACTGTAGGCCCTATTTGGCATGGGGGTGGACGTAATGAGGCCCGATTGCTGGCATCCTGTTATGAGGCCTCTTTAAAGCTGTGTCTGGATAACGGTATTCAGCGGGTTGTGTTCCCTGCAATTAGTTGTGGAATCTATGGTTATCCAAGAGAGCAGGCGGTTGATATTGCGGTTTGCACTGTCCTGGATCTGTATCAACGCTGTGGTTTGGTTGAAGTTGTTTTTTGTTGCTTTGATGAGAGTATGGCTTCGCTGTATCGCCAACGGTTGTCGAGATAGTGGAGGCCGGAGCAGAGGTGGCTGGCTGACCGGAAGTATTCAACACAGGGAGTCATAGACTCCCTGATATAATCGCTCGGACTAGCTCGCTAGCTTAATTGATAGTAATTGCGCGAGGTTTCATGGCTTCTGGGATTTCCTGAATTAGCTCAACATGCAGTAAGCCATTTTCCATTGATGCATCAGTAACCCGGACATGATCAGCTAATTGGAATTTACGCTCAAATCCCCTCGCTGCGATGCCTTGATGCAGATATTGCCGCTCGGTTTCATCAGCTTTTTTGCTGCCACTCACAGTGAGCATCCCGTGCTCGGTGTTGATAGATACTTCGGATTTATCGAAGCCGGCAACTGCCATCGTGATGCGGTAGGCGTGCTCGCTGATCAGTTCAATGTTATAAGGGGGATAGCTGTTCTGAGCTTGTTCGTTGCGGCTGGCGTCATCAATCATAGAAGCCAGGCGGTCAAAGCCGATTGCAGAACGGTAAAGTGGGGTCAGGTCAAATTGACGCATAATAATATCCTCTAAAGCAATATGTTATCAGTTGCCTATCTCAATGATCAGGCGATTAACGGACCTCTCTTGAGCCTCCGTTAACTTACTTTATGAGGACAAAAAAAAGCCTTTCAAGGGAAAGGCTTCAGAATATTATTCAAACAGATCAGGCTTAATGTTTAAAATCATCGACATCATTAGTAATTTCAACGTCTACCTGTTCCGCGGGTATCTTGAAATCATAGACGCGTTCCCAGCCCTCTGATTCAGGAGTTCGCTCCCAAACGGTACCGGCATTAAACTCAACCAGTTCGGTGAGTGAGGCGTCGAGCTCGGTCATTTTTTCAAGCTTAACCGGTAATAAGTTAATGGCTTCATTTTCAAGGAATTCAGGAGTTTCATAACCCGTAAACATGCGCCATCCGGTATCGTTCAGATGGGCGGGAACGGTTTTGTACATGAAGCGTACCGGTAAATTTTCCTCAAAGACTAATTTAGATACCAGCGCGAGAAAGCCATTCTTGGTCTGGGCTGTTTCGTCTTCTGTACTTAAAGGCTTATCGATATCTTCGAGACTCATAACGGCTCCGGCCTGATGGATTTAAAGCCGGGTATTTTACGCTGTTTTTCAGTGGAAGTTTAGGGCTTGGCTTTGATCGGTTGAAAGTAGGTGGGCGTTAGTAGAAAAAATACCAGCGGGTGGCCCCGCTGGCAGTGATGAACTTAACTGAGCTTATCAATAAGTGTTTTAAGGTTTGCCTTAAATTGACCTGCCTGCTCTGCGGGTATCTGAGAAAGCAGGGCTGATTCTTCTTTAATTGCCAGTTCCTGCATTTTGGTGGCGGTCTCTGTTCCTTTATCGGTAAGCTTCAGGGTGTCTGCGTTAGCATACTCAACCAGGCCTTTCTCAACCATCCAGTCAGCGGACTGTCGTAAGGCGATTTCAGGTTGCATAACGATATCCGTCAGGTCGCTTATCTTGGTTTCAGTGCAACCGATCATTCGCGCCATGATACGCCACTCTTCGGGATTAACGCCACACTCTTGCTGTAGTTTAGGGTAAAGGTCAGCGCTGAAATTCTGATAAGCTGTGCGAAGCAGGTAGAGGAGATAATCACCAACAAAACCACCTTCAGCAGCAGTGTTTTCACATGGACTGGAAGCTTTAACCATTTCAGGGTGCTGTGCAGAGATTGCATAGCTTCCGCGGGCAAAGACCAGCGGCTCTACGTTATCGTTGTAGCGGTAGTCGATGACTTCCCCCACCAGAATCAAGTGGTCTCCGCCGTCGTAAACGGCCCAGGTTTTACACTCAAATTGTGCCGCGTATTCGTCTAGAATGGGAGCGCCGCCTAAGCCAGCAGAGTAAGCTGCGTTGGCGAATTTGTCTTCACCCCGGCTGGCAAAGTTATTCGAGGTAGCGACCTGGTCTTGTCCAAGAACATTAACTGCAAAATTTTCTGCATTTTCGAATGCAGAAAGGCTGTGCGCACCTTTGTCTATGCTCCACAGCACCAGAACGGGATCCATTGACACAGAGTTGAAACTGCTGGCCGTAACACCGACAGGCTTTCCTTCAGCATCCAGAGTTGTGATAACTGTTACACCAGTCGGAAACTGAGATAACGCACGGCGGAAATCTTTAGGGTCAAATGCTGTCTGAGACATGGAGGTCACCTTTATATTAATAGGAGTCGCTTTGATTATTATGTTTCTGTATGCGCCAAGCTACGCGAAACTTCATATGTTAACTAATTATAGGTTCAATACAGATAGATAACATATGTTTTTCATTGCTTTGTTTGTACTTTTCACAGTTTAAAGAATTATCCAGAAATGCCAATAAAAGATAAAATAAACAATAACATTTTGTTTATTAGGACTATTTTACTTTTTCTCTATATTCGCTAGCAGTCTCACCTGCATTTCTGCGAAAAAAACGGGCAAAGTATGCCGGGTCTTTAAAGCCTAGTTGATAGCTGATTTCAGTAATAGGCGCTACTGAATAAGTGAGTTGTCGCCTGGCTTCTTGCATCAGTCTTTCCATAATTAATCGTTTTGAGGGAAGCCCAGCAAGACGACGACAGATCTCGTTTAAGCGAGCCTCAGTAACACTGATCATGTCTGAGTATTGAGTCAGTGTCAGGTGTTCACAGTAATGAGCTTCGATAAGTTCATTGAAGCGGTGAAATATTCGAACGTCCTCTTTTCTGGTTTTCTGTTTCGGTTGTTTTTGATCAGATAGACGGGCTATGTCAATTAATACTAACTGCAATAAAGCTTTAAGTGCCAGGGAGTGTTCCATGCTGGTGTGGTCATTTTCATCAGCCATCAGTGTTAACAGATGCAGCATACGCTCCGCTGTAGGGTCTTTCTTGGGCTCAAGAGCGACACAAAGAGGGCTATTCATAAAGCTTTTGCTGGCCAGTCCCGTCGGTATCATTGCCCCCATTAGTTCCCATACTAATTGCTGTCGGGCGGTTATTACGTGCCCAGTTGCATTATTGGCAGTAACAAAAGCATGAGGGATGGTCGGTGGAGTGAAGAAAAACATGGGTCCTTTAACGGTGTAACTGGTTTCATCCAGGTGGACACGCACCGTACCGTTTAGAATTACGTGTACCTGATAAAACCTGTCATGGTGATGTACTGGCATATTCCGGCCAAAGAAATCAGCCATTTTTTCGTGGTGCTCGTAATGGATCTCTGCATCTACATAATGCTGATCATAGGCATGGCCTATATCAATATTAGGGATAGTGTCAGTATTAGCCTGTTTACCGGATGGACTTTGGGCAAGGGGGGAGTTACTACTCATAGGCAGCCTCAAAGTTAGATGATGAAGCAATTTCACTGATACAAATATTGCTTGGATATAGATGCAGCGCTTTGTGAATTATTCTACCCTTTGTGCAATTTACTTATAACCCTGTTCGCGTCTAATTTATTTTTCCCTATAAAACATATAGTTATCTTTTATATTATTCTCTAAAAGCGAGATAAATCGTCATTATAGTTCATATGTTAACTATCAAAAGTACAAGCGACCCTGTGAAACATCCCTTTAATTTAGTTAACTTGTGAACAATAATGAGTTCATCATTAAGGCAGCATGTTCAGCAAATGACTATTGAACACGCTGTGTTGTCACAACAGAATAATACAAATAAGGTGCTGAACGATGGAAAGAACAAATCCAATGTTAGTTGAATTGAAAAAAATTCTACCTGCAATCGCTGCAAATGCTGTACAGGCTGAACAGGAACGTAAAGTACCTGACGAAAATATTCGTCTTCTGAAGTCAATTAACCTGCATCGTGCACTTCAGCCTAAGGCTTATGGCGGTCTTGAGCTGTCTCTGCCTGAAGTTACTGATTGTGTTGCTGCACTGGCCGGTGCTTGTGGTGGTACAGCATGGGCTTTCAGTCTTCTGATTACACACAGTCATCAGATGGCTATGTTCTCTAAAGAGGCCCAGGAAGAGTTCTGGGGTGAAGATCGTGATGCAACGGCTAGTTCCTCGATTGCACCTTTTGGTAAAGCAGAAGAAGCTGAAGGTGGCGTTATTTTCAATGGTGACATGCGCTGGAGCTCTGGTTGCGATCATGCTGAGTGGGCAATTCTTGGTTTCCTGCGTGATAACAAAGAAACGGGTGTAAAAGACTACAGCTTCGGCGTTATCTATAAAGATGATTATGAAATCATCGATGACTGGTATTCTGCAGGTATGAAGCCATCAGGAACGAAGACCCTGAAGGTTAAAGAGAACACATTCATCCCTGAGCATCGTATTGAGAAAGCTAAAGCGATGATGACTGGTGAGTCTGCTGGTTTCGGTCTGTATCCAGACAGCAAAATTTACTACACCCCATACCGTCCTTATTTTGCATGTGGTTTCGCTTCGATGGCGCTGGGTATTGCTGAGCGTATGCTAACAGTATTTAAAGAGCTGACTCAAAATCGTACTCGTGCCTACACAATGGCGGCATCTGGTAAAGAGATTCCACCACTGATGCGTCTGGCTGAATCAACTCATCAGGTAATGGCTGCACGTGCATTCATGGAAAAAACCTGGGACGAGCATAAAGAGTTTGGTGAGCAGAAACGTTACCCTACGGATGCAGAGTTGGCTTTCTGGCGTACTAACCAGGCATACGCGATCAAGATGTGTGTTGAAGCTGTGAACCGTTTGTTTGAAGTATCCGGTGGCTCTACCTGGATCCATGATAATGAGATCCAGCGTCTATGGCGTGATGTGAACATGACTGCTGCACATGCATACACTGACTACGATGTTTGTAAGCAAGTTTTGGGTCGTTCTATCATGGGTATGGATCCGGATCCAACCATGGTTTAAACTTGTAAGGCATAAAAAAACCCGCGACTATCGCGGGTTTTTTTGTTAAAAATTATTTTGTAATCAATCTCTTGAGGCGATAAGTTAATGTTGATCTGTCATTTTATCTTTGTACATAAGTAGATCTGATTTTTCTAGTAAACGGCTAAGATCATATTCTTTGCTGAAATCAACAGGAAGGATGCCGGCGCTAAATTCCAGTTGGTATTTAAGACTGGATGTCTCATTAAAGTCGTTCACCTGATAGCGTAAGCGTAACAGTGAATTTTGGGCTTGCTCCTCTGTTGTATTTGTCAGAAGAACTGAAAACTCGTCACCTCCCATTCGAGCAAACAGATCTGATTCACGGAAAGTATTCTTCAGTATGTCGGTGAAAGCGATGAGTGTTTTATCGCCCTCGGCGTGGCCAAAATGATCATTGATCTGTTTAAACTTGTTCAGGTCGATCGCAATCAGTGACGCAGGTAAGCCGTTTCTGGCGGACATTTGTAGTGCTTTCTCGGCCAGTAGAGTGAAGCCTCGACGATTAGATATCATCGTGAGGTCGTCTAATGTTGCAAGTTGAGAGGCAGCGAGTTCTTGTTCTGCCATATGAGCGAGATCTTTAAGGGCCTGCAAATCTTCTTCGCTTAAGGTTCTGGGTCTTTGATCTATTAGGCAGAGGGTTCCCATTTTGGCGCCATTAAGGGCCTTGAGAGGGCAGCCGACATAGAGTCTTATGCGAGGGTCCTGAGTGACCAGAGGGTTGTCTGAAAAGCGTTTATCCTGGGTGGCGTCGGGAATATTTAATACTTCGTCTTCCAGAATGGCGTGGCCACAAAAAGAGATATCTCTATGGGTTTCTGTGGCGTCCAGGCCGGTGGCAGATTTAAACCATTGTCTTTGTTCGTCCACAAGGCTGACTAAGGCGATCGGGACATCAAACATCCTGGCGGCCAGCCGCGTTAAGCGGTCAAAGCGCTCTTCTGTAGGAGTGTCAAGAATCTGAAGTGAGCGAAGGGTATTGATTCTACTGACTTCGTCGATAGGTTTATCGGGTTTCTTCACAAGAAATTCCTTATAAAAATTAAGGAGATATCGAAGTATTATTGTTTATACAGTATTGCATAGAAGTGGGTTAAAAGAATCTCTAGGTAACCATTTAGAGTTTATGAATTAGTTGTAGAGACTGCTCGACCTCATCTCTTGCTGGAGATTTCATCATAGGGGTTGTCAGGGTAATAGAACTGATCCACATCATTATTGCGTAATTTGGCTGTAGTTGAATATCTTATCGAGGAAGACAAAGACTTTTTACGGTTCAAAAGTGCTAGTATTATCTGGATTTGTAACTGCCGTAACAGGCTTTTCTCTTATCTCTATCAAATAGGTTTGCATGAAAGCACCAAAATCTCTCCATGGGCTAATTGATGAAGGTTTGATTGATGAAGTCATTAGCCGTCTCATGAGCGGCAAAGAAGCTGATATCTACATCGTTAATTGTTCTGGTCATATTCGTTGCGCTAAAGTTTATAAGGATGCTGTAAAGCGTAGTTTTAAAAATGCAGCGCAGTATCAGGAAGGCCGTAAAGTGCGTAGTGGTCGCCGGGCCCGGGCTATGGAAAAGAACTCCGCCTATGGTCGTAAGCAACAGGAAGAGATCTGGCAGAACGCTGAAGTGGATGCGTTGGCCAGGCTACATCGTGCAGGGGTGCGAGTACCAGAGACTTTCGGTTGTATCGATGGTGTCTTGTTGATGGAGCTCGTTATAGACGATGAAGGTGATGTTGCGCCTCGTTTAGGTGATGTGCTGTTAACAGAAGAGCAGGCGATTGAAGATCATACGGTGATGATGCATTACGTGAAGCTGATGCTTTGTGAAGGTATTGTTCATGGCGATCTTTCCGAATTTAACGTACTGCTTGATGAGTATGGGCCGGTTATTATCGATCTGCCTCAGGCAGTTGATGCCTCAGCCAATAACAGTGCGCGGTCGATGTTGTTACGTGATGTCAATAATATGACCCGTTACTATTCGCAGTTTTCACCGCAGTTAAGTTTGTCTCGCTACGGTGAAGAGATGTGGTCAATGTACGAAGAGGGTGAGTTAAAGCCTGAAACTGAATTGACCGGGCTCTATGATGGTGATGCCGAGAGTGCTGACGTAGATACCGTGCTGGATGAGATCAAAGCGGTGATGCAGGAGGAGAGGGAGCGTCAGGAGCGATTAAAGGACGCAGAAGAGGCTTAAAATACTAGCGCTTAGAAGTGTTGATGGCGCTTTTGTATCAACTAATTTAAGCAAATAAAAAAACCGCCTGTTGGCGGTTTTTTTGTCACTATCTAAAGTTTACGCAGTTGCGATAACAGTAAGATATTTTGCCGATGTAATAATCGATCTTATCAACGTTCAGCATAGTGCCCCAGAAGTTCAGCAGCCTTTACGTAGCTAAACACCTGGGAAGTAGCTTAGTGATCCACTGGATAGCGGGTCTTTGATATTTTTACTGTCCGGGCTGTAGTCCGCCTCGGACGCATATATAAAAAAACAGGGCTACGATGCCTGATCTGAGATCTGATAATCGCTGCCCTGTTTCTCAGACCGGTTGTGCCCGGCCATCATTATTACCTGTTTTGTTAAGTATTCGAGGCGATAATATCTCGTAACACCATCGGTAAGATGCCTTTATGACGTATTTGATCCAGCTCTGAAGAAGTATCGACACGTGAAGTCAGCTTCAGCTGCTGTGATGAGCCATCCGCTCTGTTAATGGTCAGGTCCACAACGCCACGAGGCTCTAGGGTATCAATACCATTCAGATCGAAGGATTCTGTGCCATCCAGATTAAGAGAAGCGCGTGTCACACCTTCTGGTAGTTGCAGGGGTAAAACACCCATGCCCACCAGATTAGATTTGTGGATACGCTCAAAACTCTCAGCGATAATCGCTCGGACACCCAGTAGAGCAGGGCCTTTTGCGGCCCAGTCTCGTGACGAGCCAGTTCCATAAAGTTTGCCGCCAAATACCACAGTGGAAGTGCCTTCTTCACGGTAACGCTCAGCTGCGTCGTAAATAGACATTTGCGCTGGAGCGCCTTCAGATGGGTAATAGTTTGTTACCGCGCCAGTGGTGCCAGGCAGCAACAGGTTTCTGGCTTTACCATTGCCGAAAATACTGCGCAGCATTACATGGTGGTTACCACGGCGTGACCCAAGCGATGTCATATCGGTATCGGCAACACCTTGTGAGCTCAGGTATTCACCTGGAGGAGAGTCTGGGCGTATACGGCTTACCGGTGAAATATGGTCGGTTGTTGTGTTGTCATCACACATCACCAGCATGCGTGCCGCTGAGATATTGTTTAACGCGTCCTGTGGTATTTCCAGTGAGAAACCGTCGAAGAAAGAGATTTCCTGGATGTAGGTCGAATCTGGATCCCAGTCATAAACAGGGCCAGTAGGGGATTCCAGGTTCTGCCAGGTATCAGGGCCATCGAGCGAGTTTTCATAGGTTTCTCTGAAGGCTTTCGGATCCATGCACTCAAGCATGGTCTGACTGATTTCAGCGTTGCTTGGCCAGATATCCTTAAGGAAAACATCGTTTCCTTTGGCGTCCTGACTAATGGGTTGAGTGGTAACATCGATATTGACGTTACCCGCCATCGCCATAGCAACGACCAGCGGTGGTGACATCAGGAAGTTGGTATCAACATCCGGATGGACGCGGCCTTCAAAATTTCGGTTACCGGATAAAACTGACGCAGCGATAATATCGTGGTTTTGCAACGCTGCCTCGATGCTTGGTGCCAGAGGGCCAGAATTACCCACGCAAGTAGTACAACCGTAACCAGCGGTATTAAAGCCCAGCGCATCCAAATGTTGCTGTAGTCCAGCCTTGGTTAAAAAGTCGGTGGCAACCGGTGACCCCGGTGCCAAAGATGTTTTAACGCCATCAGGTACTTTCATCCCAAGCTCATTGGCTTTCTTGGCAAGCAGGCCAGCCGCAATCAATAAGCCAGGGTTAGATGTATTGGTGCAGGCCGTAATCGCCGCAATCACGATATCGCCGTCTTTTAACTCCCTTTCAGGTAACGCTGCGAAAATGCCTGCTTCGTCTGCTCTCATTGGCGTTACGTTAACAACTTCAGGCTTGCGTTCTCCTTCAGTCGACGCTTTTCTGAAAACGTTGCCTAGCTCAGCCAGCGGCAGCCTGTCCTGAGGCCTTTTAGGGCCAGCCACAGACGTTTCAACAGTGGATAGATCAAGCTGAAGAAGATCAGTATAGCGTGGAAGAGCCTGGCCCGGCTTCCAGGCCATGTTTTGCGCTCGATAAAAAGCCAGTGGCAGATCACCATCCCTGCCGGTTGCTTTCATATAATCGGCAGAGACTTCGTCAAACGGGAAAAAGCCCATAGTTGCGCCATATTCCGGCGACATATTGGCGATGGTTGCACGGTCAGGCAGAGAAAGGCTGGCACAGCCCTCACCGATATATTCAACGAACTTACCAACAACACCCGCTGGGTATTTTCTCAGCATTTCAGTAATCGTTAGCACCAGGTCGGTTGCGGTGACGCCTTCTCTTAACGCGCCTGTGAGTTCAACCCCCACCACTTCTGGTGCCAGCATTTGCATGGGTTGGCCAAGCATAGAGGCTCCGGCTTCAATGCCGCCAACGCCCCAGCCCACAATACCTAAAGCGTTAGCCATTGGTGTATGGCTATCCATACCAATGAGGGTGTCCGGGACCATCAGCCCTTTAATATTGAGATAGCCTTGTGCCAAATACTCAAGGTTAACCTGATGAACAATGCCGGTTTGTGGTGGAATAATCCTAATGGTATCAAACGCCTGTGCGCCCCATTTCAAGAACGCATAACGCTCTATATTCCTGTCAGCTTCTAATTCACCATTGATTCTCAGCGAAGCGGGGCTACCTGTATTGTCCATTGTAACCGTGTGATCGATAACAAGGTCTGCACGTACCAAAGGCTCAATAATTGTGGGGTCCATGCCCATGCGCTGAACCGCTGAACGCATAGCTGCAAAATCCACGATGGCTGGTGTGCCACTCAGATCGTGCATAATGACGCGACCTGCCGTGAAAGGGATTTCTATCGGCTTTGTGCCCTGATGTTCAGTCCAGCCTCCAAGAGCCTGAACCTGTTCAGCGGTTACGCCGTTCTGGCCAACATTTCGAGCGATGCCTTCCAGGATAGGGCGAAGCGAAAAAGGGAGTTCATCAAGCTTTATACCAAAGTGTTCAGCGGTATCTGGAAGGCTATGGTAGCTGTGTGTTGTTCCGGGAATTGTTTTAATGGAACGGGATGGATCAAAATCGATAGGACTTGTCATTTTTATACCTCACGCAGATGGGGCGTTTCTGAACCTAAAACCTTTATTCGCACGAGTCTCCAGTCATTATTGGAGCTGCTCGATCTCCTTATGAGTCATATGTTCAGCCGTCAAACGAACCGCTATTAGCAGTAACAAAAATCATTACTTTCTTAAGATTGTCGACAATATTAGCTGATAAGAGTCTTAAATCAAGTGATCTTGAAATGTTTTCGCTTGAATTTCATACAATCTACGACTATTTGCTAGTGCATATGGACTTTTTTGATTAGTTTTGAAGCGGTATCGGGTCAGAGAGCATGCTAACAAGTCTTATGCGCCTCAGATTTACAGAGGCGTAATGAATATATTTGTACCTTATTTAATCAACAGTGTAATAAAAAACGATTGACTCACCCTGGCCGGCCCTTGAAATCAAGCTTTCTTCCTAAATGATTATTATTATCAACAAGAGAGTGAGGCATCCTTATTTATAAAAAGATGCCTGCCTACAACCAATGTATACCATCTGAAACGCGTTGATTTTGCTACTATTTATTTTATTTATACCGACTATCAGCTTCATTTAAATTGTTTTCATTGAGCTGTTAGTAACTTTTTCCTTATAATCTGTTACAGATTCATAATTAGAATTAATTGAGACGAGACGCTTTACGCTATGAGTTATTATTCTGACTACCTAGAAGAAATAGAGGTTCGTAAAAAGGACCTTGGCCTGAATCCAAAACCGATTGATAGCGCTGAGCTACTTTCTGAAATCATTGCCCAGATTAAAGACGTTGGTAATGAGCATCGCGAAGCATCTTTGAACTTCTTCATCTACAACATTCTACCCGGTACTACTCCAGCGGCTGGCGTTAAAGCGACTTTCCTAAAAGACATCGCTCTGGGTAAAGAAACTGTTGCAGAGATTTCTGCTGAGTTTGCTCTTGAGCAACTATCTCACATGAAAGGCGGTCCTTCTGTTGAAGCACTGCTGGATATCGCACTGTCTGACGATGCTCAGGCGGCTGCTGCGGCTGAAGTTCTGAAGTCTCAGGTATTCTTGTACGACGCAGACAGCGCTCGTCTGGCTGACGCTTTCAAAGCGGGCAATGCCATTGCTAAAGACATCCTGGAAAGCTACTCAAAAGCTGAATTCTTCACCAAGCTCTCTGACATTCCAGAGACCATCAAAGTTATTACCTACATTGCAGGTGAGGGTGATATCTCGACTGACTTATTGTCTCCGGGTAATCAATCTCACTCGCGTGCTGACCGTGAATTGCACGGCAAGTGCATGATCTCGCCAGAGGCTCAGCAGGAAATCGCTGAGATGGGCAAGCAAAACCCTGATGCTAAAGTGATGCTGATCGCTGAAAAAGGCACCATGGGTGTAGGCTCTTCCCGTATGTCTGGTGTTAACAACGTTGCACTGTGGGCTGGTGAAAAAACGTCTCCATACATCCCGTTCATCAACAACAACCCGGTTGTTGCAGGTACTAATGGTATCGCTCCTATCTTCCTGACGACTGTTGGTGTGACCGGCGGTATCGGTCTGGACCTGAAAAACTGGGTTAAGAAAACTGACGCAAACGGCGAAGTTGTTCGTGACGCAAACGGCGACCCAGTACTGGAAGAAGCATACTCAGTTGCTACGGGTACCGTTC
Source organism: Amphritea japonica ATCC BAA-1530 (assembly GCF_016592435.1). Classification (NCBI taxonomy): domain Bacteria; kingdom Pseudomonadati; phylum Pseudomonadota; class Gammaproteobacteria; order Oceanospirillales; family Oceanospirillaceae; genus Amphritea; species Amphritea japonica. The sequence goes on along the minus strand of NZ_AP014545.1, from coordinate 1,993,653 downwards.
TGACCATCGATACTAAAGCTAAGAAACTGTACAACGGTGACCAGGAACTGGTTGATATAGCGGATGCTTTCACGCCACAAAAAGTGGAATTCATGAAAGCTGGCGGTTCTTACGCGGTAACCTTCGGTAAGAAGCTGCAAACGTTCGCAGCTGAAACTCTGGGCGTTGAAGCTCCGGCTGTATACGCACAATCCAAAGAGATTTCTCATGAAGGTCAGGGCCTGACTGCTGTTGAGAAGATCTTCAACCGCAATGCAGTGGGTGTTACTTCTAAGACTCCTCTGCACACGGGTTCTGATGTTCGCGTTAAAGTGAATATCGTAGGCTCTCAGGATACTACGGGTCCTATGACCTGTCAGGAACTGGAAGCCATGGCTGCTTCTACTATCTCTACAAGCGTTGATGGTGCTTTCCAATCTGGTTGTCACACAGCATCTGTATGGGATAACAAAGCTAAGGCAAACACGCCTAAGCTGATGGCGTTCATGAACGCGTTCGGCGCAATCACAGCACGTGACCCGAAACATGTTTACCACTCAATGACTGACGTTATTCACAAAGTACTGAATGACATCACAGTTGACGACCGCGCAATCATCATCGGTGGTGACTCTCACACCCGTATGTCTAAAGGTGTCGCGTTCGGTGCTGACTCAGGTACCGTTGCGATCGCACTGGCGACTGGTGAGTCTGCAATGCCAATCCCAGAGTCTGTGAAGGTAACCTTTAAAGGTTCTATGAAGCCTCACATGGATTTCCGTGACATCGTTCACGCGACTCAAGCACAAATGCTGAAGAAGTTCGGTGGTGAAAACGTATTCCAGGGTCGTGTAATAGAAGTACAGATCGGTACTCTACTGGCTGACCAGGCCTTTACCTTCACTGACTGGACTGCAGAGATGAAGGCGAAAGCTTCTATCTGTATTTCTACTGACGACACGCTGATTCAGTCTCTGGAACTGGCTAAGTCCCGTATCCAGATCATGATCAACAAAGGTATGGAAAACGAAGCGGGTATGCTGCAAGGTCTGATCGATCTGGCTGACAAGCGTATCGCTGAAGTGAAATCAGGCGAAGCGCCTGCTCTGGCTCCGGACGACAACGCTAAGTACTATGCTGAGCTTGTTGTTGATCTGGACGTAATCGAAGAGCCAATGATTGCTGACCCAGATGTAAACAACGAAGACGTCTCTAAGCGTTACACCCACGATGTGATCCGTCCTGCTTCATACTACGATGGCCGTAAGGTAGATCTGGGCTTCGTTGGTTCTTGTATGGTTCACAAGGGCGATATGCAGATCATCGCTGCGATGCTGCGTAACCTTGAGAAGAAAGGTCCTATCACCTTTAAAGCACCACTGGTTGTTGCGCCACCGACTTACAACATCGTTGACGAGTTGAAAGCAGAAGGCGATTGGGAACTGCTGGAGAAATTCGCTGGCTTTGAATTCTCTGACGAGAATCCAAAAGAAGCAGCGCGTACCAAGTACGAAAACATTCTGTACCTTGAGCGTCCTGGATGTAACCTGTGTATGGGTAACCAGGAAAAAGCTGAAGCGGGTGATACCGTGCTGGCTACTTCTACTCGTCTGTTCCAGGGCCGTGTTGTGGAAGATACTGCAGAGAAGAAAGGTGAGTCTTTGCTGGGCTCTACCCCAATGGTAGTTCTATCTTGTGTCCTGGGTCGGTTCCCGACTCTGGAAGAGTACAAAGAAGCGGTTGAGGGCATTGACCTGACTACTTTTGCTCCACCTAGTGAAGACTTGAGTGTAGCGTCTACAGCTATCCCAGCTGCACGTATCTAATTACTGATAACGTGACTAACAAAAAGCCCTGATTATTCAGGGCTTTTTTTGTTTACGGGTTAGTTTTTCATTCTGAGCTTTTAATTCTGAAGTAAGTGATTTAAATCATCGTAAACCGCGGCTTTTAGCCGAACCTGCCGTAGCATGAATACTTCTGGAACCACCGCCTTGTGCTTGATCTGTGTTGCTACCAGTCATTACTCTTAGCTGTACAGCAATATATTGTATGTCTCTTCATCAAGTGATGTTAGAACGCTTCTAACCCCCGTTTTTTCTTATAACTGCCCCAGTATTCAAGTAGATCAGAACTCTTCTTACGCGCCTGTTGAGAGGCCTTGATTCGGACTAATCGATCATGTTGTTCATGGTGTTTAATCTTTTCTTTAACTCGATTTTTTTGTTTCGGCAACAGCAAGTAACGCTGTTTATCCTGTTGTGAAAATATATACAACAGATCAGCGCTCCAAAAGCCTATATCCAGCAGAGTTGAATGATCGGACCTCATCTCCGATGAAGGTCTCCGCTAAGGGGGGAGAGCTCCAGGTGATACGGACCGTATTGAGTATCAGGGATGATATGAGAACGCACATTGATCAATGCAACCAATCGCATCATTGGGTGTGGTATTGGGCGTTTTGATCGCAAGTGCTTTCTGTCTGGACAGGGTGGTAATAGTGCGGATTATTAGTCTTTATTCATACGTTTGTATAACTTTGCCTACATGATGCAGATCAAAGTTATACCTCTATTGAAGTGCAAGGTGTAACAAAATAGGTATGATGCGTTTTCATTACCTAAAATGTGTAGTTTGGATTACTCAAACGCATGTTTATATATTATCTTTAGTTCCTGATTATAAGATGTCGGCCATTTATATATATCGCTGACGGATGAGATGACATTAAAGTAGTAGAGGGCGGACTTGTGAATTCACCTATTTGGGCAGCAGTTTCCGGTTGGGAACTCAATGCAGAGCTTGAGGGGCTAAATGCCCTTAATATTGAGACTCTTTTTACTGCGTTAGAAGGTAAAGGGCTGATCTACGACGGGCCGCACAAGTCAGTATTACTTCATCACTATAATCGCTTAGTCGCGTCTGCTCCGAATAACCTGCGCAGCCATGTTCAACGGGTCTACTTATCTGTTCTTTGTCAGGATGGCGTTGAGTTAACGGGCGCGCTAATGGATCTTTTTCTCATCCTGGAAGAGCGGGGGCTGGCGTTGAAGCAGCGTTTGTTAGATCAGGGGGCTCCACTACTTAATCCTGATGATCTGGAACTGTTTAAGTTAGTCATAGAAGAGGGTGATAACACCAGATTGTTATCATTGAGTCCGCAGAAGTCTGTTGTCATTAACGGTCGTTTTTCACTGCATTGATTGATTATTGAAACTGACTAAACAGGGCGGGACTAGTTGTGGGAGTATCTCATATCAAACTAAACAAGCGTGCAGCAAGCAAAGTTATCAAGCTGGGTGTGGTTGGCTTTGAGTTGCAATCCAAATCAGCGATTGATCTGTTCTTTATGCAGCATCAGGAGGAGTACCGTATGGTGCCGACTGAGCAGGCTGAAGTATTGATAATTGACATGGAACATCCTGCCGTTAAGCCGGTCATTGAGACTTATCAAAATAGTCGTCCAATCATTGCTGTAACCTCGACCGAGCGTAAGTTTGATGGTTTTGAAACATTGAGCAAACCATTGGAAGGCAAGCGCCTGATTAAAGCCATTAAACAGGCAGCGGAAAATTTTGTACCGGTTAAAAACGAACAGGCAAGCTCTCCAAGTGTGACTAATGAAGGGGAGAAGGCGTTTCAGGAATATCAAAAGCGAGTTGCTGCTGGCCGCCAGGCGATGTCTGATTACAACGACCTTACAGCGGAGCGGGATGATGTTTCTCAGCACGTGCGTAGCCGCTTCCAGCTAAGTGATTCTCAACCAGCTTCGGCAACGCCAGAACCTACGGCTTCACCGCTGGGTTCTGTGAACAAGGCGACTGAAACTAAGAGTGTTACCGCTGCGCGCCCTAAGGCAAAAGCAGCTACTCCGCAGCAGCAGAAAAAACCTCAGAAAAAACCTGAAGAAGTGAAGGCTAAGCTTTCCTATCAAATGGTGTATGAGTGCTGTGGTAATGCCCCTGATGTCAATATGCATGAGCCAGACCAGCGCCGCCGGGTCTTTTTTAAAGATGACTCAACCTTGCTGGCTATTCTCCTTGAAGTGATAGACGAAGGTGAAACTCAGGGAATACCTGTTGAGATAACAGGGTTGCCGGGGACTTTGGCTTACCTGCCTGAGCATAAAAAGTTTTTATTCGATTTTAGTGAAGAGTTACTCGTGCCTTTGGCGCTGACGCGCTTTGGTTATCAGGAGTTGACACTTAAAGTGCGTCCTGACCTCGATGTTGATCGTCCGAGTATATCGGGCACCAAGGTGGTCGTTATTAATAGTGATGAGCTGATATGGAAATTAGCACTCTGGACATCTAAGGGTCGGTTGAATCGTAGTATTGATCCTGAAAAACCATATCGCTTATCGAAGAAGCTTGATTTTGATGACTTACTGGCAATTCCCCATGCAACGACTATTGCCAGTTTATGGGGACGTCATAGTTTATCGGTTTTAGAAGTGGTTAAAGTGCTTAAGATTAATCAACGTTATGTGTTTTCGTTTATGACCGCAGCAAATGCTGTTGGTGCATTCAAATAAGTTCGATGAAATAGGGTAGCCCTGAGAAGAGTTCCGCACAGTGATGTGGATTATAAGGGCTATGAAATAATGACTAAAAGTATCCGGAGAGTAATAGGTGGGAGATTTCAATCAGGACTCCATTCGTTATATCGCAATAACCCCTAGCGGTGCTTTTTTTGCAACCCTGAATTCGGCCCCTGATGACGCGAGAGCGATGCTATTGCAGTTGTTGTCGACTGATTTCGAGCTACTGTATTCTCTCGAATTGATTGCTGAGCTTGCAGATCTTGAAGAAGTACAGGCTATGGGGTTGTTTCAACAGTTGCTAGACAGGGGGTTTGTGTCGTTATCAGAAACGCCTCCTGAGATTAAACGAGGGCCTCTTGAAGATGCTTTGCCTGATCTGTTAATGCAGTTATCTGACAGTGGAAAAGCGTTACTTGCAGATGATCAGGGTTTTTGCCTTTCATCGACAGGTTACCCCTCAGAGCATGCTGAAACTCTGGCCGCTTTGGCCGCAGACCTTATCTCGCTCCAGGAGCGTCATAAAAAGGTTATCAGTAACGATCTGGAACTGGCGGGAGATTCCTGGGGCATTATGAATGCAGCAGGGCAGAGTCAGGTGGGGTTCTGGGTTGTTCACATTGGTCATCAGCGTTTTAGTCTGGTGATCTCAGATATGCCAAAACTTAATCAGCAGGCATTTGCAGAATTGCTGAGTTGTTTGGCGCGTCGTTATCTCGATTATTAATAAATTAACTAATTGTTTTTTGCTCCCATAAAGGGAGACATTACTGAAGGAGTGTTCTATGCGTTCTGAGATGCTTACCTCAATTTTGAGTGATCTCAACGGTACATCAGCTGATATCGAAGCCTCTGCAGTTATCTCTACAGATGGTCTGATGATTGCGGCGTTGTTGCCATCTAGTATGGATGAAGACCGTGTCGGTGCGATGAGTGCTGCTATGCTTTCTCTTGGCGAGCGAACAGCTAAAGAGCTGGCCCGTGGAGAGCTTGAGCAAGTACTGGTTAAAGGTGATGAGGGATATATCCTGATGACCCATGCAAACCAGGACTCTGTACTGACTGTTGTTGCTAAACCAAATGCTCGTCTGGGTTTGATATTTCTGGATGTTAAGCGTGCGGCAGAGGCGATCGGTAAGATCCTTTAATCGTTAACATAGGTTCCCATATATTGTAGAAGCCGTCATTGGCTGTGCAATAAAATGTGCCCGAACGAAGAAGGCTTGAAGTATGTCTGATCAAGACACAAGTGAAACCCGTAGTGTTGAAATAGCGTATTTTGATGGAACTGTGCGTACAGCCACGATCGTCAACAGGGAAGTTCCATACCCTGATGGTAAGCTGATTGTATCGCGGACAGATCCAAAGGGAATTATAACCCACGCAAATCAGGCATTTATTGACATGTCTGGTTACAGTGAAGATGAGTTGATCGGTGTTAACCATTACATTTTACGTCACCCTGATATGCCAGCAGTCGCTTTTAAAGGGCTTTGGGATACGATTGGAGAGGGGACGAAATGGCATGGTTATGTTAAAAACCTACGTAAAGATGGCGCTTATTACTGGGTAAAGGCTACAGTAATCCCCAATATTCGTAATGGAGAGCTGATGGGCTATACCTCAGTCCGGCGTAAGCCTTCACGTAGCAAGATAGAAGAGAGTGAAGCGCTTTATAAAACTTTGTTGGCTGAGGAGTGAGACCTATGACGTTCAACTTGACGGTCAGCCCTGATTTCGCGCCTGACCATATCTCCGGGTGGTATTTTTTTAATACCTGGCTTCAGCGTCAGCTGGAAACCGGTATTCATCTGGAGCTCTATGATAGCTTTGATGCGCAACGTACTGATATTCGCGCTGAAAAATTTGATCTTATCTATGCAAATCCATATGACGCTTCTATGTTGGTGCGTGAGTTGGGGTTCCAGGCGGTAGCAAGACCTGCCAGTAAGTCTGATGAAACAGTGATTGCGGTTAATGTTGAATCTGATTATCAATCTGTAGAAGACCTTAAAGCAGGTGCGCGGATTGCTACGACAGATGATCCTGATGTTCATACCATGGGTATGATTATGTTGGAGTCTGCTGATCTGGATAAAACCAATACCGAGATAAAAGAGCAAAGCAGCTATATCGTAGTCGCCAAAAATTTACTCAATGGTGGCGCAGATGCGGGGTTCTTTTTAAAGGAAGCGTATGATGAGATGTCTGATCTGATTCGCTCAAAAATGCGAGTTCTAGTTAGTAGTCAGATTAGCGTTGTGCATCACTCCTTGTTGGTTGGTCCGCGTATGGCGGAGTATATTCCTGCTATACAACAAGCTTTACTGACAATGCAGGATAACGATAAAGGTAAAAGTGTGCTGGAGAGTATGGATGTCAGCAACTGGGAGCCGATGGACTCTGAACAAACGGAGTTTATGATCGATCTGATAGATACACTTATTGACTAAAAAAAGCCCCGTAAGGGGCTTTTTTTATTCAAACAACATGCACCTCCTTACTTTTCCCGCTGCGCCCTGACGATTATAAGAGCGGCGCTTTCAGGGGCCTTCTTTTATGTATAATTGCTGTCCGTATTTGAAATAACGATACCGCCTTAAGTACCTGTTGATCTGTCCTAATGTTTTATATGCAAGACTGTTAGCAGATGGTTTAGTTAGCATCTGCTGTTCTCCTGTTTTCAGATAAATCAGGTTAGTGCTTTTGTGGAGTACTAACCTAACTTTTTTGAGGACTTAAAATGAAAACTATTGTTATCGTAGGAGGTGGCGCCGGAGGTCTCGAGCTGGCAACCCGACTGGGTCATAAGTTAGGTAAAAAGAAGCGGGCGCAAATTATTCTGATCGATCGTAATCGACAGCATATCTGGAAGCCGCTTCTGCATGAGGTTGCGACGGGCTCGCTGGATATCAACAGCGACGGGGTTATCTATCGTGCGCATTCTGCTGCCCATCACTATCAGTTTCAATTAGGCACCATGATCGGTTTGAATCATGAGACTAAAACAATCTGTTTGCAGTCGTTGCTTGATGATAATGAAAATGAAGTCCTGCCTGAGCGAGAGATAGCTTATGATACGCTGGTTATGGCTGTTGGAAGTGTAAGTAACGATTTTGGTACGCCCGGAGTGGCAGAACATAGTTATTTCCTCGATTCTCATCAGCAGGCTCAGCGCTTTCATCAGGCTTTGCTCAATCAGTTTTTGCGTATCAATCAGAAGTCTGCTGAAGCGGAGCTTCGTTTAGCGATTGTAGGTGGGGGCGCTACAGGCGTTGAGCTGGCTGCTGAGCTTAATCATGTTGCAGACCTGCTCAGGATCTATGGTATGCCTGATATGTCTGCTAAGCGTCTCAGAATTGATCTGATTGAGGCAGGCCCCCGTATTTTGCCAGCGCTGCCTCAGCGCATTGCGGCCGCGGCTAAAAAAGAGCTGAATGCCCTGGGTATCACTATTCATGAAAATGTGCGGGTAACCAGTGCCGATAAAGATAGTTTCATTACTTTAGATGGTGAGCCGATAAAGGCGGATCTTAAGGTCTGGGCCGCAGGTGTTAAGGCACCTGACTTTATAGAAACGATTGGTTTGTTTGAGACAAACAGGAATGGACAGATCGTCGTAAAGCCAAGTTTGTTGAGCACAGTTGACGATTCCATCTTTGTGATTGGTGATTGTTGTGCATGCGAACAGCCAGATGGCAGCTGGGTGCCACCGCGGGCGCAATCAGCGCATCAGATGGCTAGTTTGGTATATAAGAATATCCTGATGACAGAACGGGGCAAATCGTTGCATGAGTACCTGTATAAAGATCATGGCTCATTAGTAAATTTAAGTCGCTACAGCACGGTAGGGAGTTTGATGGGAAATCTGACAAAAGGATCTATGTTTATCGAAGGCCGAATAGCCCGGTTGGTGTATGTCTCATTATACCGAATGCATCAGATTGCTATTCACGGTTGGCTGAAAGCTTCGGCTGTATATTTTGCCCAGAAGATTAGCAGTAGTGTGAAGCCTAAGATGAAACTCCACTAGTTTTAATCTAAAGGTGTAGAAATAAAAAACCGGGCGAATGCCCGGTTTTTTTATACGCTTTATACCTTATTCAGGTATTAAGAATTTAGCGAAGCTAACGCGTTATTCAAGGTTTCACTTGGACGCATAACTTTCTTAACTCTCTCACGAGTGGCGTGGTAGTAACCACCCAGCTCTGCAGGAGTGCCTTGTACAGCGCTTAGCTCACCAACAATCTGAGCTTCGTTTTCAGTCAGATTTTTTGCCAGTGGGCTGAAGATAGCTGCCAGCTCTGGGTTTTCAGTCTGAGCTGCAACTTCCTGTGCCCAGTACATACCTAGATAGAAGTGGCTGCCACGGTTATCCAGTTCGCCGGTTTTACGAGATGGAGACTGGTTGTTTTCAAGCAGAGTTCCGGTTGCTTTATCAAGGCATTTAGCCAGGACTGAAGCGCGCCCGTTTTCTTCTTTGATGCCCAGTTCTTCAAGCGATACGGCCAATGCCAGGAATTCACCCAGAGAGTCCCAGCGAAGATGGTTCTCTTCTTCTACCTGTTGAACGTGCTTAGGTGCAGAGCCGCCAGCGCCAGTCTCGTACATACCGCCGCCCTTAAGCATAGGTACGACAGACAGCATCTTAGCAGAGGTGCCCAGTTCAAGAATTGGGAACAGGTCAGTCAGGTAGTCTCGTAACACGTTACCGGTTACGGAGATAGTATCGTTACCACGAATCAGGCGGTCCATAGTGTAACGGATTGCCTGACTGTAAGACTTGATGGAGATGTCCAGGCCGTTAGTATCGTGATCTTTCAGATACTCTTTAACCTTCTTAGTCAGCTCCAGATCGTGAGCACGTTCCTGATCCAGCCAGAAGATCGCAGGAGTGTCAGACTGACGTGCACGAGTCACGGCCAGCTTAACCCAGTCACGGACAGGCTCATCTTTAGTTTGACATGCGCGCCAGATATCGCCTTTCTCGACTTCATGTTCTGTCAAAATAGTGCCATCTGCTGCTACAACACGCATTACGCCATCTTCAGTTTCAAATGTCTTATCGTGTGAACCGTATTCTTCAGCTTTCTTAGCCATCAGGCCAACGTTTGGTACGGTACCAATGGTAGTAGGATCGAATGCACCGTTGGTTTTACAGAAATTAATCATGTCCTGATAGATACGTGCGTAGGTTCTTTCTGGCATTACCGCTTTCGTATCTTTAGGACGGCCATCAGGTCCCCACATCTTACCGCCGTTACGGATCATTGCTGGCATAGATGCGTCAACGATGACGTCAGAAGGGACGTGCAGGTTAGTGATGCCTTTAACGGAGTCAACCATCGCCATTTCAGGGCGGTGTTCGTGACAAGCGTGAATCGCTTCTTCAATCTCTTCCCGCTTAGAGCGAGGCAGAGTAGCAATCTTGTCGTAGACGCTGCCGATACCGTTATTCGGGTTAACTTCCAACTCTGTAAACAGGTCAGCATACTTTTCAAAGAGTTCTTTGTAGAACACTGTAACCGCGTGGCCGAATACGATTGGATGAGATACCTTCATCATGGTTGCTTTAACGTGCAAAGACCACATGACGCCAGTTTCCTGAGCATCGTTCAGAGATTCTTCAAAGAAGTCACGCAGTGCTGTGCAGCTCATACGCATGCTGTCGAGAATTTCGGCTTTTTCAAGGCTCAGTTCTTTCTTAACAGTAACGTCGCCGTTAGGAGCTACGAATTCAATACGTACATCGCCAGCTTCTTCCATAGTGAAAGATTGCTCACTGGAGAAAAAGTCGCCATCGCGCATGTAATCTGCATGGGTGCGGGATGCTTTGCTCCACTTGCCCATAGAGTGAGGGAATTTTTTAGCGAAGGCTTTTACTGCACCCGGTGCGCGGCGATCAGAGTTACCTTCACGCAGTACAGGGTTTACAGCAGAACCCAGAATCTTGGAGTAGCGAGCCTGGATCTGGCTTTCTTCATCAGACTTTGGCGCCTCGGGATAATTAGGAATATCGTAGCCCTGAGATTGTAGTTCTTCGATACAGGCTTTTAGCTGGGGAATTGAGGCAGAGATATTCGGCAGTTTAACGATATTGGCATGTGGGTCCTGGGTTAACTTACCCAGAAAGGCCAGGCCATCTTCAACTTTTTGATCGTCGGTTAGATTATCGGGGAAAGTAGACAGTACACGGCCTGCCAGAGATATGTCGCTGATCTTAACGTCGATGCCTGCAGCGCCGGTAAATGTTCTGACAATCGGTAGAAAAGAACATGTTGCCAGTGATGGAGCTTCGTCGGTCAGGGTCCAGTAAATAGTTTGATTAGTTGTAGTCATTTTATCCCCTTGTATTTTTGGCAGATAAGCCAGAGGCTTAACAGGGCAGCTTGTGGCTGTCCGTTACATCTTTGCGTAAGCCTTTTTAATTTTTTATTCCGCGGGGCATTATACGTTAAAAAATTACCAATACTGAAGTAGTAAGGCCGACTCAGTTGGGAAGTATCGACTAAATGATAGTGTTGCTGTAGTTTTATTACCGCAGTGCAGCATAGAATTTAGCGTTTTATCGCTTGTGGCAATAAAAAAGAGACCCGAAGGTCTCTTTTTTTAACGCTTAGTTGAACTAGCGAGTTGGGAGAACTACTTTCAGTTTATTATGCATATCCAGCAGTGTTTTCTCAGTTGTATCCCAGTCAATGCAGGCATCAGTGATTGATACGCCATATTGAAGGTCTGAAGGATCTGCAGTCATCTTCTGGTTACCCCAGCCCAGGTTAGACTCAACCATGAGTCCGATGATTGATTTATTTCCGTCAATAATCTGGTTGGTGACATTTTCCATTACCAGAGGCTGCAGTGCTGGATCTTTATTAGAGTTAGCATGGCTGCAGTCGATCATTACGTTCTTCTTCAGGCCTGCCTTATCAAGTGTTTGCTCACAAACGGCGACATTCACAGAGTCATAGTTTGGTTTGCCATTACCACCACGAAGAACAACATGGCCGTACTTATTACCTTTAGTGCGGACGATGGAACACTGGCCTTCTTCGTTAATACCGAGAAAATTGTGCGGGTGAGAAACAGATTCCAAAGCATTGATCGCAACGGTCAGGCCGCCGTCAGTACCATTTTTGAAGCCGACAGCGCCAGACAGTCCGCTGGACATCTCCCGGTGCGTCTGAGATTCAGTGGTACGGGCGCCAATTGCGGACCAGGAGATCAGGTCTTGCAGGTATTGCGGTGAGATTGGATCCAATGCTTCAGTCGCAAGAGGTAACCCGGCTTCTGATAGTTGAATCAGCAGCTCACGGCCTATGTGCAGACCCTCTTCGATCTCAAATGAGTCATTCATATGTGGATCGTTGATCAAGCCTTTCCAGCCAACAGTGGTGCGAGGCTTCTCAAAATAGACGCGCATAACCAGATAGAGAGTGTCTTGTACTTGCGCAGCAAGCTGTTTTAGCTTCTGGCCATATTCGATTGCCGCTTTGGTGTCATGGATAGAGCAGGGGCCCACCACAACAAACAAACGCTTATCTTCACCCTTAAGGATGTTCTTTATTACCTGGCGGCCTTCCATAACAGTAGCTGTTGCAGATTCAGACAGGGGAAGCTTAGTTTTTAGCTGGTCAGGTGTGACCAGAACCGTATTACTCTCAATATTGAGGTTTTCGACTCGGTTATCAGACATCTCAATTTCCTAAAGTGCACAGCCTTTACTCTGTACACCCGTTAGCGCTTTCGTAAAGGAGGTACTTTGTAACATATTAAGCGGAAAGGTTTAAGTGCTGAGCTAAGTGATCAGATGATACAATCGTCTTAAAGCTATTGATCTTTTATATTACTTAAGGTTATTAAGATATATAAATAAGTTTGTTTGATCGTTTTTCGTACCGTTTATCGAACTCCTTTGATAGATTGCTGTCCATAAAACTGTCTGATATTGCTTATAATTTAAGGGGTTACCGTGCCTGAAGTTTTTCATCGTCTAACAGTTCCTATGATAGCAGTGTTGATGTTAGCACTGCTGCAGTTCAGCCTGCCCGTACGGGCGGGGCTGTTTGATAACGCTAATCCTTTTTCTTCTCAGGAGGGGCCTCTTCCGGTTGAGAAGGCGTTTGTCTTTGATACTGAACAGAATGACGGTAGCCTCAAACTGATCTGGACGATTCCGGATGACTATTATCTGTATCGGGACAAAATTGAGTTAAATTACGGGCCAGAAATCAGAGAGCTGAGTCGCGATTATTCTCCAGCGACTGAGAAACAAGATCCCCTATTTGGTCAGGTCTGGGTTTTCCATAATCAGGCTGTTGTTAATGTTGCACTCTCAAGTACCACCGGCCAGCCGGCAGACTCAGTGGTTACCATTAATTATCAGGGTTGCTGGGAAGGGGGGATCTGCTATCCCCCGGTAACTAAGACGATCAGCCTGAGTCAGATACCGCTTCAAACTCAGCCCGCCAGTACGACAGCGACCAGTGAGAATGCTTCTGGGGTAATACCGGCACAATTCAGTCAGCCTGCTTCTATTCAACTCAGTGAGCAAGACAGATTTGCGGCACTTATTTCCGGCAGTAGTCTGTTTCTTACGCTTGGTGCTTTCTTTGTTGCCGGTCTCGCATTGGCGCTAACGCCTTGTGTGTTCCCGATGATTCCGATTCTCTCTAGTATCATTGCGGGTCACGGGCATAAAACCACCGCCGCTCACGGTTTTATGTTGTCGCTGGTCTACGTATTAGCGGTTTCGGTAACCTATACCGTTGCAGGTGTGATTGCCGGGTTGTTTGGTGAGAACTTACAGGCAGCGTTTCAGAATGTTTGGATTATCAGTTTCTTCAGCTTTATTTTCGTTTTACTGTCGTTATCGATGTTCGGCTTCTATGAGCTTCAGCTACCCTCCGCTTTGCAGAATCGATTAAACAATCTGAGCAGTAGTCAGAAAGGCGGCACGGTAATGGGTGTCGCGGTAATGGGGTTCTTGTCGGCTTTGATTGTGGGGCCCTGTATGGCCGCTCCCTTGGCTGGCGCTCTTATTTATATTGGTCAGAGTGGTGATCCACTATTAGGTGGAGCAGCCTTGTTCAGCCTGAGTGTCGGTATGGGAGTACCGTTACTGGTGATTGGTGCTTCAGCGGGTAAGTTGTTACCTAAAGCCGGTGCCTGGATGGAAAGTGTTAAAGCGGGCTTCGGTGTGATGTTGCTGTTACTGGCTGTGTGGATGCTGGATAGGGTCATTGCCGATAATATCGCTTTGCTGCTTTACGCCGTTATCCTGCTGGTGGCCGCTGTGCATATGAAAGCGCTGGACCGTTTAAAAGATAAAGCCGCTGGTTGGAGCTATTTCTGGAAAGGGATAGGCGTTGTATTGCTGCTATATGGCGGCATTCTGTTTATCGGTGGTTTGACGGGCGGAAAGAGTCTGTTAAAGCCATTGAACGGTATCGCTGGTGGTCAGCTTCAGGCTTCTTCTGAGATGGTCTTTGCCAGGGTGACCAGTAAACAACAACTGGATCAATTACTCGACGAAGCGAAGTCTAAACAACAGCCGGTAATGTTGGATTTCTATGCTGACTGGTGTATTTCCTGTGTTGAATTAGATTATGTCACCTTTGCCGATAGCAGAGTACAGGCAGGACTGAGTGGGTTTTCACGTATTAAGGTCGATGTGACAGCTAATGATGAGGCGGCTAAAGAGTTAAATCGCCTTTACAGTGTTATAGGTCCACCTGCGCTGATCTTTTATGACAGGGCGGGCGAGTTACAGCCAGGTATGACACTGATCGGGGTCATAGACCCTCAGGTATTTGTAAACCATATTGCTGTACTGAATTGATAGGGAGTGTTGTGCTGAGTTAATAACAGCACAGCGAAGCAGATCATAAATGCCTCCCTCAATATAATAAAAAGTCTATGGAGGACTCTATGAAAAAAATTCTACTTGCTGCGACTGCATTCTGTTTAGCCTCTGGGCCGGTATTGGCTGCCGACCCGGATACGGGCAAAGAACTGTACGATGAAGTGCAAATTGAGCGGACTTACCAGGGTGAGCATCGTACCGATATCGACTGCGAAACCTGCCATGACACTGATTTCTTTACCCGAAGTGACCGCAAGGTGACTACTTATGCCAAACTCGAGGCGATGGTTGAAGGCTGTAATACTAATCTCGACGTAGGTTGGTTCCCAGAGGACGTTGCTGATGTGACGGCGTATATGAACAATGAGTTTTATCAACTTCCGCCTCCTGAGTAGAGTGCTGAGGCGGCGATTTCAGCTTCTGTCTATGGTCAAAATTGAAAGGCTAATGTTTACTGCAGTAGCTTTTTTTATGGGTGATTAAGTAGTAATTTCAACTCACAGAAATAAAAGAGGTAACAGGGAACGCTATACATTTAATGTCAAAAAAAGGGCTATCCTGTTCTGATACTCTAGCTTATCACTCTGTTTCGGCCGGCTCTTTTTGCTGTATACAATCTTTCATCAGAATGTAGAAGGGCTTGGTCAAAGCTTTCTGTAGGTAACCATTCAGATAAACCAATACTCACCGTTATTTTAAACTCGTTATTCTGTGGATCGGTAAGAATCAAATCTTCCACGCGTTGTCTTATTCTCTCAGCAATTATTCGAGCACTGCTAAGATCTGTTTCAGCTATTAATAGAGAAAATTCTTCTCCACCTATGCGGCAAAATTTATCTTCTGTTCTGAGGAGTTTTCTCACCGTCTGGGCGAACTCGAGCAAGACGTAGTCGCCAGTTTTATGGCCATATAAGTCGTTTACATTCTTGAAATGGTCCAGATCCAGCATGAAGACAAAAAGACTGCCTCCTGATTGTTCTGCGAGTCGTTTCTCTTCTGCTGCATATGTAAATAATGCTCTTCTGTTAGCGCAGCCTGTTAACGTATCGTGTGTAGCTTGCTCGAATAAATCATTCTCTTTTGTTTTAATCGTAGCGGCCATATTCTCGAACGTATGCAATAGCCTGCCTATTTCATCGTTACGGGATTTGACGCTCTTATGACGATGTTGCCCCCGGGCTAAAGATTCCGCTTGTTCTGTTAAGTGAATAATAGGGCCGGCAATGCTTTGTGCTAACAGGAAGATCAATAATGTAAATACCAGGGCGATAACAGAGGCCCAAATAACGACTTCAGCAAGGATTTGATCGCACCGGCGCTGGAGCTCTGCTGCGGGAATATACATGAGCAGGCTTATTCCGCTTTTAGGGTCACTCTTAGCCAGTTCTTCCGGGTTATGCAAACGATTGTTGATGTGATCATGGGTTTTAGTTATCAGGGTGCGTGATGTTTCTATCGGTAAACGAAGCGCAATACCTTCTATGTCTTGCCTGACATTTACGCTATCTGAAAGCTCAGGGGTTAATGTTTTTAATAGTTCGGGATTCAGCGTGCTGCTCTGAGTGAGGAACTCCCCCGAACGCTCATTGATGAGTGCAATTTCAGATAAAACTATACCGTTACTGAGAAGCTCTTCCTTCAAACTGTATACGAAGTCTTCTAATAAGGTGCGGTCCATGAAGGCAGAATAGTAACCCTCAAGGTTGCCAGAGTCGCAATTGAGTATGGGTCGGGAAAAAATATAAGTATCCATATTAAAAGGCAGGCCTAGACTGACGGCTTGACTGGCCCCGCCCAGAATTACCTGAGTATAGGGTGACTTGAGTCGCTCCCGAACATCCAGGAGCTTTCGCTGAACGTGTCGATATCTTTCCGAATTATTCTCGCCACGGGCTTTTAGTTCTGCTTCATCTGTCAGTAGTGCTACTTGCTGGTTTGTGTATGTACTTTGTTTTGCGGTCCATGTTTGATAGCGATGAAACAGATCATCTAACTCAGCTTCAGGGAGAATGTACTGACCTTTGATATTCTTTTGCAGGACGTGACGATTACTATGGTTTGATGAGAGTTGAACATGGGTGACTAGCCCGTCCGGGCCTGAACTGATAATAGCGGAAAGCCCCGAAGTTAAACGTAGGGCCGATGTTACAGTTTCCTCAAAAGGGTGGCTCTCTTTATCACACAAGTTAATGGCAGAGCTGAGCAATTCAAATTCTTGTTCACGCAGGTGAAAAAAATGCTCTAACTCTCTGGCCCCCAACGTTGCTGTCATCAATGCTAGTTGTTGTACGGTGCTGGTTGCCTGTGCTTCTCGCACATCATAGTAACTCTTTGCCAGAAAGAGCGTCGTTAATATCAATGGCAAGAGCCATAGAAAAACTTTGCTGCGTATAGAGTGCATTCTATCGTTTATGTCGCTGGTCTTTAGGGCTTACAGTATTCAGCGTTTCGATAACATTCAGCTCCCCGACAGAGAACTTAGCCAGAAACATTGGCAGGTCAAAATGATGATCAGGTCTGAGCCTTACTTCTGCTTCATTTGCATATAAAGTAAGGTCTTCAAAAGCATCGACAACTTTTTCCTGCTCAATAGTTCCAGCTTTTTTAATCGCTGATTCTAGAAAGTATACGAGGTCGTAGTGAGACTTGCTTGCGTAGGTGACCGGCTTGTCTTTACCAAATTTTATCCCGTACTCTTTTACAAATTTATCAAATACCGGATTTGACCAACTGCTAAAAAAATGTAGCGCGGTCATCACGCCTTCCAATGCTTCAGGCTCAACCTGGCTTAAATAAGTTTCATCAGCCGCAAAAGCTACTGTTTTTATGTCCCGTTCAAAATCAAAGGCCGCCATCTGGTTTAAAAAATTAAACCCATCTTTTCCCGGCAGAATTAGCATGAGATTATCAGCGCCGGATGCTTTTATCCGAGTGAAAACCGGGGTGTAGTCGGTGACATCGAAGGGAGTAAATTCGACGCCTTTGATCTCTCCACCATGTATGCCGACCTGCCTGCTGATTTCTTCAGCCATGTTATGGGGCCAGATATAATCGTAGCCAAAAATAAAGTATTTTTTGCCGGAGTTTTTAACTAAGTACGGGACGACCGGCCAGATATAGTGCTCAGGTACAATACTGTAGTTAATCAGATAACGGTTGTAATGGTGACCCTCATAATCGATGCCATAGAGTAAAGGGGTTTTATGCTGTTCTGCAACTTCGCTCATGGCGAAGCGGGCAGCGCTGCTAACGGGGCCCATTAGCGCAAAAACATTGTCTGCCTGAATCAGTTCTCGAGAGTGCTGAACGGCTAGCGTGGGGTTAGTTTGGTTGTCTCGAACAATAAGTTCCAGGGGGCGGCCCAGAACGCCACCAGAGGCGTTAATCTGGTCTACAGCAAGCATCGCACCTTTAAGTCCCTGCTCTCCATAAATCTGGAAGGGGCCGGATAAAGGCAGTACGACACCAATTTTTACAGGATCATTCGGAGGAGAGGAGCAACCCGCTAAAAGCAACAGAAGTACGTACACCACACCTACGGATAGACCACGATACATCTGGTAAGCCCTAATGCTGGAGAGTTTATTCAAGCTTTACATTCTATTTCATCATGATTCTAGGATCTATGCGTAAAGTCACTATTTAGTCGTAAACCTTTGATGCAGATAGTTGAATGGTGGGTTTGGGGTTGTTTTATAACGATTATCTAAGGGTACCGGGCAGTATTTGCAGGAGGAATGACCATGGGGGGGGCGAAACTCAAGTGTCAGACTAATTCAGCTTGCTATGACTCTGTAGCGTTTAAAGGTCAGCTTGAAGCAGGCTGAGACCAATCTTCAAATAAAAAAGGCCGATGCATCAAGCATCAGCCTTTTCTGTCGAACCGTTGTTATTAGCACGATAGTCTGTTGATCACTACCGGGCGGCTTTTTCTAGCCGCTAACAACTAGCTACTGCCTTTAAGAGAAGACCATCTCTGGAACGTTATCGGGTACTACCAGCTTGCCTTCAGTCTTCGATACGATCTCTTCAACTGAAACGCCAGGAGCACGCTCTTTCAGATGGAACGCGCCATCTTTAATTTCCATATAGGCGAGATCGGTGAGTACCTTCTTGATACAACCGGAACCTGTCAGCGGCAGTGAGCACTCTGTCAGAAGTTTAGATTCGCCATGCTTGGATGCGTGGGTCATGGTGACGATGATGTTATCAGCACCGGCTACCAGATCCATTGCGCCGCCCATGCCTTTGATTAGTTTGCCGGGAATCATCCAGGAAGCGATGTTGCCGTTTACATCGACTTCAAATGCACCTAGTACGGTCAGGTCTACATGGCCGCCACGAATCATTGCAAAAGATTCAGCAGATGAGAATATTGATGCGCCAGTGGCTGCGGTAACGGTTTGCTTACCCGCGTTAATCATATCCGCATCGATTTCATCTTCGGTAGGGAAGGGACCCATTCCGAGTAAGCCGTTTTCTGATTGCAGCATTACTTCTATTCCATCCGGAATATAGTTAGCCACCAACGTTGGGATACCAATACCCAGGTTAACGTAAAAACCGTCTTGTAATTCGCGGGCAATACGCTGTGCTATCTGTTCACGTGAGAGTGCCATTGTCTTTCCTCTTCTTCCTGATAGCGCAATTCTGCCGCTATCCGAAATTAAATATGTTTACCGGAGTGTCGTATCAGCCCTGACGCACAGTGCGCTGCTCAATACGTTTTTCGAAACTGCCTTTAATCACACGATTGACATAGATGCCAGGTGTGTGAATTTCGGCTGGGTTCAATTCACCAGGCTCGACAATTTCTTCCACTTCTACCACCGTAATCTTGCCAGCTGTTGCTGCCATTGGGTTGAAGTTTTGTGCGGTATCACGGTAAACCACGTTGCCGTAAGTATCAGCCTTCCAGCCTTTTACAATGGCAAAGTCTCCGGTGATGGACTCTTCCATAATGTACTTGCGACCACTGAATTCACGAACTTCTTTGCCATCGCCGACGGGAGTGCCGTAGCCAGTAGCTGTATAAAATGCTGGAATACCTGCACCACCCGCACGCATTTTCTCAGCCAGAGTGCCCTGAGGTGTAAGTTCAACCTCTAGCTCACCTGCTAACAACTGTTTTTCAAACAGTGCGTTTTCACCGACGTAGGAAGAGATCATCTTTTTGACCTGACGATCTTCAAGCAGGATGCCCAGACCAAAGCCATCGACACCGCAGTTATTAGAGACAAAGGTTAGCTCCTTGGTGCCCATAGTCTTGATCTGTGCGATCAAGTTTTCTGGAATACCACAAAGGCCGAAACCCCCGGCGATGACTGTCATGCCATCTTCAAGGCCCTCCATCGCTTCTTCATAGCTGTTTACAACTTTATTGAAACCTGACATCGGTGTAACTCCGCTTTTTTGGTTTTGTTATCTTAGACCTGCACTTTTTTAAACGCTTTATAGTTGGCATCCGGCTGGGACAATTCCGTTCCCGGAACACCGGATACCTGTTTTGCGAATAGGTTTAGTCTCTTATAGGTTGTATTATTTAGCAAATTTAATGATTTAAACTATTTATAAAATTTGTTTATATATAGGTTGATTGTGATTTAGTTGGATAGCGTGAAATGGCCAATATTACCCTGAAGCAGTTAAGAGCTTTTGTCGCAGTTGCCCGTACGCAGAGCTTCACTGAAGCCTGTGCTCAGGTGCATCTGTCCCAGCCAGCATTGAGTATTACGATTAAAAACCTTGAAGAGGAGGCGGGCGGTGCATTATTCAGCCGGACGACCAGAGCAATTGCACTGACGCCTGAGGGTGAAGAGTTTTATCCGGTCGCACAGAAGATGATTCATGATTATGATGCTGCACTTGACGATCTGACGCAGCGCTTTGCACTGAATCGTGGGCGGGTGGTATTAGCTGCGATGCCGTCATTTGCAAGTAGTTTACTGCCGGGTATTATCAGCGATTATCGTTCGCTCTATCCTAATGTAAGCGTGACAGTGAATGACGTTATCGCTGAAGATGTCGTAGATATGGTAAGAAACGGGCAGGTTGAGGTCGGTGTAACCTTCGATCCGGGTCGGTTTGATGATCTGAGTTTTACACCGTTATTTGATGATCGGTTCGTAGCGGTTGTCTATCCGGATCATCCGTTAGCTCTTCAGGAAAGGGTGGCCTGGCAGGCGCTGTTAGACAACGATTTTATCGCGTTGCAGCGGCCGTCCAGTATCCGTTTATTGATCGAAGCTAAGTTGCGGCAGTTGGGCTTACAGGTATTGCCTGAATTTGAAACGCATCAATTGGCCACTATTGGCCGGATGGTGGCAACCGGGTTAGGGGTGAGCGCCGTTCCTTCTCTCTGTATTCAGCAGATGCGTGAATCAGGTGCTATATGCCGAGAACTTGATACGCCGGTTATGTCACGGCCGGTAGGGATTTTAACCCGCAAACGTTACCCTCTGTCTAAAGCAGCCGTCAGCCTGGTTGATATTATTCAAGGGGCTGCTGCCGATCTTTCTGAGCGGGTAAAGCTATAGTCTTTAAGTGAATACGCAAAATATAAAAAAGCCACCGTATCAAACGGTGGCTTAGCGGGTGTAGCAGTATCTAATCCGTACAGCTATATCAACGCGCGTAGTTGATACTGAATTCTCTGAACTGATCGGTACCTGCTGTCTGTATCCACTCAAAGCCAACCATCTCTTTGGTTACAATATGAATGCCACAATGACGCATTCGCTCGAGGGCCATCGCCTTATCTGCTGGGTTGCGAGAAGAAACACAGTCAGCTACGACAAACACTTCGCGGGCCTGCTGTTTAATCTGGATAGCGGTCTGCAGTACACAAACATGAGACTCCATGCCGACAATGACCACCTGATTAGGGCGAATGCTATTGATCTTCTCGTTACAGCCAGGATCAGACATACAGGAGAAATGGAGCTTTTCCATATAGCTATCTTCAGGGAGCACATCGCGAAGTTCCTTAACGGTCCTTCCTAAGCCTTTAGGGTATTGCTCCGAAGTCAGGATAGGAACATTAGCCAGCTTTGCGACTTCCACCAGCCAGCGTGCGTTTGCAACGACTGTTTCGCACTCGTGTATCGCCGGGGCCAGTTTCTCTTGTATATCAACAACCAGCAAGCACGATGAGTTTGGATAGATCAACATAAATATTCTCCAGCGAAAAGATACCAATAGAGTAGCGAACAGTCGTACAACAGGCGTTACTTTCACATGAATATTCGTAAAGATAAACCCTTAATAAAACTTTGATGTTGGGTTCAGGCCAAAGTTAGTTTTTGCTTATTGAGGGTTTAACCAGTAGCACGAAGCACAACAGAGAAAGGCTTCCCATTAACGCAATCGTCACTGCCATGGTGGTTGGTGTGCCGCTATGATAATGCCCGACCAGCATACCGGTAGTGGCGGCGATTACTGATTGGGTGAAACCCAGCAGGGAAGAAGCGGTGCCGGTTATTTTAGGGAAAGGTATCAGTGCGCCTGCCATCGCCTGGGGCATTATCATACCGACACCGATCATATAGATGATCTGAGTTAGCGCTGTTAGCCAGAGGTTGTGGAAGTTAAGCAGGGCGGGAATGAGCATCGTTATTCCAGCAACAACAGCAAATAATGAGCCGCGTTTAATAACGCCATTAATACCCACTCGAGAACCGATGCGCTGGGCAATGATAGTGCCGGTTAAAAAACCGCAGGAGGCAATAGCATAGAAGATACCACTGTGTTCCGCTGGAAACCCAAAGTAGTCGATGATGACGAAAGGGGCGCCTGAAAGAAACGCAAACAAGCCGGAGAAAATGAAGCTACAGCTGAGCGTATAACCCATGAAGACAGGGTTTTTTAAAAGAGAGCCGAAGTTTTTTAAGATAGTCCAGGGATTGAGTGAGCTACGATTTTCAGCGGTCAGGGATTCGGGCACTTTGAACACAATCAGTATAGTGATTAAAACACCGTAGATAGTGAGGAAGATAAAAGTAGAGGTCCATTCAAACCAGAGAATCATCCAGCCGCCAATAATCGGGGCTATCACCGGTGCAAGCGCCATAATACTCCCCATCATTGAGAGCGCTTTAGCGGCATTAACGGGGCCATGAATATCACGCACCATGGTTCGGGCCAGTACCTGTCCACCGCAAGCGCCAAGGGCTTGAAGGAAGCGAAACACTATCAGCTCGTCGATGGTGGTTGACTGAACGCAGCCGATAGAGCTGAAAATGAACAGTATCAGTCCGCCGAGCATGATGGGTTTTCGGCCAAAACGGTCCGCCAAAGGGCCGTAGACTAATTGAGCGAAGGCAAATCCATAAAGGTAGACGGAAAGTGTTACCTGTACTCGATCGATCGTCGTATCAAATACCGCAGTCAACCCTGGCAGGCTCGGCAGATACATGTCCGTCGACAGAGGCCCCAGTGCAACGGCTGCTGCGAGAATGATAATGACTGAAATCGATTGAGGTTTAAACATCTTCTTCCTACAAGCGCCTCTCAGGGTATGAAGGCCGTTTTATTTTGATAAGAGCTTATTTAATTAGCATGTTAATTATTTTATTGGAAAATAGGAAGGCTAGCGACGCTGTTTCTCGCTTAACATCGAGCCAGAATACGTCTGGAGGGAGATGTAAAAATATGCGAGAGTGAGATCGTTATCCGTCTTAGCCAATTAGACTCCAAGTAATAGAGGTTCTGAATCATGGTCAACCCAATGCAAGGGGAGTGTCAGTGCGGTCAGGTGAAGTACGAGCTGACAAAGCCGGCTTTCGTCGCTTATACCTGTCATTGCCGTGCCTGCCAGAAGCTTTCGTCGAGCGCTTTTAATCTCTGTATGCAGGTACCGGCTGAAGCGCTGGCTATCTCTCAGGGGAATGCCGCTAGCAGAGTCAGGGTGGCAGATTCGGGCAATGAACTGACAAGCTGGTTTTGTACCGCCTGCGGCTCGGCATTGTTTGCACAGAACTCAGCTCGCCCGCGTATCAGGACACTCTATGCCGGTACTTTAGACAACCCCGAGAGCGTGGAGGTAAGTGCGCATATCTGGGTTAAACGAAAACTCCCCTGGATTATTCTGCCGCAAGAGCATCGTATCTTTGAAGGAGCAGGTGACTGGACCGAAGATTATGCTGACGATATGAGTCGATATAAGCCTGAAGGTTAATAAAGTTGCTAGAACGTCGCATTGCGGCTGTTAGCCGCTAGAATAAGCTAAATTGAGTTCGTAGGCTGAAGTAAGACTCGAAGCCCAGATGATCAATGCTACGTACCCAAGTGTGTATCTGAACGATCAGAGCAGAAATTAACGTTTTCGCATTTTACTAGCAGAGTAGCTGCATTTCCTGGCAGAGGGTCGATTCAAAAAATCTTCAAAACCTGTTCTCCAAAAGCGAGCTATGTGCAGGGGGCTTGCTTATAGCTATATCAGCTACTTGTTGAGTAGTGCTTCAATCCGGTAGAATCTGGCGCACATAATTTGATAGCGCTTTTTGCTAAATAACTAAAAATACTGGAGTCGCTTGTGGAACTCGCATGTCTTGACCTGGAAGGTGTACTGATCCCTGAGATCTGGATCGCTTTCGCTGAAGAAACCGGAATCGAAGAGCTTAAAGCGACTACCCGTGATATTCCTGACTATGATGTGCTGATGAAGCAGCGTCTGCGTATCCTGGATGAACATGGACTGACACTGCCACAAATTCAGGCGACTATTGATCGTCTGTCTCCTCTGGAAGGTGCCGTTGAATTTATCGATTGGTTGCGTGAGCGTTTCCAGGTCGTGATCCTGTCAGATACCTTCTATGAGTTTGCCGCACCATTGATGAAGCAGTTGGGTTATCCGACTCTGCTGTGCCATAAACTGGAAGTGGACGAGAGTGGTCGCATTACTGACTACACCCTGCGTCAGAAAGACCCTAAGCGTCAGTCTGTTCGTGCTTTTCAGCTGCTGAACTACCGCGTGATTGCTGCGGGTGATTCCTATAACGACACGACGATGCTGACTCAGGCTGAAGCCGGGGTATTGTTTCATTCGCCGCAGAACGTAATTGATGAATTCCCGCAGTTTCCAGCGGTGCAGACCTTTGAAGATCTGAAGAAAGAGTTTATCAAAGCCAGTAATCGGGACCTTTCGCTCTAATTTGTCCGAATCAGCTTCGCATTAGCCCGTGATTTATCACTGGAAAGCACGGCAGTTTTAATCTTGATTGCAAAGTTAGCCTGAGTTGAAGGCATAAAGAAAAAGGCTGATGTTTATACATCAGCCTTTTTTTGTTTCTGTCAGTGGGCTAATGACAGTCAGAATTTGCCGTTGTTATTTTTCCATTCACTGCGCGGCGGTACTGTTTCAACGGTATCCCAGTGCTCAGCGATACAGCCTTCTGCGACACGATACAGATCATAAAATGATGAGTGATTGCCTTCTCTGGAGCCTTCACTGACAGTCAGGACAAAATTGCCCTCTGCTAATATTCGGTGGAGGCGATCATATCTCAGGGTATAGCCCTGTTCTGATTTAAAGTTCAGGGCTGAGCTAAGCGACTCTGCACCATCCGTTAAATAGGGACTGTGTTGCGTTAGTTTGCCATCAGAAAGGTAGTTATCCAGCTTATCCAGTTGTCGTTTAATCAGAATGTTTTCAACGAAAGATTTCACCATCTCCCGGTTAATCTCGGTCAGATGACGATCAGTTAACTCGCTTTCCCCGTCAACCATACTGTGACCAGATGCATTAGGGCCTTGCCGTTTTTGAATGTTGTCCCAATGCTCTACCGCCTGGCCATCTTCAAAACGAAAAACCTCAAAGCCAATGTTGGAGTTGGCGAAATCATATTCAGTATGACCAAATACATAATCACCATCTTCAAAAATACGTACAATATTGACCCGGGGTGAGGTTTTTGAAATTCGTTTGAATAGGGCCGCCAGCCCCTCACTGCCTTCATGAGTCTCAGGGTTGTGCTGAATATATTTGGCTTCATTCACAACCGCTACCGCTTCAGTATTACCGTTTTCAAGGCTTTTAAGCAGTGCTTGAATTTGATCTTTCCGTGTTGATGGCATCAATATATCGTCCTGTCATGAGAAGCTGGCTAAGGCTTGTATTAAGAAAACTTAAGCCGTTGAAGGGGGCTGCATCAGTTAATGGCTTGAGTGCGATAGCACGAGAAAAGAATAGCTTAATTAGATGCTAATATCATAGTTTCATATATCATCACTTGTCTCGGTAATCACCCGTCCTGGTCGAGCTAACATTGAGTATAAATGAAGAGACCAGCGAGCATGTGCAGGAATTGTTGATCGTTTGTAAACGGTTCTTTCGCTTCTCAGAAAAGAGTCGGCCGCCATCAAAATCACGAAGCTTCTTCAGGGAGTCGGTCGAGCACTACGACGAAAGAAAATATAGGATGACAGGTTATTTATAGATGTAATAGTTTGCTTTAACTGTGCTTGGTTAACTTTTTGATTTTATATATTTTTTGTCTGTTATTTTTGAAGAGTTAGTTTGTTTAATTGCTTATGAAATTTGCAATCATTACCTCAGCCTGTATCTATCTATTACAGGAAATCTGGGCGTAAATAGTGTTGTTGAGGGAGTAGTATTTGTCAGATTCTGATGCGAATTTGCATGAATTAAATCACCAGAATATATGGGCTGGCTTTAAACAGTTGGTGCCGATTTCTCTTTTTGTTGCGGTGTTCGGGCTGGCTTTTGGGTTGGCTGCGACTCAGGTCGGTCTGGATAATCCTTCAATCATTGCGATGAGTGCATTTGTCTTTGCTGGGGCGTCACAATTTGCTGCGCTGGAACTCTGGGGAGCACAGATAGCTATTATTCCCCTGGCTATGACGGTATTCGCCATCAATGCCCGGCACTTGTTGATGGGTGCTACCTTGTATCCCTGGTTATGTCATCTTCCTCCGGTAAAACGTTATGGTGTGATGTTGTTTGTCACAGATGCTAACTGGGCGATGTCGATGCAAGCCTTCAATCGCATAGAGCCTGCTATGGGGCTTTTATTCGGGGGCGGTATTGCGATCTGGCTTTTTTGGATACTGGGTACATGGCTGGGTATCTATTTTGGCAGCGCCATTCAGGACCCGGTCAGTCTGGGACTGGATATGGTCATGGGCTGCTTTCTGTTGGCGATGGTATTGGGGGGTGAAAAAAATCTGCGCATTATCATCATCTGGATAGTCGCTGCGGTCGCATCGCTGCTGGCATACTGGTACCTGCCAGCCAACAGCCATGTGGTTATTGGCGCTTTAGCGGGGGGGATTTTAGGCGCCGTATGGATGGGGAAGAGCAGTGATGGTTGAAACGACTGGCTTCGGTGTCCTGATCATCGTGCTGGTGATGGCGATTGTGACATTGATAACCCGCTGGGGTGGTGTTTATGTAATGTCATACGTACCCATTAGCTACAGAGTAAAACAGTTTATTAGCGCCATGTCCGGCTCTGTTCTGATAGCACTGCTTGCGCCATTGGCGCTGAGCGGTGATAACGGCGCTCGGTTAGCGTTATTGACCACAGCAATCACTATATTGCTGATTAAAAAACCACTGCCAGCGATTGCTTTGGGCATACTTGCAGCGGCGCTGTATCGGCAGATATGATTTTTTAAATTAGCCGGTCCCGAAGAGAAGGCCGAGAAGGAGGATAGGTCAGGGGAGAGTCTGGGCTGTATTAAGTGATTGTGCGAGCCCGTGTTGGCGTCTTAGTAGTCCTGATCAGCTTTTAAACCTGCATATTTCTGCTCAAACTGATCGGCAGGTATCGGTTTACAGAAGTAATAACCCTGACCATAGTCACAGCCCCACTGAGTCAGCAATTCCAATTGCTCTTTAGTTTCAATCCCTTCGGCAATCACTTTGATGCCGAGTTTATGCGCCATGGCGATAACTGACTCACAGATGGCGGAATCATCACTCTCAGCGGTTAAGTTGCTGACAAAGGCTTGATCAATTTTGAGGTAATCCACGTCGTATTTTTTGATATACGAAAGTGAGGAGTAACCGGTACCAAAGTCGTCCAGGGCAATCTGCATGCCTGCATCACTCATGGCAAACAATTTACTCGCGACAACAGGGCCTGAATCCATCAATAATCCTTCGGTCATCTCAACCACAATGGCCTCGCCCGATAGCCCGTGTTGGGCTAAATAGTCAAACCAGTTTGATAGATGAACGTCCTCACTCTTGAATTGAATCGGTGACTTGTTGATGCTTATTTGAAAGTCAGAGGCAATCGTTTCGCGCCAGGACTCGACCTGTTTTACGGCCTCAGTAAATACCCAGTTACCTATCTCAATAATCGCTCCCGTCGCTTCTGCCACAGGAATGAAGTCAGCCGGGCTGATGATCCCCTGCACTGGGTGGTACCAACGGATCAATGCCTCGGCTTTATGTACATTCTGTGTTTTTAAATCAATGATCGGCTGATAGAAGAGACGAAACTGATCGGAGGCCAGTGCCTTTCTCAAGTCGGTGCTCACTGCATACTTATATTGCGTGGATTGCTTCATTAGCGGTACGTAATGACTGCGTTGATTACGGCCTTGTTGTTTTGCGTTCTCCAGCGCCAGATTAGAGCATTGAATCAATACTTCAGAAGTAGAGGCATGGGTCGGGAAAGCGGCGATGCCGATGCTGCTGGTCAGATAGATATTATGATTGTCGATTTCGCATGCGGTTGCCAGTGCTGCCTGAATGCATTCTACAATACGATCTATTTCATCCTGACGCTCTTCGCCGGGCAGAATAACCGCAAATACATCCCCCGCAATACGTGCCACCAAATGGGGAGCCTGCAGGCAATCTTGAATTTTTACCGCGGATTGTTTTATCAGTTCATCACCCACAAGGTATCCGAGGCTGTCATTAATGTCAGTCAAGCGATCTAAATCGATCAGTAACAGCTGGATTGGATCTTCTAGTATGAGAGCAAGATCTATTTGGCGATTCAAATGCTCAATAAACATGCGCCGGTTAGGCAGGCCGGTAAGATTATCAAAATTTGCTTGTCGTTCTATCAAGCTTTCAGACGCTTTACGCTGTGAGATATCACTGAAGAGCGCGATGCGCCGATAGGGTTGGTTGTTCTCATCGCAAATAGTGTTAACTGATAGCCATTCGGCGTATATCTCACCATTTTTACGCCGATTTGATATCTCACCTTCCCAACGTCCTGTCGTAATAATTTCATGCCACATCTTTTGATGGAAGCGTTTGTCATGTTTGCCGGATTTCAAAATACTGTGGGTTTTTCCCAGTACTTCCTCTTGAGAGTAGCCTGTGATTGTTGAAAAAGCCGCGTTGACGCTCAATATAGTGCCCGACTCATCCGTTACACTCATCGCTTCCTGACTATTCTCATATACGGAAGAGGAGAGTCGCAATGCATCTTCTTTTTGCTTTAGGCTGGTAATGTCCAGCGTGGTAATTAACACAATGCCCATCGAATCTTCATAGCCAGGCATAAGGGCATGACGAACTTCAATCCATCGTCGCTCACCGTTCAAATCGACAAAAATGGATTCGCACTCTTTGACCTGCTCGCCCTGAGCAAAGGTCTCAATGACGTCAATAAACTGCTCAATGGTGGACTGATCAAAAAATTGAGTTATACCATCGGTCAGCTGGTCTTTCGATGCAGCACCTGAGAGTTTTAGCGCCGCGTCATTTACGCCGACTATTTTAATTGAGCTAACCAGCTCCCAGGCCTGGTCTCGATGCTGTTTAAAGTATTCGGATATAGAAACAGCAGGGTGGTCGCGCTGGATATTTTTCAGAGCGTTACTCACTGCTGACCAGTCCTCCTCCCAAATAGCCGCAGGGGCATGATAGTAAAGTCCCTTCGTGCGCTCTTCGCTGAGAACCAATGCTTTGGACAGCTGTGCTTGCTTTAAACGATCTATAAACAGATAACTGAGCATCATTGTTGCGAGTGGATACAGGATTAAAACCGGTAAGAGGATAAGCTCAAAAATCTGTAACGCCTTGTCGAGAGGGAATAAAAATACTGAAGCAAAATATGCGAACTGAAGAGCGAAGCCAAAGCACCACAGTTCTGTAAGTGAGAGTTTTACTAAGCCTTTCGGAAGTCGGTATGTACGCCAGAGCACGCCAATAATTCCTGACGAAACAATAATGCCGATACCTGGAATAACACCGTCTCCGGCTAAAAAGATTCTGACGACGACGGCCATCAATATAGCAATAAACGTGGGTATTACACCAAGACAGAGGCCTGAGACACCCAGTAAGACAGAGCGGGCATCAAAGATGATACCCTCTTCGTATTGCCATGATGTCAACATGATGATGGTGACTACCAAGCCAGCAATGACGCCTGTGACCAGGTCTCTGAGGCGCTGGTTTTCTGTATCCCACTGGCGAGAGATAAAGTCATAGATAAACAGCATTGCTATTAGCAATGCTGCATTCTGGGATAGAACCAAAAAAACCGAATTGATCAAACCGCTGTTATCCTTAGAATTCCGTACTCTAACAAATGATCATCTACTTCCGTGCTTTTTCTCGAATGACCGGCGGCTAAGGCCTGAGCGCAAGAGGGTGAAGGATGTTTCACAGCTCTACTGTTGTCGGATTCTGTACACTGATACTGACAGGTCAAATGAGTCAAAAAGCGAGTATTCATTATACCCACAATTAAAACAATGATAATTATCAAGTACCGTCAGCGAGTGGGGTTTACGCGTAAGTTGCGAGTGGTCAGGCGTGGCTTCGCCACTTGCTAGAGAAAGATTAAAAGTCGTAGCTCGTTGTTCGAAAAAGCATTTGTCCGTAGGCTAGGGTGGATAAGAGGCCAGAAAACAGGCCTCACGGTGAAGAAATCGACAAAGCTGCAGCCGAATTTGTATTATTCAAATGTAACTCAATCATTAAACAGTTTGAGGCATAGCTAAAAAAGGCAAAGCCGCGGATTGTGGCACTGTGTGCTCTTCGCCGTGATTTACGGCGTTAAATCAATAATTGGAAGGTAATTCCCCCTAAATATATGAATATAGTTCTCTTAACTCACCAGCGAGAGGTGTCTAAAAAGACCAATACAGGATCTTTGGTTGCTGACGTGCTGGGAGAAAACGCAAGCGTTGTTATCTGGGAAAGGAAAAATCCAGATTCTGGAATAATGGAAGCAATAGAAAAAGGTAAAGTTGCATTGCTTTATCCAACTGATGATAGCAAAGCCGTCTCTGCGGAATGTGATTTTGAAAGTTATATTGTCATAGACGGTACGTGGCAAGAAGCACAAAAAATATACAATAAAAGTCCGTATCTTAAAGACCTTCCTAAAGTAAAAATCGAAACATCCATTGAATCAATATATAAGCTAAGACGTAACCAACGCCCTAATTGTTTATGTACGGCTGAAAGTGTTATCGAGCTGCATAAAGCAAAGGGCTTTGCAGAGACGGCGGATGAATTACAGTTAAAGCTGATAGAGTTTGTCGCTGATACAAGTAAATAAATCTTTGCAAAGGGGTGAGTAATTAAAGGGCTATGATCCCTTTAGTCTTTAAAGGCTATTGATCGTTGCTCGAACGTCACAAAAAAGCGTGACTTGCTGGTGGCTTGAAGGAGCCGTTTTAATCGCTTTATCAGCAACCGTTTAAGTTAAGTACGCTGAAAGAAAACTGTTTGTATTTACAGTATATTTTGTCTCTTCCAGCAGTTATGCTCGTTTTATCGTTAGATAAAGGCTCGTTTTGCTGCTGAGTAAGTTTTGCAAAACGATAGAAATACAAAGGGATAGGTAAAAAACGCTGGTGAGATAGCATGCCGGGTAAAGAATGCATATGCGCATTCTCGTTTTTGTCTTAAAGGAGATCGCAATGTTCATAATTTCCTCTCTAAGATCTGATAGTTATCATTCCTTTTGTGACTTTAGCTCGGCATGCATATGCGCCGGCGTAGTATTAAAATGTTATATTACCAAGGAGTGGAAATGAAATTACTAATCTCTACATTAATTATTCTTTTATTATCTGGTTGCGCATCAACAAGTCCATATGTTCCTTCATCGACGTTAAATGAAAGCAACGCATCTGTTGTTTATATATATCGAACAGATGTTGCTTATCATTCTATGAACCCTGAAAAACCTTTTTTCTTCGTAGATGGTAAGTTGGTCGACAAACTCGGTACAGGGCAGTTTGTACGATTCATTGTCGAGCCTGGGAGTCACACCCTTACTTCAAGAGAATCCGTGGTATTTGCACCTGGCCGTGAGAGCGGAAATTTACAAGGGGAGTTCGAGTCAGGTAAAACTTACTACTTCAGATACTCTAAGAATTTAACGAGTATGTACCATACTGGCGTAGCTTTTGTCATGTCAGATAGCTCTTCTCTTAGACCAGTTACTAAGACAATGTTTGATGAACGGTCTTAATATAACAAGTCAATTAAATCGCTTCGCTTGGACGCGCTTTGCGCGCCATTTATTGAGGCGTTAGGTGTCTGTATATGAAAGCTGTGGTGCTATCAATTTTAGGGCTGGCTTCATTTTTATACTTTCTCTTTGCTGAAGCAGACTCAGATACATATTATCTATCCATATTTGGCATGTTATTTTGCATTTTCTTAGAATATGGTTTGGTTACCACCCTAATATGTTTTATCGGCTTTGCTTCATGGCATTACACAATTTTCTCGTCAAATTCATGGGTTGAGTTTTTATTGTTGCCACTTATTTCTGCAGGTTGCTTTTTATACGCAGTCTGTAACATGTGCTTGCTGCAAAGTGCCTTAAGAGGGCGCCCTATTGTTTACGGTTCTGCCGATTTCAGTGATGATTCTGATGCATAGCCACCTAACAAATTGCTCAAGTACGTTCCGGCCGCATACGGCCTTCACGGGACAAGCTGCTGCGCAGCTTGCCCCTTAGCTTTGCGTTATGTGTCATGAGGTCATGTAGATAATTATGAGTGCAGGAATACCACTGTTTATTTTGAGTGCTTTAGCCTCAGTCATTCTTGTGCTCTGGTCTCGCGGTGGAGCTGGCGACAAAAGTAGCAGGATCAAAATAGCGGTTTTCACTTTGGCTATTTTGGTTGCTTCATGGGTCGCTTTATTATCTCTCGGAGTGTTTCACCCAGTTGGTTTATGGGGCATGAGTGTAGGCTTTATCATATCAATAGCCTCCTTATTTGTACCTGTGGTTTATAACAAAGTACGCAGTAATGAAAACACATAACAAGGCAATGAAAAATCGCCCACAAAAGACGTGGGCTGGACTCGCTAACGCTTGCATTTTATTGCGACGTTAGCAGTATTAAATTATGAGCAAATGTAAAGTATGTAACTGCGATCTAGGCCCTGTACCCATGTGCTTTGGCAGCGGTTCTCCTGCAACTCTTATGGTTGCCCCTGAAGAGCTTTCGGTGCGAGTCGAAGAAAACTCTGATCAGTGTATCGTTGATGGTGAGCACTTTTTTGTTCGAGGTCACATAGAGCTTCCAGTTGCTGGAGCAGATGAACCCTTTATATGGTCGGTTTGGGTTTCATTAAGCGAGCAGAGTTTTGACCATATGAGCGAGCATTGGGAGTCAGAAGGAAGGGAAAACTGCGAAGCATATTTTGGGTGGTTAATGACTAATCTCCCCTGCTACCCAGAAACTATGCACACTGAAAACCAGTGTTCAATCTCAGCCTGTTGGGCAAGTCCCACTAGTTTCTCTGGAGCCATCTGACCACCCTTTATCAAAAGAGCAGCAGTCGGGCATTACAATGGAGCGTGTTCATGAAATCGTTCATCAAGTTTTGCAGCACTAACCAACTGCTAACAAGGCGTTCAACTTCGGCCAGCAAGCTGGCCTGGAACTCCAAACTGCTGCGCAGTTTTCCGTCCCGTTAACGCGGCGTTAAGCATCAAAGGAACACTGAGCATTGGAATTAGCTTTTCCCAAAGAAATTAGAAACAAGTGCATACTTACATGGTGTATCTGTATTTTTCTGCTGGTCGTATCTTGGCAGTTAAATGTTCTGGAATTAATTAATACTACGAACTGGTTTTCTCGGTCCGGCTCCCTTGTTGCTATAACTGCGGCGCTTTCAGAGTTGTGGCTTCTAAATAGAATCAAGAGGCATCACAAGTGGGTGCAACAATGTAGCATTGTCCATAAGCAGTCACCGTATCGCCTTGAGGCAGAACAGGAAATATCTGACACTTATATTGAGCCAGTCGAAAAAATTGCAAACGTGAGTAATGTAGTACTAATCGTTTTGGGTACAGTTGTTTGGGGGTATGGTGACATACTTTATAAATCAGTCAGCGGCTAAATGCTTAACAAGCAAAGGCAGCATCGCCCTTTGGGCTGGACGCGCTAACGCGCGCCGCTGCTTTGGGCGTTAAATGTCATGGAGAGTTCGGTGAGTAAATTGCTAATCATAGGGATATTGCTCCAGCTATCGGTAGTTACGTGGGCAAAAGATAGCTCGCCTAAATACCAACGAGGTGACTGTATTACTCCTGTGGCTTCAACTTATTCTTGGCATGGAAAGTACGCAACGGTTGAGGCATTCACTTCGATCGATGGATTAACCAAAGAAAAGTCGTATATCTTGGCTTTTCCATTCAGTGGTTCAAGTAGTACTATTTTCGATAAAGAAATTGAGGCCGCCACTAAAAAGATAAGCCAATCTCTATGTGGCAATTAGCAGGCAAACATTTAACAAGTCGCTGTAGTGGATCGTCGCTGCGCTCCTCACCACTAGGCTAGGCGTTATGAGCTTCGAGGTAAATAATGATTAAGACTCTCCTGAAAGGGCTTATCTTTGGGATAGGCTTTATTACAGCAATATTCATTGCGGGATATGTTGGTTTAAACTATTTCAGTAATGACCTTGCCGATATAAATAAAAAACTTGAAATATGGAATAGCCTTACCGAAGAAGGAAAAATAAAGGCCTCATCTGCAATCATCGTAGTTAGATTCTCTGAGGGTGAAGATAATGTTAGATTGGCATCAATTTCTAATATCTACACTAAGCCTTCAAGCGCCTCCACCGACCTCAAAGTCGGCCAACTTTATCCTAAAGCGAACTATTACCCTCTGAGCAATGATGAGAACCGGTCTGCATCAATATTACTGTTTATGAGTGATACAGACTCTCCAACTACAACATGGCATGCTTATAATGAAATAATTCCAGCAGTGGGCAATATGCCAGTCGAACTTCTAATTAAGAAATTTAAAGAGTAGCAAGGTGTTTGAACACGCTCATAACAAGGCGTTCAACTTCAGCCAGCAAGCAGGCTTGGACTTCCAAACCGCTGCGCGGTTTTCCAGCCCGTTAACTCGGCGTTATAAGTCTTGCCCCTTATGTTTGAATCAACAACAAATGTTTGAGTAAAGCTATGAATGAAAATAAATTAGTCGGTGCGTGGTCACTGTTTTCTTCGGTTCAATCTCGGAACGGTATCGCATCTAAAACATTTGGCGATCCGCCGTCAGGCCAGATTCAATATACGAATGATGGGCGTATGTCTGCATTTCTAATGGACCCATGCTGGAAAAAAGAGGGTGTAAACGCATCAAAACAAGCCGACTTGTTCTTTTCCTATGCTGGCCAATGGGAAGTAAAGGGGGATGAAATACATCACTTTGTTGAATTTTGTTCTGCGCCGTCAAAGATAGGGACGACTTTTGTTCGCAGTATTCGATTCATCAATGAAAATGAACTCGAACTTTCTACAGCACCTGAAACATCCCCCTCAGGGAATGTTTATGAAACAAAGCTTATCTGGAAACGGTTCTCATAAATACTGTCTCTGCTTAAGCCGCTTTTAACAATCTAGAAAAGCAGAGGAAAAGAGGGCATATCTGTTTCTTGCCCCCTCAATTTATTATCTCCACTGAATCAGTGTTTTTTATAGCAAGCGACGCAGTCGCGTTTAACAACTAGCTAGCCGCGAAGCGGCGGTCTAGCTACTGCTTTTATTGTCTTTCATCGTCTTTTCCAGCCCATGTAACAAGTTGTTCACCTTGTTATAAGTTTCCTGATATTCATCTGCTGTGATGGAGTCAGCGACGATGCCGCCACCAGCCCAGCAGTGAATCTTATCGTTCTGGCAGATCAGCGTGCGGATGGTGATGCTGGTGTCCAGTTTGCCTGAGAAACTCAGGTAGCCGATCGAGCCGCAATAGATGGAGCGGCGGTGGGGTTCCAGTTCTTCAATGATCTCCATCGCGCGAATCTTGGGCGCGCCGGTGATAGAGCCACCGGGAAAACTGTGCTCGAGAAGACTGAGTGGGTTCTGGTCGCTGGAAAGCTTACCGGTGATGGTGCTGACCAGGTGATGAACATTGGCGTAGGATTCTACAGCAAACAGTTTAGGTACTCTGACGCTGCCATGCTCGCAGGCTTTACTGACATCATTACGCATCAGGTCGACTATCATCAGGTTTTCAGAGCGATCTTTTTCACTGTCATGGAGTGCAAGTTTTAGCTGTGCGTCTTCTGCCGGGTTGGCTCCCCGGGGCAGGGTGCCTTTGATCGGTTTAGTGGTAACGCGCCCTTTATCGACTTCAAGAAACTGTTCGGGTGAGTGCGACAGTATTGCACCTGATTCGGTTTCGATGAAGGCGGAATAGGGTGTCGGGGCGTGTTCACGCAATTGTTTGTACGCGCTCCAGGGGTCTCCCTGGCACTCTGCCGTAAAACGCTGTGAAAAGTTAACCTGGTAGCAATCGCCACCCTGAATGTAGTCGCTGATACGGCTGAGCGAATGGTAATACTCTGACTCAGACATATTGCTCTTGAAGCGTGATTTGAGCGTGAAGTCATCATTCCCTTTTGCCGGGGGAGATTGAAGCAGCGCTAGATAGTGCTGAGCGTCTGTTTCGTCGACCAGGGGAGAGGTCACAAGGACGGTTTGTTGTTTCAGGTGATCAACCACGACAGCCCAGCTGTAGATACCTACCTGCATGTCAGGCAGATCAATATCGCACAGGGTCTCATCAGGCAGGGCTTCAAGACAGCGGCCTAAGTCATAGGAGAAGTAACCCAGCAGACCACCACAGAATGGCAGTGCTTTTATTGCTGGCTCTTTAGGCGCAGGAGAGCGTTGCTGATACTGTTCAAACACCGCTTGCAGGTGCGTGAATGGGTTTCCGCTCAGTTTCTCTTCACCGGTGTCACGGGTAATGCGGGTGAGCTTATCGCTGTAACTCAGTTTAACAGTGGGATTAGCGGCAATGATGTCGTAGCGGCCATAACGCCCCGCTGGTTTTCCGCTGTCGAGATAGACCGGCGCAGGCAGATGACGGATGCGTTCGAAATAGAGAGTGCTGTGTGCCAGATATGGGAGTGGGAAAAGTCTATACACCCGATAACCCTTAATACTTGCCTTGCTTAGATAAGATAGGCCGTTAGAGGTTGCCTGCCTGATGTAACTACAAAAAACGATATACAGGATGGCTCAAAAATGGATTGTAGCGAGCCATTAGACTTAAAGCGAGGTGGAACGCTGATATTTCTCTTTTAGTCAGTGTGGGAGGGGGAATTCTCACGCACAACAGGATAATATCGATGTTTTAATTCGCAACCTGACTAGAACGCCTAATTCATGATGAAGCACCCATATAAGATTACTCAGCACCAGCTTAACCTTTCTGATCAGCAGGTTAGTTATCAGCTTTATAAGAAAGCCGGTGAGGGGGCTCCTCGCCGTCTTGTACTGTTACATGGTGCGGGGGTGGCCGGAGAGGACACCTGGTCAGCGATTGCCATGATGCTGACACAGTGGGATGAAATTCTGATTCCTGATCAGCGGGGTACCGGTAATACGCGTTATCCTGACGGCGAAGAACATCCGTTTACCGTGAATGAGTTGGTCAATGATATAGGATCGCTGGTGGACCACCTGGGTTGGTGGCACTTTGATCTGGCCGGCTATTCCATGGGCGGGATGGTTTCATTGCTTTATAAGCAACGCTATCACGATCGGGTCAAGAAGCAGTACCTGATGGAGGCAGCCGTGCTGGATCGTCCGAGCTGGGAATCAACCGTCAGTCTGCGCCAACAGTTTAGTACCGCAGCCGAACAGTTGAAGGGTAATCAGGCTGAAACTGGAATTAAAGCTTTTCTGGATACGATATCGCCGAACCGAAAAGTTGCTCCTCAAGCCGAGTTGTTGACAATCCAGCGTTTGGGCGAGCGGCCGTTAGGCTTTGCTAATGCGCTTAACTGCGTGACTGAAGCGATTAATAGTATCGATCGGGAAGCATTGGTGGCCGCTCAGGGTGATGTGACCAGTTTTATCGGCGGCCACAGCATTGATCTGATGCACCAGTATCAGCGAGACCTCGCTGAGCGCCTGCCCAACTGGCATTACTTCATGGTGCCGGGCACTGATCATTCGTTGCCATTTCAGAAACCGCGTCAGATCTCCCGTGTTATGGAGGCTGAGTTGCTGCGCTTCCTCGCCTGATTTATGATAATCGTCTAGACTGAAAGCCCCGGATAACGGGGCTTTTTTATAACAGTAGTACTGATCAGGGCAAACCCCTATACTTTTGTAGTATGTTGACAGTTTTTGCCTTTAGTCGAGTTGACGCTGGTCTTATTGGGCTGTATTGTTAGTTCAAGATTCAGATTGTCGACAATCCAGAGAGAAGGTTGTAATGGCAGAGATCATAGAAATAACAGAAAGCACCAGTGAATTACGTACCCTTGCAGACAAAGTCTGTGAGCAACTGGTAACAGCGATTGTGCGGGGTGATATTCCCCCGGGTCAGAAGATCAGTGAGCCCGAGCTGGCGCGCACTTACGGTATTAGCCGGGGGCCGCTTCGTGAAGCTATTCGTCACCTTGAAGGTCTTCGACTGGTAGTCCGGATTCCACATGTAGGTGCCCGCGTTGTATCACTGAGCCCGGAAGAGCTGGTTGAGATTTACCGTATTCGTGAAGCACTTGAAGGCATGGCGTGTCGTCTGGCCGCTGAAAATATGTCGACAGCCGAGATTGATAGCTTACGGCAGCTGCTTTATCAGCATGAAAAGAATATTGAGGAAATTGACGGACGTGCCTACTTCCAGAAAGAGGGCGATCTGGATTTCCACTACCGCATTGTTCAATCCAGCAAGAACACAAAACTGTTCGAGTTGCTGGGTGGCGAACTTTATCACCTGGTACGCATGTACCGTTATCAATTCAGCGTTTCTAAATCACGTCCACAGCGCGCCCTGAAGGAACACCATCGCATACTTGATGCGATTGAAGAAAGGGATGGCGAACTGGCGGAAATGTTGATGCGCCGCCATATAGGTCGGGCCCGTCGTAATATTGAAGAAAGTCTGAATCCAAAGAACAAAGAAGAGAGGGAGTAACCCATGAGCAAACTGACCGCAGGCGGCCGTTTCCGCAAAGCACTAGAAGAAGCAAATCCACTACAGATTGTTGGTACAACTAACGCATATCACGCCATGATGGCTGAGCGTGTAGGCCACAAAGCGATCTACCTTTCAGGTGGTGGTGTTGCTAACCATTCATACGGTCTGCCAGATCTGGGCATGACGTCTATGAACGATGTACTGGCTGATGTTGCCCGTATCACGAGTGCTGTTGAAACCCCTCTTATTGTTGATATCGATACCGGTTGGGGTGGTGCTTTTAACATCTCCCGTACCGTTAAAGAGATGACTAAGTATGGCGCTGCAGGTTGCCATATTGAAGATCAGGTAGCGCAAAAGCGTTGTGGTCACCGTCCTAACAAAGAGATCGTTACTCTGGAAGAGATGGTTGATCGTGTTAAAGCAGCGGTTGATGCTAAGACTGATGATGACTTCTTTGTAATCGCGCGTACCGATGCGTTCCAGATGGAAGGTCTGAACTCTGCAGTTGAACGTGCGCAGGCATGTCTTGAAGCGGGTGCTGACGGCATCTTCGCTGAGGCTGTACACACGCTGGATGATTACAAAGCGTTTTCTGACGGTATCAACGGTTCACACCTGCTGGCGAACATCACTGAGTTCGGCGCTACGCCACTGTTCAACGTAGAAGAGCTGGCTGAAAACGGCGCAACTATGGTGTTGTACCCGCTGTCAGCGTTCCGTGCTGCGAACCTGGCTGCATTGAATGTTTACGAAGCGCTGTTACGCGATGGCGATCAGAAAGCTGTTGTCGATACCATGCAGACACGTATGGATCTATATGATTTCTTGAACTACCACGATTTCGAGCAGAAATTGGATGCGTTGTTCGAAGAAGGCAAGAACAAGTAATTAGCCGCAGAGCTATCTCCCGCTGATCTGTTCAGCGGGAATATATACAGAATTACAGCAAAAAATACTGTAACGGGTAAGCATTATTATTAAGCCCGAAAGCAGAGATAGAGGAGAGATAGGATGGCTGAAGCTAAGAAATTAAGCGGCGCTGGCTTGCGTGGACAGTCCGCAGGTGAGACTGCACTTTGTACAGTAGGTCAGACCGGTGCAGGTCTTACTTACCGTGGCTACGACATTAAAGAACTGGCTGATAAAGCACAGTTTGAAGAAGTTGCGTATCTGCTGCTGTACGGAAAATTGCCAAACCAGGGCGAGCTGACTGCTTATAAAGCCCGCCTGAAAGGTATGCGTTCTTTACCTGACGCGCTGAAAACAGTTCTTGAGCAGATTCCTGCGGACGCTCATCCGATGGATGTGATGCGGACCGGTTGTTCAATGCTGGGTAACCTGGAAACTGAAGCAGATTTTTCTGAACAGCATGATCACATAGATCGTATGCTGGCTGTGTTCCCGGGAATGATTAACTACTGGTACAACTTCAGCCACAACGGTAAGCGTATTAACGTTGAAACTGATGCGGATTCTATCGGTGAACAGTTCCTCTGGACGCTGCATGATAAGAAGCCAGAGCCTCTGCATGTTGATGTAATGCATGCGTCTCTGATTCTGTATGCAGAGCATGAGTTCAACGCTTCAACCTTTACTGCGCGTGTTTGTGCATCGACTCTGTCTGATATCCATAGCTGTGTTACTGCAGCAATCGGTTCTTTGCGTGGCCCACTGCACGGTGGCGCTAACGAAGCGGCGATGGCGATGATTGAGAACTGGCGTTCAGCTGATGAAGCTGAAGCAGAAATCATGGGTATGCTGGCACGTAAAGATAAGATCATGGGCTTTGGCCATGCTATCTACCGCGAATCTGATCCGCGTAATGCGATTATCAAAGAGTGGTCTGAGAAGTTGTCTGCCCAGGTCGGCGATGAATACCTATACGCTGTTTCTGAGCGTGTAGAAGCTGTTATGTGGCGTGAAAAGAAACTGTTCTGTAACGCGGACTTCTTCCACGCTTCTGCTTACAACTTCATGGGTATTCCGACTGAGCTGTTTACGCCAATCTTTGTTTGCTCTCGGGCCGCAGGCT
The DNA here is from genome assembly GCF_016592435.1 of Amphritea japonica ATCC BAA-1530. NCBI lineage: Bacteria > Pseudomonadati > Pseudomonadota > Gammaproteobacteria > Oceanospirillales > Oceanospirillaceae > Amphritea > Amphritea japonica. The sequence goes on along the minus strand of NZ_AP014545.1, from coordinate 1,952,871 downwards.
GGACAGCTCATGTGATGGAGCAGCGTGCTAATAACCGTATCATCCGTCCATCTGCTGATTACTCTGGTCCAGAGTCCGCTGAATGGATCGATATTGCTGATCGCCCATAGTCGCGTTTAGCTAGACAGGGAAGGGGTTATGCCCCTTCTTGCTGAAGACAATAATTACTCATACAGGTGTTATATGAACACTGAATACCGTAAATCCTTAGCCGGTACCGGCCTGGATTACTTCGACACCCGTGCGGCTGTCGAAGCGATTAAGCCTGGTGCCTACGCTACATTGCCTTACACGTCACGTGTACTGGCGGAGCAGCTTGTACGTCGTTGTGAGCCATCGGCTCTGACTGACTCATTGAAGCAGCTGATAGAACGCAAGCAAGATCTTGATTTTCCATGGTATCCGGCGCGGGTTGTGTGCCACGATATACTTGGCCAGACAGCACTGGTAGACCTTGCCGGTCTGCGTGATGCGATTGCTGACCAGGGCGGTGATCCGGCTAAAGTAAATCCGGTTGTACCTACCCAGTTGATCGTTGACCACTCGCTGGCAGTAGAAGCGCCGGGTTTTGATGCGGATGCCTTCCAGAAAAACCGTGATATTGAAGATCGTCGTAACGATGACCGATTCCACTTTATCGAGTGGTGTAAAACCGCATTTGATAACGTTGATGTGATTCCTGCGGGTAACGGCATCATGCACCAGATCAACCTGGAGAAGATGTCTCCGGTGATCCAGGCGCGTGATGGTGTTGCTTACCCGGATACCTGTGTTGGTACCGATAGCCACACGCCACACGTTGATGCACTGGGTGTTATCGCCATTGGTGTCGGTGGTCTGGAAGCTGAAACCGTCATGCTGGGTCGTCCTTCAATGATGCGCCTACCGGACATCATCGGCGTTAAGCTGGTTGGCAAGCGTCAGCCAGGTATTACCGCTACCGATATGGTACTTGCGATTACCGAATTCCTGCGTAATGAGAAAGTCGTTTCATCATACCTTGAGTTCTTCGGTGAAGGCGCTAAAGCACTGACTATCGGTGACCGTGCCACTATCTCTAACATGACGCCTGAGTTTGGTGCGTCTGCTGGTATGTTCTATATCGATGAGCAGACAATCGATTACCTGAAGTTGACCGGTCGTGAGCCTGACCAGGTAGCACTGGTTGAGCAGTACGCTAAAGAAACTGGCCTTTGGGCAGATGATCTGGTTGAAGCTGAGTATGGCCGAGTGCTGGAATTCGATCTGTCGACTGTTGTCCGCAACATGGCAGGTCCATCAAATCCGCATCGTCGTCTGCCAACCACTGCGTTGAATGAGCGTGGTATTGCGAGTGATGACTTGCTGGCTGCCGCTAAAGCAGAAGAGGCCGATGGCCTGATGCCTGATGGTGCTGTGATTATCGCTGCTATTACCAGCTGTACTAACACATCCAACCCGCGCAACGTTGTTGCTGCTGGCCTGGTTGCTAAGAAAGCTAACGAGCTGGGGCTGGTACGTAAGCCTTGGGTTAAGACCTCTTTTGCTCCCGGTTCTAAGGTTGCCAAGTTGTACCTTGAAGAAGCGAATCTGTTGTCAGAGATGGAACAGCTGGGCTTCGGTATCGTTGGTTATGCCTGTACTACCTGTAACGGTATGAGTGGTGCGCTGGATCCTAAGATTCAGCAAGAGATCATCGACCGTGACCTTTACTCGACCGCAGTATTGTCGGGTAACCGTAACTTCGATGGACGTATCCATCCGCACGCCAAGCAAGCGTTCCTGGCGTCACCACCACTGGTTGTGGCCTATGCGATTGCCGGTACTATGCGTTTTGATATCGAAAAAGATGCGTTGGGTACCGATAAAGACGGTAACGCAGTGACGTTGAAAGATATCTGGCCAAGTGATGAAGAGATCGATTCAATTGTTGCTAAGGCAGTTAAGCCTGAACAGTTTAATCAGGTTTATATCCCGATGTTTGACCTCGGTGATGTAGCTAAATCGCCAAGCCCTCTATACGACTGGCGTCCACAGACCACCTACATTCGTCGTCCTCCCTATTGGGAAGGCGCGTTGGCAGGGGAGCGTACCATGAAGGGTATGGTGCCTCTGGCAGTGCTGGGTGACAACATTACTACGGATCACCTGTCGCCTTCTAATGCGATTCAGGCGTCCAGTGCGGCCGGTGAATACTGTGCCAAGATGGGCTTGCCGGAAGAGGACTACAACTCTTACGCAACTCACCGTGGTGATCACCTGACTGCACAGCGTGCAACCTTCGCTAACCCTAAGCTGCTTAACGAGATGTGTCGTGATGCCAGCGGTGAAGTGAAGCAGGGCTCTCTGGCGCGTATTGAGCCAGAAGGTACTGAAAGCCGTATGTGGGAAGCAATTGAGACCTACATGGATCGTAAGCAACCGCTGATCATCATTGCCGGTGCAGATTACGGTCAGGGTTCTTCCCGCGACTGGGCTGCTAAAGGCGTACGTCTTGCGGGTGTTGAAACGATTGTTGCTGAAGGCTTCGAGCGTATTCACCGTACCAACCTGGTAGGCATGGGCGTGTTGCCACTGGAGTTTAAAGCCGGTGATAACCGCAATACCTATGCGATTGACGGAACTGAAACCTACGATGTGATTGGTGATATCAGTCCGCGTAGTGATCTGACGGTTGTGATGACTCGCCGTAATGGTGAAGTTGTTGAGATCCCAGTGACCTGTCGTCTGGATACTGCTGAAGAGGTTCATGTGTACGGCGCCGGTGGTGTACTGCAGCGCTTTGCTCAGGACTTCCTGGAAGCGAACGCATAATAGATTTCCGGTGTACGCCGTCGGAAGTCCTTAGTGTCAGCCTGCAGGCTGGCACTAAGAGCGGTGGCGTACATTGGAATCTTTTTTAATTAAAGCAAGTTAATGAGAGTTCTTAATATATTCATCTAGATAGATGATTTTATTAAGGTTTTTCTGAACCAAAAGAGTAGCTAAAAGCTGCTCAGCGATACAGGATTAAATATTATGGCTTTTGTTCCTCAGATTAAAATTCCCGCGACCTACATGCGTGGCGGTACCAGTAAGGGTGTATTTTTCCGTCGTCAGGATTTTCCTGAAGCGGCCCAGCAGCCGGGTGAAGCACGCGATAAAATTCTGATGCGGGTGATCGGAAGTCCTGATCCATATGGCCAGCAGATCGATGGTATGGGTGGTGCGACTTCTAGTACCAGTAAGACCGTTACGCTGGATAAGAGTGAACAGCCAGATCACGATGTTGATTACCTGTTTGGTCAGGTAGCGATCGACAAGGCGTTTGTCGACTGGTCTGGCAACTGCGGTAACCTGACGGGTGCTGTGGGTGCCTTTGCGATTACCAATGGTCTGGTAGATCCTGAGCGCATTCCTGACAATGGTATCTGCACCGTTCGTATCTGGCAGAAGAATATTAAGAAAACCATTATCGCCCATGTGCCGATTACTAACGGTGAAGTTCAGGAAACCGGTGATTTTGAGCTGGATGGTGTTACGTTCCCTGCGGCTGAAGTTGTGATTGAGTTTATGGATCCGGCTGATGGCGAAGGCTCCATGTTCCCAACGGGGAATCTGGTCGATGATCTTGAGGTGCCGGGAGTAGGTACCTTCAAGGCAACCATGATTAATGCGGGTATCCCGACTATCTTTCTTAATGCGGAAGATATCGGTTACACCGGAACTGAGCTGCAGAAGGATATTAACTCTGATGCTGCTGCCCTTGAACGGTTCGAGACTATCCGTGCCTATGGCGCAGTCAAGATGGGCCTGATCAGCGATATCTCAGAGGCTGCTGCGCGTCAGCATACCCCTAAGGTCGCTTTTGTTGCCCCAGCGACTTCCTATGTCGCTTCAAGTGGTAAGCAGATCAACGAATCTGATATCGATCTGTGCGTCCGCGCCCTGTCTATGGGTAAGCTGCATCACGCCATGATGGGTACCGCTTCGGTCGCGATTGCAACCGCAGCGGCTGCACCTGGCACGTTGGTTAATCTGGCCGCTGGTGGCGGTGACCGCGATTCAGCAACCTTCGGTCATCCTTCAGGCACTCTGAAAGTAGGTGCTGCGGCCGAGAAGAAAGCCAATGGTGACTGGACGGCGACCAAAGCTGTTATGAGTCGAAGCGCGCGTGTTCTGATGGAAGGCTTCGTGCGCATTCCAGGGGATACATTTTAACCACGCTTAAGCATACGCAACTCATTCTGAATTATTAGCTTCCGGGCAGCTTCATTGCCTGCCCGGGGACTACCGATGTCGAAGTGGCAGTCAGGCGTTCATCCCTCCCTATCAAGGGCTGGACGTTTCACTTCACACCTTAGGCCCCATATGAAAGTATGGGGCCTTTTTTTATCATCAAATTTATGCCCATTTTATTGAACATCCCATGCTTGCTGTTTGAGTCTCAGGTCCTCGACCTGTCTCTGCTATCTGACGCATTGCATTCAGGAGTTCAGGTATTCGCTCAGATGCATCACCCATACGCGCATCATCAAGCCTGCCTCGATACTGTAATTCTCCCCGGTGGTTAAAACCAAAAAAGTCAGGCGTACAGACGGCACCGTACTGTTTTCCCACAGATTGGTCTTCATCGACCAGATAGGGAAAAGGAAAGTCGTGTGATTTAGAAAATTGCTTCATGTTTTCCGGAGAGTCCGCCTCAACGAGGTGGTAATCGTTCGACATAATCGCCAGGACATTGATACCTTCTGCCATCAGTGTGCGAGAGTCTTCCGATAGCCGCTGCGCAATACGCTGCACATAGGGACAATGATTGCAGATAAAAAGGATTAGTAGTCCTTTATCGCCGAGGTGATCTCGCATCGCAAAGCTTTCACCGTAAGGGTCTTGTAACCTGAAGTCGGGGGCCTTCCAGCCAAAGTCACAGATTGGAGTATCCAGGAGCATGCTTATGTTTTCCTGTAATAAGCTAAATTCTGACAGCGAAAAGGGTGCTTATCATTACAGCGCGCGCTGATATCCGCGCTGTAATGATAAGTTCTATCAGCCTGTTATAGACATTTCGTTGACGGTGAAGTTGTCTACTGCACCCTCTGTAGCTGCAGCATAGGCTTTGATATGCTGAGTTTCCATGTGCGCGAGCCAGAGCTCACGAGATTTCCAGTTCTCATATAAGAGAAACAGTGAGGGGTTATTAATATCCTGATGCAGGTCGTAATTGATACAGGCATCTTCGTTACGGGTGGGCTCAAGCAGCTTTATTAATGCTGACCTGACCCGCTCTGTGTGCTCTGGCTTTGCTTCGATGCGGGCAACGATGGTTAGCTGTGTTGTCATGGTTTGCCTCATTTATGGGTGCTTGGTTAACGTTATTAATGCTGACTCTGAAGCGCAGCTTAGAATCCTTCCAGCACTATCTTTCCGATGGTCTGGCCATTTTCTAAGGTTGCATGGGCTCGCTTCAAATTATCGGCGTTGATTCGGCCATAATTTTCACCCAGTGTTGTTTTTATCTTTCCGGCATCAATCAGATCTGCAACGCTGTTAAGCAGTTCGTGCTGTTTCTCAATGTCATGGGTGTTAAACATCGAGCGGGTATACATAAACTCCCAGTGCAGCGAGATCGCTTTAACTTTCAGCTTCATAATATCGAGTGGCGTTTGCGGGTCGTCAATCAGTGCGATTTTCCCCTGGGGTTCCAGGCTTTCAACAATCTCGTCGAAGTGCTGGTCGGTAGCGTTGAGGGATATCACATGCGATACCTGATCTATACCGATGCGTTTGAGTTCCTGACTTAAAGGCAGGCGGTGATCAATAACATGATCTGCCCCAAGGTCGGTTACCCATTGGCGGCTTTCAGGTCGGGAGGCGGTACCGATCACTGTGGCGTTGGTTAGTTGTGCTGCCAGTTGAACTAAAATTGACCCTACGCCACCGGCAGCCCCAATCACTAATATGCGCTCTTTAGGTTTATTCGACTGGTTATCCGGCTGCATGGTTGTGTTTTGTTGCAGTCCCAGACGATCAAACAGTAGCTCCCAGGCAGTAATCGCGGTGAGAGGAAAGGCTGCGGCTTCAGCGTTAGCGATAGAGGAGGGCTTTCGCCCTACGATGCGTTCATCAACCAGGTGGTATTCTGAATTTGCACCGGGGCGGGTCAGATCGCCAGCATACCAAACCTTATCGCCTTTTTTATAAAACTGACTTTGATCGCCGGCATCAACAACTTCACCGACGACATCCCAGCCCAATATTTTGTATTGTTCATCTTCCGGTGCAACGTTAGCGCGAATCTTGGTATCGACAGGGTTTACGGAAATGGCTTCGACCTTAACCAATATGTCCCGACCTGTGGGTGTAGGTACCGGCAATTCAATATCAACCAGTGAATTCTGTTGTGTTATTTCGAGAGAGTTAAGGTATCCAATTGCTTTCATGATCTGTCTCCTGTGTTTTGATAGAGGCATTGTGTCGAATACTGCCTAAACTAAAAACAGGCTAAAGATGTAATTACTTTCAATATTTATTTGATAATAAGTTCTTTTGGTATTTAATAAGCTTCATATTTAGTGGCTTTGTTAATGAGTGTCTCTAGCAATGAATATTTCAGATCTTTCTCTGTTTGTCCGAATCGCGGATAGCGGCAGTATTACTGCCTCTGCAAAGCAGTTGGATATGACGCCCGCTGCGGCCAGCGCTGCTTTGAAGCGCTTAGAAAAACAGCTGGATTCACAGCTCTTTATCCGCTCAACCCGACAGCTTCGTATCACGTCAGAAGGCGAGCGCTTTCTGCTCTATTGCCGTCAGGCACTGGCAGCGATCGACGAGGGTAAAGCTTCACTTAATTCGATGCGGGGTAAAATTGCAGGTGAACTACGGTTCTCTGTGTCATCAGATCTGGGGCGGAATATTGTATTACCCTGGTTGAACGATGTGATGGATGATCATCCTGAATTAACTTTGCAGCTGAGTGTAGGGGATAGCCTGTCAGATTTTTATCTTGATCGTGTCGATGTTGCGCTGCGCTACGGCGAGCCTGAAGATTCGTCTATGGTGGCGTTTCAGATCGCCACCGTGAAGCGGGTGGTATTTGCCTCTCCCGAGTATCTGTCTCGTTGCGGCACTCCTGATCAGCCTGAAGACCTGCTTCAGCATAACTGTATGAGTTACCTGATTAATAGCCGTGCTTACAATCAATGGGAGTTCATAAAAAGCGGGGTGCGACAGAAAGTACAGGTCTCGGGTGATAGGGAGTGTAATGATGCTGATATTGTTCGACGCTGGGTAGTGGCTGGGAAAGGTATAGGTTATAAATCGATATTAGATATTAGTTCTGATTTGAAAGCTGGCCGGGTTGTAAGGTTATTAACTGAGTATGAGACCGAGCCTCTTGGTATCTGGCTAATCTGTCATAGCCGAAAACAGGTAACCCCTGCTGTATTGATGCTTAGAGATCTATTGCGAGTGAAGTGTGCAGAGGTATTAGAGGTTACAGAGCAATTAATGCCGGGCTAATTACATTTGTTAGCTCTGCCATAAAATATTAGTTAAGCGACGCCGGGTCAGAAGGATATTAGTTATACTGCTTATGCAAATCACTGGAGATTGTCCCTATGGATCATCAGCATGAGAAACTGAATTATGTGGAGTTTGGCTCCACTAATCTGGAAGGCTCTAAGGCTTTCTTTGCAGCGACATTTGAGTGGAACTTTACCGACTATGGCCCGGAATACACCGCATTTGATTTTCAGGGGCTAGAAGGCGGCTTTTTTTCTTCAGATCGGGTAGCCAGCCAGGAACTGGGGAGTGCACTGCTGGTGTTCTACAGCCATGATCTTGAATCAACGCTGTTAAAAGTCGAAATTAATGGCGGTAAGATCTGCAAAGATGTATTTGATTTTCCCGGAGGAAGACGGTTTCACTTTACAGAGCCTGGCGGTAATGAGTTTGCGGTGTGGTCAGGTACCTGATTAGTCCGGCATTATGCAGCGTTATTTTGACTTCTTCTGGCCTAATACTTCGGGCGGATACTCTTGTGCAATCAGCTGTAAACTGTCTTCAGCAAAGCCGGTACCGGCTTCTTTATAGAAATTAAATACCTTATGGATACCGGTATCCAGCAGCTTTTTGCGGTCATCTTCGTAGCGAGCAATGGCTGCGATACGGCCTTCATAGCCTGCATTAAGTAATTGCACGGTGATATTCCGGCTGTCCTGAATTGAGGGGAGGGCTAGCAGTATCAGCTTAATGTCAGAAGTGTCGAAACTTTCCCAGAAATCGGCATCTTCTCCATCGCCAAAACAGATGTTCATACCTTTCTCCTGTAGATCAGAGGTACGAAAACGGTCGGAGTCCAGGCCCGCAACACGGTAATCCAGCATATTCTGTAGTGATTTATAGGCGCCTTTACCAACACGGCCCATGCCTATTACCAATACTTCTGCATCCGGTAGCTGCTGAACGATGTCCGTTTTCAGGCGCTCACTGCTTTCATATCGTTTCAGACGGTCTTTGTGCAGCATATAGAACCGGTGAGCCGCCGGATATAAAATGCTGGTTAGAATAAATGAGAGTGAGACTGCTAATGCAAGAATCACCAGCCATTCACGGCTGAGCCAACCTGAATCGACACTCAGCGCAGCAACAATGAGGCCAAACTCACTGAAGTTACTTAGCGCTAATGATGCAAGGTAAGCGGTACGGCTGCGCAGTTTGAGACGGGTAAACAGGGCAAAAAACAGGATGAATTTAATACCAATCAGTAATGTGATCAGGCTGGCGGTTGCTAGCATTGACCAGGTAGGTAGTGCGGTAAAGCCAATAGACAGGAAAAAACCGATCAGGAACAGATCCTTGAAACTGAGAAGAGACTTGGTCAGCTCGGTAGCTTTAGCGTGCTGGCTTAACAGAATACCAAATACCAGTGCGCCCAGGTCGCCTTTGACGCCGACCAGCTGGAAAAGCTCATAACCCCCTAAGGCAAAGAAAAAACCCGTTAGCGGGAGCATCTCACCGTGACCGGCTTTATCCAGTAGCTTGTATAGCAGAGGTCGGGCAAAGATAAGGCCGAACAGCAGCAACGCCCAAAGCGAGGGCAGCTTTCCGGTCGCTACTACCAGGAAAAGCACAGCGACGATATCCTGCATAACCAGAACGCCGATGGCCACCTGTCCATGCCGGGTTTGCATCTCACCATTTTCTTCCAGCAGTTTTACGATACATACGGTACTACTGAAACTCAGAGCAAAGCCGATCAGGGCGGCGGTAGTGAGATCGATCTCAGTGTAATAGGGCACTGCTATAGCGCCCATCAGTAATGCGAAAGAGCCAAACAGAACAATCCATACCGTCATATGGGTGAGTGTGCTGGCCCATACTTCGCGTCGAAGCAGGTCATCAATATGGAGTTTAAGGCCGATAGTGAAAAGCATCAGAGTAATGCCAAGGTCGGCGAGGGTTTCCAGACTGGCGCTGGGTTCAACGCCAAGGAAATGAAGGAGAAACCCGGCTAGCAAAAAACCGATGAGAGGTGGCATTCCTGTCATTCTTACAGACAGGCCGCACAGATAAGCAAACAGAATCCAGATAAAGTCCATAATAAATAAGTGGCTGTTATTTCAAAGGTTTATTTGTAGATATGGGCGCTATGCTAACACTTATAGGTAATCAGTAGCTAGGACGCGCTTCGCGCTTACTCGTGGCGAGACGCGACTGCGTCGCTTGCTAGAAAAGCGTGAAATTAGCGTATAGGGGGTGGTTTGGGCTTTTACCTGCCATGTAGTATTTGCAGTTAAGTCTGGCTATAGAAAGTATCTACAAATAGGGGGAAGGGGGCGCTGGCAGAAATAACACTGCGTTAAGGGGCTCGTCCGCTGCAATGCTTGGTTATATTGCTATAAATTTAAACCCAAAAAGATGTTCCTGAAATTGGGTTGTTCGTTATGGGGGGGTGCTCAACAAATCCATATGACCTGTATAATTTCAAGGCAGCTTTGAACTCTGGCAGCACATCTAAACAGATTTTCTTGTAGCCACTGAGAACAGCCTCTTGCAGCACTCTGTCAACTAGCTTGTTACCCAACTTATGACCACGAGCACTTGGTTGGATATAAACCCGCTTCATTTCACAGACAGACTCATCCAATCTCCGAAAGGCAGCACACCCAACAGATTTTCTGCCTTTCTTCACCAAAAAAATCTTCGACTCTTCAGAGCTATACTTTTCAGGCAAATGAGTAAATTCCTGATCATTATCTTGGAAAGAAAGATCTACAGAGGTGCTGGCAATATACTCGCGGTACAAATCAAGGACTTCTTTTAAGTCATCAGGAAAAACTGCTCTTACTACCTTAAACACTTCACTCTCCTAGCAGCGCTTTGTTATGTGATTAGTCCGTAGTAGTTGTTTAATGCTGTGGCAATCAAACTTCCCGCTACCCCCAACTCAATCTGCCAACTGGTATCAATTGCTTTAGATAACATAGACCGCATCCACGATTTTACCGAGGGGCCGAATTTATCCTTTTCAGTTACCGGAAAACTCGAATCACTATCAATAGCGTCTTTAAGTAAAGTGATGTCATCATCGGAAACATCCTTATCTTTCAGAGTTCTCGCTAGTGATTCGAAGTCATTTTTTACGATACTGTTAGTTACCTTTTGAAGGTTTTCTGTTCCTAACAATATGGTGACGTTGTCTCCGAATATTGCATTGTTAAAGAGATTTGAGGCATCAAATTTTCCGGCTGCTTCTTTAACATCTTTATCAGATTCTAGATCAGAAAATTCCGAACTCAGCTCAAGAATAAAATCCAAAAGACGTGATCTCACCTGCATCATAATATTTGATACACCAGCGACTGGTATTTCAGACCAAGCTCTTTGAACCATATAAGAATTGGCCAAACCTTTACCTAACATTCCGTTCGCTTCCATTGGGATTGGTGATTCAAGTGTGTCACCATCGTTGGAAGTTACAATTTTTTCTATTACAGCAAGTGAATGGTTTAACTTAGCCTGTTCCCACATATCCCTAAACTTTTTATCAATATGAGACATCGGGACTGGATGCGATCTTACTTCGTATGCACCATTTGTTGCGGACACAAGTACTTGGGCTGGAATTATTCGATAGTCAGGAAGTTCATCACCTTCACTGTACCCATTCAGCTCTTTGTTCACCCAAGCCACTAGTTCTTTGTGGCCAATTTTATGCAACAGAACTTTTGTTTTTACCAGCGCCTCGGTCAATACACCATCGTTAGAGCTTAATATTTCTACAATTTCATCTGCTAGCTTCATTAATTTCTCTCTCGTGCTGCTTCACATAACGCCGTGCTTAAGGGGCCAAGCGAAGCGACTACGGCACCTTGTTATATTCTATATGCCAACAATATTCTTAATATCTCTGTCATTGAGGAAAAATATTGGGGCGCCAAGTGCTTCATTATGGTTGTTCATGACGCATAACCCAGAATATAGTCCTTCAGACAAGAGAAAGTTTTCGTCTTCGGGAACCTCAAAGGGTTGCGCGAAGTGAAAACCGTACTTTTCATAGAAGGCTACTTTGTCCGAAGGACAGAGCAGACAGATCTTGGGTTCATTTTCTGCAAGAGACATTAGTATTTGCTCACCTATACCATGTCCACGGAACTCTTCTCTTACATATATTTTATGGAGATATTTTGGAAACTTAGGGTCTGGATGCACAAAGAGCATGGCATAACCATATAGTTCTAGATCATTGTGAGAAATTGCAATTCGCAAGTGGCCGGCCTTATAGCATTCATCCAACACCGAGATTATGTAGGCCAATGCGTTTTCACGATCACCTTCATCAAACGTAATGAAATGTGTAAAAAGGCTCGGGCTTAGAGCTAAGTCTGAGAGCATACCCGAAGACTCAAGATCATATATGTCATTTATAAAATAATCAGCGGTGTATTCCATGCAGGACTCCGTTCTTGAGGAAAATATAACGCCCGCAGCTGCGGACGACTTGTAGCGACGAAGGAGCGGAAAGGCGTTTCGACAGCCTGCGCTTGTTATGGCTTAGTTCCAGCGCTGATAATTACAACAAAGAATAAAACCCCCAGAATATACTGCGTATACCTTCTGTAAGATGCGTATTTATTAAGCTGATTATCACTTAATTCTTCCCATTGTTTCTTTGCCATAAACTCCGTGTACTTCGTAAACGACTTATTTGGGCTAAGATCTCGGATAATTAATTTTGTAGATATCGGATACATTGTAAACACTCTAGGCCCACCAAGATCGCTATATAGCTGAGCGTGGCTATTTTTCAACCGCTCTAAGAATTTACCATGAAAGTGAAAACCAATGGCTACGAATAATATGCCGACTACCCAACAAGTTAAAAAGACCATGTTTCCTCAAAAGCCATAACGCAAGGCTAAGCAGCGCAGCTTGCTGCGTCCTTGCTTGTGCGTTTTGTTATACGTTAACTTTGTACTTAAGGTCATTAGCTTCATCACCTGTCATACCACGAAAACCCCATTGGTGAGGCGCCTGCTCTTTAATGGTAATCTCAATGTCTACTGGCGAGATTGAAAGTTTATTTTCTATCTCTTGGAAAAGAGCTTTAATCAGCTTTTTCTGAGTTTCTGCCTGCCGACCAGCCATCATATTTATTTCTATGACTGTGTAAGAATCACTTCGACCACCAGGATAGTAGAAGTCTTCTTTTTCCATGGGAATAAAACGATGTGCTCGCTTATCCTCTGGCATGCCTAGAACCAATTGCATACAGTTATGAATAACATCGGATAACTCTGTTTTTATTGGATTTAACTTTTCCCTTATCCCGAATATTACGATCATCTTAGTTCCTTGATTACGTATAACAGCTACTTATTGCGCCCTTTGGCACTATAACTCCCAGGCACTATAGTTCTGGGAATCTAATAACCAAAAGAACATATTTGTATTATAAATCAGCAGGATAGCAGGTGTTAAAGGCGAGCAATAAAGAGATATAGTACCGACTTATCAGTAGAAATGGCCGCATCCGTGCTAACAATATGACCTGAATAATAATATCAACGTATCTTTATATCAAAGGGTTAGACCGGCTTTCGTGTTTTTCTCTGTGTTCTCTGTGGTGCAGAAAAGGGGTTGAATCTTTAAGCAAATCACAAAGTAAACATAGAAAAGACTGAGTAATCAAAAGGAGATTTTGATTACTGTGTTAAAGAGGGTGATTAATTAAGATCAAACTCGATCAGCTGTTCACCCTGTTCTGATGCTTCCAGATACCATCCGGTTCTATCCCAGTCACCCAGAACGATACGACGCTTGTTGTTATCCAGCTGATGAACAGCAGGGCGGTGTGTGTGTCCATGAATCAGGAGGTCAGTTGTCGCTGCTGTCATCGCATCAGCTACCGCCTGTGGATTGACATCCATTATCGTCATGGCTTTTCCAGCGGTATGGGTATCGCTGGCCATGCGCAGTTGCTTTGCCATCTCAAGGCGCTCTGGGACTGATTTGGCTAATACTGCCGCCTGCCATTGCGGACTTCTTAATTGCTGGCGCAGCGCCTGATATTCCAAGTCATCGGTACACAGCTGGTCGCCATGCATTAATAATGCGCTGCCGGAGGCTAGTTGGATAATTTCGCTATCGCCCAGCAATTTAGCGCCAGTCAGTTCTGCGAATTGACTGCCGATCAGAAAGTCTCTGTTACCATGCTGAAAGTAAATCTGGCAGCCGGAATGGGAAAGTTTGCTGAGGGAATCAATAACCGGTTGAAGATCGTCAGGGATAAAGTCATCGCCAATCCAGGCTTCGAACAGGTCGCCGAGAATATACAACTGATCACAGTCTTGAGCGGTCGTTGAAAGGAAATGCAGCAACGCCCGGGTTAAATCCGGGCGCCCGCTATAGAGGTGTAGATCTGATATGAACAGTTTACGCATTATTCAGCGGTATCTGCTTCCACGATCTCTGCAGAAGTGATGATGACATCTTCTGCTGGTACATCCTGATGTCCGCCACGGAAAGTGGTAGATACCGCTTTAATTTGTTCGACTATATCCATACCGTCGGTTACTTTGGCAAATACGGCGTAGCCCCAGCCTTCAGTAGTCTTAGCGGTATGATCAAGGAAAGTGTTATCACTAACGTTGATAAAGAATTGAGCAGAGGCGCTATGTGGGTCCATAGTGCGGGCCATCGCCAGCGTACCACGTTTGTTGCTCAGACCATTATCGGCTTCGTTTTCAATGCACGCGCCGGTTTTCTTACTGACCATGCCAGGTTCAAAGCCGCCGCCCTGAATCATGAAACCGTCGATAACACGGTGAAAAATAACACCGTCATAGAAACCGTCTTTAACGTATTTTTCGAAGTTAGCTGCGCTCCCCGGTGCCTTTTCAAAATCCAGTTCGATTGTGATATCGCCGAAGTTAGTGTGCAGTACGATCATACTTACGTTTCCTCTGCTGAAGCTTTTTTGAGTGTAGGGGCGATTATACTAAAGAATCAGAGGCGGCGTAACAAGTCTAAGTTCTTTCGTGTCGATTCTTTAGTAACGATTTTTAGTCTTGCCCGGTTAGATGAGTACTATATTTCATGAGCGGTTTCATGCGCGACCTGCCTGATGCTGTTATTGACGCAGGTGAAGGGAGGTTAACAGTCTGTGTTTATTTCGTTATCTGTACCATTAATTTCAGCTTACTTATGGTTGTCTTCAGGGCATCTGTCTATAATATTCGCCTACTCGATTTAAGCCGGAATTTAAGACGCCTCTATGAGCAACAACGACGCAACTAATACTGCTAAGCAGCCTACCAATTTTATTCATCAGGTTATCGAACAGGATTTGCAGCAGGGACTGGAAAAAGTAGTAACACGCTTTCCACCTGAGCCGAATGGTTACCTGCACATTGGTCATGCCAAATCGATCTGTGTGAACTTCGGCACAGCGAATAAGTACAGCGGTGAATGTAACCTGCGTTTTGACGATACCAATCCGTCAAAAGAGGAGCAGGAGTTTGTTGATGCCATTAAAGATGATGTGCGCTGGCTTGGGTTTAACTGGGCAGGCGAAGTGCGTTATGCCTCTGATTATTTTGATACTTTCTATTCATGGGCACAGCACCTGATTCGGGAAGGTAACGCCTATGTGTGTGATCTGAGTCCTGAAGAAGCCAGTGAATATCGCGGCTGGGCGACCACGCCGGGTAAAGATAGCCCGTTCCGTAGCCGTACCGTTGAAGAGAATCTTGATCTGCTCGAACGGATGAAAACCGGTGAGTTTGAGGAGGGGAGTCGGGTATTGCGTGCCAAAATTGATATGGCATCACCGAACATGAATCTCCGCGATCCAATTCTTTACCGTATTCGTAAAGCAACCCATCACCAGACAGGTAATACATGGAGTATCTATCCAAGCTATGATTTTGCTCATGGTCAGGAAGATGCGATTGAAGGGGTAACCCACTCGATCTGTACCCTTGAGTTTGCCGATCATCAGCCTTTGTATGAGTGGTTTCTGGCGAACCTGCCGGTACCCAGTACGCCGCGCCAGTATGAATTTGGTCGTCTTAACATCAATTATACGGTCACCAGTAAGCGTAAGCTGAAGCAGTTGGTTGATGAAAATCATGTAAGCGGTTGGGATGACCCGCGTCTGCCGACTATTCAGGGTATGCGTCGCCGTGGTTACACGGCTGATGCCGTGCGTAACTTCTGTGACAGCCTGGCCGTTTCTAAGACTGACGGTGTGGTTGATATGGCGCAGTTCGAGTTCTTTATCCGTGAAGATCTGAACGATAATGCCGCCCGCGCTATGTGCGTGCTTAATCCACTGAAACTGGTTATTACTAACTTCCCCGAAGGCGAGGTTGAGACACTGAGCGCACCGGTGCACCCTCAGAAAGAGATGGGGACCCGTGAGCTGCCATTTACCCGTGAGCTCTATATTGATCGTAACGATTATAACGAAGACTCAACACTGTCCCGGAAGAAATTTAAGAAGCTGGTACCTGGCGACTTTATGCGTCTGCGCGGTGCTTATGTGATCAAAGCAACCGATTTGGTTAAAGACGCAACCGGCGAAATCACCGAGGTTCATGCTGAACTGATTCCTGGTACCGTTGGTGAAAATCCACCGGAAGGTATGAAGCCTCGGGGTGTCATGCACTGGGTTTCTGCTACTGAAGGTAAGCAGGCTGTTGTGCGGGTGTATGACCGCCTGTTTAACGTTGAGTCACCTGACAAAGGCGAAGGTAACTTCCTTGATAACATCAACCCGGATTCTTACTCTGTTATTGAAAACTGCTGGATTGAACCGGGTCTGGTAGACGCAGCACCGGAAACCGGTTTTCAATTTGAGCGAGAAGGATACTTTGTGGCTGACCGCTATGAGCATTCAGCTCAGACACCGGTATTTAACAAGACCATTGGGTTGCGTGATACCTGGAAAAAGTAAGCTGATTACTGGTCATTCGTATAAAAAAACGGTCACCCTGGGTGACCGTTTTTTGTTTAGTGCAGACTGCTACCAATATGGGCTACGTAGTTAGCCTTAAATATAGGCAGAGATTTTTTTGCATATCGTGCCGGGTATGCAGGGTGATGCCTAAAGATTCTAAACCGGTGTCTTTGAGTATCTCTGCAGACAAGGGAAGAAAGGCATCCTCTTCGTAGTGAGCGTGAGCCAGATAGTTCTCAGCCATACTCACCGACGCATCTTTGTCCAGCTTTGAGAACTTTCCCTTTGCCAGCTTCTTCACATCAGCTTCTATACCTTTCCACTGCTTTTCCAGATTGCGGTGTTCCTGGGTAAGCCGCTCAACCATTGCTTTAGCCTGAGTCAGCTCACTTCCAGGTTTAGCGCAATCCAGAACGACATTAAAGAGCTCCTGCTCTTCCTCCTGGTGGTGATTGAGGACCACTTCTTTATAAAACTGTACCAGTCTTTTTGCGCTCGTCTGAATTTCAGGCGACACAGGGTCAGATATATCGGACGTACCAAGTGCTTTCAGGGCTTCAAAATTCTGAATAATGCCTACGTGACACTGGGAAAAATCATTAACGGGGCTTTGTGCTTCTGTACTCATATATTCACCTGTAGGCTGTACGCGCATAGGCTACTGCGTAGCAAATGTTCACGGAATGATAAAACTATAGTAGTACGCTTGCTCTAATACTTTACTGATATTCGTCAATAATCAGCAGCTATATTTACTAATGGCTATCAGACAACTTTAAACAAGCCCTGGAAAGGGCTTGTAACTAGGTGAAATTGTTCAAAATAAACAGTTACTTAGGTATTGGGGCTTCCTCCCAGTCCATCTCTGCCATTTGTTGGTAGCGTTTGAATCGTTCACTGACATCATGCTGAGCTTTATCCAGGAAAGCTGCGGCTTCTGCTGGGTGGGCCTTTTGTAGTGAACTAAAGCGGGTTTCTTTACTGGCAAATTCAGCATAGGGAATAGAGGGTTGCTTTGAATCCAGTTTCAAGGGGTTCTGGTGCTCATCTGCTCGCCGTGGATCATAGCGAAACAGTGGCCAGTGGCCGCTGTCGACGGCTAATTTCTGATGTAGATGATTGTCTTTCATCTCGAACCCGTGCGCTATACAAGGGGAGTACGCGATGATCAGGGAAGGGCCGTCATAGGATTCTGCTTCAAGAAATGCCCGCAGTGTTTGTACATCCTTTGCAGCGTACGCGACATGAGCGACGTACACATGTTCATAATCCATGGCGATGCGAGCCAGGTCCTTCTTAGCCACCGACTTTCCTGAGGCGGAAAACTTAGCTACCGCGCCAACCGGTGTTGCTTTTGAAGTTTGCCCCCCTGTATTGGAGTACACCTCAGTATCCAGTACCAGAATATTTACATTGCGGCCTGATGCCAGCACGTGGTCCAGACCGCCAAAGCCGATATCATAAGCCCAGCCATCGCCTCCGATGATCCAGACGCTCTTGCGGCTGAGCTGGTCGGCCAGATGTCGCAATTCTATTGCCTGACTACCAAAGCTGTCATTGTCGCTCAGACTATCCAGCGCCAGTTTCAGTTTCTCGATTGATTGGCGCTGGCGTTCAATACCCGCCTCATCTGTCTCTTTCTCTTCTATGAGGTTTTGAACGAGTTCTGAGTCCAGCTGTGGCTGGAGTTCGAGCAACAGAGTGCCTGCGTATTCTTTTTGTTTATCTAATGCGACTCGCATGCCCAGCCCAAATTCTGCATTGTCTTCAAACAATGAGTTGTTCCAGGCCGGACCCCGGCCATCAGCATTTTTGGTCCAGGGTGTTGTGGGCAGGTTACCGCCATATATAGATGAACACCCGGTTGCGTTAGCGACCAGCATCCGGTCACCAAACAGTTGGCTGGCTAAGCGAATATAGGAGGTTTCTCCGCAGCCGGAGCAAGCCCCACTGAATTCAAAAAGAGGCTGGAACACCATAGAACCTTTTAGTGTTGCATTTTTCAGGGTGGTACGGTCGAACTCCGGCAGTGACAGGAAAAAGTTCCAGTTGTCTTTTTCGATGTCAAAGGTTTGATCTTTTGGCACCATGTTGATCGCTTTATGTTCCGGGTGCTGTTTATCGACTATAGGGCAGATATCAACACAGAGAGTGCACCCGGTACAGTCTTCAGGAGAAACCTGATAGCTCATATAGCTGTTTTCAGGGAAGTCCTTTGCGCCCTTAATGGGTACTGCTCTGAAGCCATCGGGCGCTTGTTGCAGTAAAGAACGATCGAAAATCTTACTCCGAATAACACTGTGCGGGCAGACCAGCACACACTTACCACAATGGGTGCAAAGCTCTTCATCCCAAAGAGGGAGTTCGGTGGCCAGATCCCGTTTTTCAAAAGCGGTAGTCCCAGTCGGCCAGGTGCCGTCTGCTGACAGGGCGCTTACAGGCACCTTATCACCATGACCGGCTATTAATTCGGCCGTTAGCTGACGGACAAAATCGTTGGCGCTATTGGCGCTGAGTTCATGCATTGGAATTCGGCTGGTCGCTTTCGCCTGTAAGGGTATTGAATGAAGCTCATTCAGGCTGGCATCGATCGCTTTCAGATTAAGCTCGATCACTTTTGGGTTGCTGCTGTACGATTTTCGCACGGCATCTTTGATCAGTTCTGTTGCCTGATCAATTGGCAGGATATCGGAGATCTTAAAGAAACAGCTTTGCATAATCGTGTTGATCCGCTTACCCATGCCGCAGGCGAGTGCCACTTTATATGCGTCTATCGCGAACAGACGGATCTGCTTTCTGATCAGTGTCTGTTGCACCGGTTCTGGAAGCGTATCCCAAAGTTCATCGGGCGATGCGCTGCTGTTGAGTAAGAACACAGCACCGTTACGTGCTTTGTCCAGCATTGGGTAGAGATCCAGAAAACGGGGTTGGTGGCAGGCGATGAAGTCAGCCTGATCTGTCTGTATTTCATACGCTGAATGAATCTTGCGGGGGCCAAAACGCAAGTGTGAAACGGTGACTGCACCGGATTTCTTGGAGTCATATACGAAGTGTCCCTGGGCATAATAATCTGCCAGGTCACCGATAATTTTAATACTGTTCTTGTTGGCACTGACGGTGCCATCGGCTCCTAAACCATAGAATACAGCCTGGTAAGTGTCTTTATGGGCGTCAGTTATGAATTGTTCATCGTAAGTTATGCTGGTGTGGGTCAGATCATCGTTAATACCAACGGTAAACAGATTCTTGCTGTCAGTTTTATTCAGTTCATCAAATACCCCCTTAATCATCGCCGGGGTAAACTCTTTGGAAGACAGGCCAAAACGGCCGCCAATCAGCTTAGGCAGTTCGGTTGCAGACTGCTGGCCTGAAAGGATGGATTGCATGAGGGCGGTGGTAATATCTTTGTACAGGGGTTCTCCATCAGCACCAGGTTCTTTGGTGCGATCGAGAACCGCGATCTGTTTAACGCTGTCTGGCAGGGCATTAAGTAAACGGGTTGCATCAAATGGCCGGAACAGCCGAACTTTCAATACGCCGGTTTTGGCCCCTTGTTTATTCAGGTAGTTGACAGTTTCATCAGCAGTTTCAGCTCCGGATCCCATTAGAATAACCACCGACTCTGCGTCAGCAGCACCTTCATATTCGTACAGCTTATACTGGCGACCGGTGATTTTGGC
Source organism: Amphritea japonica ATCC BAA-1530 (assembly GCF_016592435.1). NCBI lineage: Bacteria > Pseudomonadati > Pseudomonadota > Gammaproteobacteria > Oceanospirillales > Oceanospirillaceae > Amphritea > Amphritea japonica. The sequence continues at coordinate 1,932,771 of NZ_AP014545.1, read as the reverse complement.
AAAATGGTCCATAGCCTGCTGTACCACTTCTGGAAATGCATCGTAATAGGGGTTACAGGCTTCACGGGCCTGGAAGAAGATATCAGGATTCTGTGAGGTGCCTCGCACCACAGGATGATCCGGCGAGAGGGCACGGCTTCGGCAATCGCGCACCCGCTCCATATCAACAAGTTGTCGCAGCATTGCTTCTGTTACAACTTCAACTTTGCTGACTTCGTGACTGGTACGAAATCCATCAAAAAAATGCAGTACCGGAACCCGGCCGTTGAGTGTTGCCATCTCTGCAATGGTGGCCATGTCCATCACTTCTTGTACCGAGTTTGATGCCAGCATGGCAAAACCCGTTGCCCGGGTAGCCATCACATCACTGTGGTCACAAAAGATTGAGAGGGCGTGGGTTGCCAGGGAGCGTGCAGCAATATGAAAGACTGTCGGGGTTAGTTCGCCGGCAATTTTGTACATATTGGGGATTTTCAGGAGCAGTCCCTGTGATGCAGTAAAAGTGGTCGTTTTAGCGCCAGCTTGCAATGCACCATGGACAGCACCGGCAGCACCGCCTTCACTCTGTAGTTCTACAACATCAGGAACGACTCCCCAGAGGTTTTTAACCCCTTCTGAACTCCAGCTATCGCTCATCTCTCCCATCGGTGAAGCCGGCGTTATCGGATAGATGGCGATAACATCATTTAGTTGATGGGCTATATAGGCTGCAGCTTCGTTACCATCCATCATACGAAATCTGGCTGTGCTCATGGCGATACTCCTGAACAAATAGGGCGACTATTGGCTGCACTCGGCAGATCAGAACTAGCTTTATATTAGTTTATTCTTATAAAGCTGCCATGGATTAACTATCAGTGCAGTGATTGTTCTGGATCAAATATCCTGACTGCTTTTTCAGAAAGCTGACAAGCTATAAAAGTTATTTACGTCGGGTTGTTAACTCTTGCCCGGTTTCCTCTATAATGGGCAGCTGTTTTTTATTCGATTCTTAACGTTGCCAGAGCCATAAGCGAATCCTGATGCTGCAGATCTATAACACCCTGACTAAAGAGAAAGCCCCCTTTAAACCACTGGAAGAGGGCAAAATCAACATGTATGTGTGCGGTATCACCGTATACGATTTCTGTCATATCGGACATGCCAGGGTTATGGTGTCTTTTGATGTCATTACTCGTTATCTGCGAGCGCGTGGATGGGATGTTACTTACGTCAGAAATATCACTGATGTAGACGATAAAATTATCAAGCGTGCGGCGGTCAATGGTGAAAGTCCGGATCAACTGACCGGGCGCATGATCGATGCTATGCATGAAGATGAAGATAAACTCAGTGTGTTACGTCCTGACCAGGAGCCTCGTGCGACGGCTCATATCCAGGATATCATCGACATGGTGGGCGTTCTGATAGGTAAAGGTTTTGCTTATGCTGCAGATAACGGTGATGTCTATTACCGGGTTGAGCGATTTGCCGACTATGGCAAGCTGACCAATAAAAATGTTGATGATTTGCGATCCGGTGCCCGGGTGGAAGTACAGGATGCAAAAGAAAGCCCATTAGACTTCGTTCTCTGGAAGGCGGCGAAAGAGGGTGAGGTAAGCTGGGAGTCTCCGTGGGGGGCTGGCCGTCCCGGTTGGCACATCGAGTGTTCTGCGATGTCTAAATGCTGCCTGGGAGATACCTTTGATATTCACGGCGGTGGGCCAGATCTGCCTTTCCCTCACCACGAGAATGAGATTGCACAGTCCGAAGCTGCGAACGGGGTTAAATTTGCTAATACCTGGATGCATGCGGGGGCTGTTCGTGTAAACGCTGAAAAAATGTCTAAGTCTCTGGGTAATTTCTTTACGATCCGGGATGTATTAGAAAAATATGATGCTGAGGTGGTCCGTTACTTCCTTTCATCCGTACATTACCGTAGCTATATCGATTATTCAGAGAGCAGTCTGAAAGAGGCACGCAGTGCGCTGGAACGTTTTTACCAGGCGCTTAATGGTGTAGATGTTGTAGCTGCGGAACTGGATAACGATTATGACGCGCGCTTTTATGCAGCAATGGATGATGATTTTAATACTCCGAAAGCGCTGGCGGTGCTGTTTGAGTTGGTGAATGAACTTAACTCTGCCAGCCGGGCCGGTGATGCTAAAGCATCTGCGTTAGCTGCTCAGTTGGTTCAGCTGGGTGGTATTCTGGGCTTGTTACAACAGTCGCCTGAGGCGTTTCTTCAGGGTGAAAGTAAAGCCGGCGAGATTACTCCGGAACAGATTGAAGCGCTGATACAGCAACGGGCTGACGCTAAAAAAGCGAAAGATTTTGCAACGGCAGATCAGGTGCGTGAAGATCTGGTGGCACAGGGGATTATCCTTAAAGATAGCCGTGAAGGCACTACCTGGTTCCGCGAGGGCTGAGTTCGCATTCAACAGATAGAGTAAATTTACCGCTAAGGCAGCTTTTTTGGCTGCCTTTTTTATGCGTGAGGACAGAGTGAATGAGTCAACAGACAACCCTTGTTATCTTCTGTAAACGGCCCTTACACGGGCAGGGCAAGCAGCGGATTGCTGCGACACTGGGTAAAGATGCGGCCTACCAGGTGGCTTGTGCGTTATTGAATTGTGCCCTTGAAGATTCACGTAGCTGGCCGGGGCCAGTGGTTCTTTCTCCGGGAAGTGAGTCTGATCGTGAGTGGGCTGAAGATCTCTTGCTGATGCAATACCAGGTAGTACCTCAGTGTGAAGGTAACCTGGGGCATAAGCTTAACTATGTTGATCAACTACTGCGCCAGCAGGGTGCTTCCCGGTTGCTGTTTATTGGCACCGATGCCCCGGAGCATACGGAGCGGTGTTACGTAGAATTTGATCAGTTACTGCAGGAGCACGACATTGTACTTTCTCCTGCAAATGATGGCGGAGTGACTGCAATGGGGGGGCGACAGCCCTGGCCAGCATTGGAAGGACTTCCCTGGAGTACACCCGCGTTAGGCGAACAACTTGGTCAGGCCTGTGAGGCATCAGGTTTTCAGGTTGCTTTCAGCTCCGCTGGGTACGATGTCGATACAGAAGCTGACTTGCACCGTTTACTTAATTCATTAGCACATGATTTAAGGCCTGCGCGCCAACAGCTGTTACAACTCTTAAAAGTGCTGCTTGATAGAAAGGAAACTGGTTAATATGGAGCTGATTCGTAGTCGTGACTGGTATACGACAACCGATGGTTCAGATCGCGGCTATATTCGTCCGCATCTGCTTAAAGAGTTATGGTTTCATACGGGCACAGCCTGTAATTTAAGCTGTGATTTTTGTCTTGAGGGCTCTGGTCCAGGTGATCAGCGTTTGGGCCTGGTCAAACTTGCGGATGTTCAGCCTTATATCGAACAAGCTTTAGAGTTGGGAGTTGAACAATTCTCCTTTACCGGTGGAGAGCCATTTCTGGCCAAGGATTTGGTTAAGATTCTTCAGCTTGCGTCAGATCATGCTCCATGCCTGGTTCTGACTAATGGCACCGACGCCTTGCAAAAACGTCTTCATCAGCTGGTCGGTTTGATACAGACAAAGTATCCGGTGAGCTTTCGGGTGAGTATAGATTCCCCTATCGCGGCTGATCACGATGCCGGGCGTGGAGAGGGGATGTTTGATCTGGCCCTGACCGGGATGAAAGCACTGTCTGATATGGGGTTTAATGTCTCAGTTGCCCGGCACATGGCTGATGGTGAAGATACGCCCAGTGTAGAAACACAGTACCGGGAAGTCTTTCACGCCAAAGGACTACCTGAGAATATAAAGTTCGTCGCATTTCCTGATTTTCTACCACCGGGTAGTCATGGCCACGGGCCGGACATCACCACAAACTGTATGACTCAATACCATACCGAAGAGTCTCGAAACAGTTTCATGTGTGCATTCAGCAAGATGATCGTTAAGCAAAATGATCGAATGCGAGTATATGCCTGTACGCTGGTGGACGATGATCCAGAATATGATCTGGGGGGGAATTTACGAGAAGCATTAGAACAACAGGTTAGTATGAAGCACCATCGTTGCTTTTCTTGTTTCAAATATGGCGCCTCATGCAGCGAAACTTAATTGGATCAGCGCCTGAAACCGCTTTGATGGCGATAAAACCTCGGTTAAAGCGCTTGCCTACGCAATTAACCTTCGCTTTTTCTTTCCGTCTTTCCTTGTCTAAACGGTCACTTGTTTTGGCTGACCTAAGGACTGGAGCGGGTATTTGAACAATATCTCTGTAGTTATCCCGGTGGGGCCGGCTGAAACAAATCTGGACCCCATGTTACGTCAGTTAATCTATATGGGAGATGCCAGCCAGGTCATCTTTGTCTTCTGTCCTCAGTCTGAACACCTGATGACTCAGTTGCCTTCACATCAACAGATTAAGTTCTTAACCGTTGAAGCAGGACGCGCCACCCAGTTAAATGCCGGTGCAGCGCAAGTTGATAACGGTTATATTTGGTTTCTACATCTGGATAGCCTGATTACGAATACACAGTGGCAGATGCTGAATCAAAGCCTTCAACGTAAACCTGATTGCCTTCATTACTTTGATCTTCGATTTCAATCTGATGGTAATGGGCCTATGTGGTTGAACAGCCAGGGAGCGAACTTGCGCTCTCGCTGGCTGGGTTTGCCTTTTGGTGATCAGGGATTTTGTCTCTCAGTTAATCAGTTTGAGAAGTTGGGGGGCTATCCTGTTGATGCTCCCTATGGTGAAGACCACCTGTTTATTTGGCGGGCTCATCAAAAGCGCATCAAATTAGCCAACACCGGCGCAGAGCTCAGTTCCAGTGCACGAAAGTATGCAGCAACCGGCTGGGGTCGGCTTACGCTGATCTATCAGTTATATTGGATTAAGCAGGCGCTGCCGCAACTATGGATTCTTCTTAAGCGCAGGGTTGCCTCGTTCTAGCCGTACCGGCTCTTCATGACAGCAGCCACAATTGGATGGCATTATGAATAAGTTTTCGACACTGACACAACTGCTGCGTTTTATGCTGCCTTATCGTCGCTATTGGGTGGGTGCCATGATCGCATTGTTCTTTACGGCCGGCATCACCCTGGCAATAGGGCAAGGCGTGCGTCTGGTGATCGACAATGGCTTTGTCGCCGGATCTGTATCGCAGTTAAATCAAGCGATTTTTCTGTTAGTGGTGATGGCGATCTTAATGGCCTGTGGCACCTTTATTCGGTTTTACCTTGTCTCATGGTTAGGAGAACGGGTCACCGCTGATATTCGCCAGTCGGTGTTTGATAACGTGATCGGTCTTCATCCCAGTTTTTTTGAAACTAACCGCAGCGGCGAGATAATGTCCCGACTCACCACTGATACTACTTTGCTGCAATCTATCATCGGCAGTTCTTTTTCCATGGCGTTACGCAGTCTGGTCACTACATCCGGCGCGCTGGTTATGCTGTTTGTCACTAACATTAAGTTGTCTCTTATTATTGTTGCCGGTGTGCCACTGATTCTCCTGCCTATCCTGATCTTTGGTCGCCGTGTTCGTTCCTTAGCGCGTAAAAGTCAGGACAGTATTGCGGATGTTGGCAGTTATGCTGGCGAGGTGATTCAGCAGATTAAGACCGTACAGAGCTATACCCAGGAAGCCCGGGAAAGTCATGCTTTTGGTGTTGAGGTTGATCGGGCATTCAGGGTTGCGCAACACCGTATTCGTCAGCGAGCTATGTTGATGGCGATGGTGATATTACTGGTGTTTGGTGCTTTATCAGGAATGCTCTGGGTCGGGGGTTATGATGTTATAACCGGAGCAATGTCAGCAGGAGAGCTTGGTGCCTTTGTCTTTTATGCGCTGATTGTGGCGATGGGGGTCGGGACAATGTCGGAAGTTTACGGTGAGTTGCAGCGGGCGGTCGGTGCAACAGAGCGCTTGATGGAGCTTTTGCATGCTGAACCCGAGATTAGCTCTCCCTCTCAGGACGCTGAGCAAACAACGATGGATACTTCTGCGCTTCGGGCAGAACTATCCCTGGAAGAAGTTACTTTTAACTATCCTTCACGTCCTGAGCAAGCGGCGCTTGAAGCTTTCTCCTTAACTCTGAAGGAGGGTGCTATAACGGCTTTGGTGGGGCCGTCTGGCGCGGGTAAATCTACTGTATTTGAACTGTTGCTACGTTTTTATGACCCGCTTAAGGGGCGGGTTTGCTTAGACTCAGTTAACCTGCGAGATTTTGATCCCCGTGTACTCAGAGAACAGATAGCACTGGTCTCACAACAGCCGGCACTTTTTACGGCGAATGTTATCGATAATATTCGTTACGGAAGAACTGATGCCAGTTATGAGGAGGTCATTGCTGCAGCAAAGGCCGCTTATGCCCATGAATTCATTGAGCGCTTACCGGATGGTTATGAAAGTGATCTGGGTGAGCAGGGCGTTCGCCTGTCTGGGGGCCAGAAACAGCGCATCGCGATTGCCCGAGCGATCCTGAATGATCGTCGGATATTGTTACTGGATGAAGCCACAAGTGCCCTGGATACAGAAAGTGAGCATAAGGTGCAATTAGCATTAGATACCCTGATGCAAGGGCGAACTACGGTCATTATCGCTCACCGCCTTTCGACAATATTACATGCAGATCAGATTGTAGTGATGGATCAGGGGCGGGTGGTAGCAACCGGGCGGCATGCAGAACTGTTAGAGAACTCAGAACTCTATGGCCGACTGGCAAAGCTGCAGTTCAAACGTGACTCCAGTACTCAGGAGTCACGTTTGTCATAATGGCGAGTTAGCTTTCCGAGGCTATTTTCCCTGATAATTCGGTGTGCGTTTCTCGACAAAGGCATTGACGGCTTCTAAGTGATCTTCAGTGTTGTGACAGATGCCCTGCATCAGTGCACAATGATCAAGGAATTCCGGAAGCTCCATTTTCTGAGCTGTTTTTAGCAAGCGTTTAGTCATACGCAACGCTTGGGGTGGCTTATCTGCCATTCGGTTTGCCAGTTCCGTTGCTTTTTCAATGAGCTGATCAGGTTCGACTACCTCAAGCAGAATACCCAGATCTTTCGCTTCATCTGCACCTATGACACGACCGGTCAGCGTGAGTTCAGCCGCTTTTTGATAACCGATTAGACGCTGTAGGAACCAGGCTCCGCCGTCGCCAGGGATGATACCCAGATTAACAAATGTTTCACCCAGAAGAGCTTTCGAAGAACCGATACGAAGGTCACACATGCAGGTAAGATCAAAGCCTGCCCCAATAGCCGGACCATTGACCGCAGCGATCACTGGAATGTCGATCTTTGCCATCGCCAAAGGGATACGCTGGATGCCCAGACGATATTTATTCTGTACGGTATACACGTCACCGGCAAAAGCGCCTTCTTTATGCTCGCCGTCACGCTCACTCATCTCCTTGATGTTACCGCCAGCCGAGAACGCACTGCCATCACCGGTAATAATAAGTACTGAAACATCTGGCGTGTGATTTACCCACTCGGCAACAGTAACCAGGTCATCGATTAAGGCTGTACCTGTAAGTGCGTTACGAACGTCATGGCGCTGAAAGGTAAGGGTAGCAACGCGATTATTTAGGACTAATGTGCTGTCGCTGAGTACTGGGAGTTGTAGTGTGTCAGTCATCTTCATTCCATGGCGGTTATTACTGGGCGGAGCTGGTGTTACATAGCAGCTACTTATAAGGCCTAAAAGTGTATCAGATCTGTTGTTTTTCGACAGTGTTTAGTCCGCTCAGATTATCCATAATGTATTGCTAGCCAAATGCAATCTTCGGTAGGAGATGTCCATTCAACCCGGTGTTTACGATGCGCCGGGATATGAAGATACTGTCCGGCGCTAAGTTCTACCGGCTCACTATCACAGTAAGCTATCCGAGCGCGGCCCTGCACTAATAAGACCCACTCATGACGATCCTGATCATACCAGTCGTTTTCAGGTGTCTGCTGGCCTCGGGACACAATCCGTTCAATTGTGAGATGGTCATTTTCTAACAAAACAGTGAATAACTCGTTAGGCAGGTCAGAAGGGATGTTAGTGAATAGATTTTGCATCAATTTGTCCGATGATCTTTAAGATCAAGGGTAGACCATAATTGAGAAAGTAGACTGAAGATTAAATCTTTCAACTTATAAAATATAAATCAAAAGTTACTGAATGCTAATTTATGATGATTTTGGTTGTACATATAGTGGCTCTTCAGGTTAAAGGAATTCAGCAATATAATTCCTGATAGAAAGCGTAAACGCGAAAAGGGTAAATGAGAAATCTGTGACTTTTTAGCTGGATATGCTGAGATGGATATTCCACCCCAGCATTAGGACTGCATTTCGCTTAAATTAGAACTTGTAGCCTACCCCAAGCATGAAAACGGTAGGGTCAATTTCAAGGCCGCCCATGTCTGTTCCATCGACTTCAACATTGGTATCGATATCCATTTTCCAAACGGCAGCATTTACTAACCATTGGTCATTAATAGAGTAATCGACACCTAGTTGAGCGCTGAGCCCCCAGGAGTCATCCAGCTTTAATTTGGTGCCTGCCAATGCTCCTGTTGTACCCTCAGAGAAGAAGGCTGTGTAGTTGATACCAACGCCAATGTAAGGCTGTAGAGGTGAACTGCTCTCCATAGGGTAGTACTGAATAGATAGAGTCGGTGGGAGATGCTCAGTTTCACCAACCTTTGTTCCGTCTAGTGTAATGTCATGTTTGAATGGTGTTGCTGCCAGCAATTCGACACCAATATTGTTGGTCAACATTAATGTTCCGGCTAAACCAATCTGGGTGTTATCCTCAACATCTAAGCCCGGTACTACAGTATTGTTTGTGGTGTCTGGGTTAACGTTGGCAAGCCCTATACGCAAAACCATATCACCAGCTTCATATGCCATACAGTTTGCTGCTGTGGCTAATGAAGCACCCATTACTACTGCAGAAATTACTTTTTTGTTCATCGATATATTCCCTTAATAAGCGTCAGTAAGTAAGACTCAGCTATTTGACGTTATTTATCCTGGAGGAATATTGATTTAAGACAGTTTTAGAAAACTGTAGAAATGTATCTTGACTAAAAGTTGCGCTACGTCAATTTAACCATGCAATCTATAGGGGTATTTATCGATTCGTAAAATTTAGCAGCTTCTGTAGAAAAACAGTGGGACTAATAAGCGTTATCCGTTAAGTGCTATCCGTTATCTAACTGACTATTTAAATGTCTATCGAGGTAAAATTTATGTCTGAGTGCTGCTGTTATATTTAAGGAAGGAAGTCAGCACAATCCCCGTCAAAGTTAACAGCGCAGCAAGCAGGTAGCCCGATGAAAAGGTGCCGCTTAACTCGGCCAGATAACCAGCCATCGTCGGCCCGCCAATTTGTCCTACACCGAAAAAGAAGGTCACATAACCGAATACTTTTCCAGCTTCAGAAGGCGGCAGCATATCGCTAACCATAGCAGCAATAATGGCGGGAATACTGAAGGCGGTAAGGGCAAACAGTATCATTGACAGATACAGCGAATATTCGCCTGACATTAATGCGACCAGCAGATAAGAAACTGTCTGAAGGCTATATACACCAATCAGTCCTGCTTTACGGCCAAAATGGTCCGAAATCCAGCCAAATAAAGCGCCGGAGAATACACTGAGTACACCGATTGTCATCCAGAGCGATCCGGCTTTAGCCTCACTAAATCCATATTCATCGACTAACGTTGTGACGATAAAAGTTGCGTAAATAACGTAGGTAAAACCAAACACGAAATAGATCGCGCCAATATGAGCAATCAGTCTTAAAAGGTTGTCCGGTGCTTGTTGTACATTGGATGCAGCTGTTGCTTCTACGGGTTCTTCACCCAGCGGGCTTATAGATAATGCATGAGGATTGTTGCGTACCAGCGCAGCGATAATCAATGTTAGTAAGGCAATAATAATCGAGAATGAGGCCCAGCCGATACGCCACCCAGAGTCGCCCCAGTTGCTGTTTAACCAGGGTATCAGCAGGCCGCTTGCCATAATTCCCAAACCATTACCAACAATCATATAGCCAGCAGCACGGCCGCGATATTTCTTGGAAAACCAATGGGCAACGAGTGTCATTGCCGTGATATTTGCCGCACCACTACCTATACCGGTAATGAAATACATTATAACAATCAGCCATAACTGTTGGCTAAGGCTCACAATGAGCATGCTGGCTGATATTAAAATCAGACCAACAACGATGGTTCTGCGTTCTCCAAAACGGGTGATCATCTTGCCGCAGAGAAATACCGACAGCAGATAACCGACAAAATTACCCGTGCTGATAAAACCCATTTCGGAATAACTGAGAGTAAGCGTTGTTCCCATGGATGGCAGTAACATTCCCAGAGCAAAACGCCCCAGTCCCATGCAGCAAAACAGGGTCAACATACCGGAAAATACGATTATCCAGGCATAGTGAATTTTGTGGACAGTCGTTGATGATCCTCGATTCATGAACATATAAAGTAATTATTCTCGGTAATCTTCTCAGCGTTATGCTTTGTAGTGAATTGAAGGGAGTAGAAAGTATGTTCGCGGTGATTTTTAATGTTCAATAATACAGCGACTGAGATGACCGAGTAAAATATGATTTAGTCGTAAGAGCAGGGTAGAAAGTTCAGTCAAAAAAACGTTGTCGCTGGGGTTATTCGAATAGAGTTCTGAAATAGTAAGAAATATGACAGGCAAAAAAAAGCAGCCCTAAGGCTGCTTTTTAAGATGTTAATCGCTTAGTTAAACTGGTTAGAGGTGTTTTTCGCACCGCCAGCTTTCAGAGCGTTCTCACCTGCAAAGTATTCTTTGTGGTCGTCGCCCATGTCAGAACCAGACATGTTCTGGTGCTTAACACATGCGATACCCTGACGAATCTCTTTACGCTGTACGCCAGCAACATAGCCCAGCATACCTTCGTCACCGAAGTACTCTTTAGCCAGGTTGTCAGTAGACAGCGCAGCGGTGTGGTAAGTCGGCAGAGTGATCAGGTGATGGAAGATGTTCGCTTCACGGGCAGAATCAGCCTGGAAGGTACGGATCTTATCGTCTGCATCAGCAGCCAGTTCGGTGCTATCGTAATCAGCATTCATCAGATCAGCACGATCGTAAGCAGATACATCCTGGCCAGCTTCAACCCAGCGGTCGTATGCTTGCTGACGGAAGTTCAGAGTCCAGTTGAAAGAAGGTGAGTTGTTGTAAACCAGCTTCGCATCCGGAATCTCTTTACGTACTTCGTTCATCATGCCCGCGATGTCAGCAACGCTTGGTGTCGCAGTTTCGATCCAGATAAGGTCAGCACCCGCTTTAATCGCTTCGATGCTATCAAATACGCAACGCTCTTCACCGGTACCCTGACGGAACTGATACAGACCAGAAGGCAGACGCTTAGGACGAACCAGCTTACCGTCACGGTTGAAGCATACATCGCCTTCAGCCATTTGAGATACGTCGATCTCTTCAACATCCAGGTAAGAGTTGTAACGATCACCCTGGTCGCCAGGCTCTTTAACAACAGCGATCTCTTTGGTCAGGCCAGCACCTTCAGAGTCGGTCCGTGCAACGATAACGCCGTTATCAACACCCAGCTCAAGGAATGCATAACGTAGCGCACGTAGCTTGGTGTGGAAGTCAGCGTGAGGTACGGTTACTTTACCGTCCTGGTGGCCACACTGCTTTTCGTCAGCAACCTGGTTTTCAATCTGCAGGCAGCATGCGCCAGCTTCGATCATCTGCTTAGCCATCAGGTAAGTCGCTTCAGCGTTACCGAAACCAGCATCGATGTCCGCAACGATTGGCACTACGTGAGTAACATGGTTGTCGATCTGATCCTGAATTTTAGCTTCTTCAGCAGTGTTGCCAGCTTCACGAGCAGCATCCAGCGCGCGGAACAAACCGCCCAGTTCACGTGCATCAGCTTGACGCAGGAAGGTGTATAGCTCTTCTACCAGGCCAGCAACAGAAGTCTTCTCATGCATAGACTGATCAGGCAGAGGACCGAAATCAGAACGCAGAGCAGCAACCATCCAACCTGAAAGGTACAGGTAACGGCGATCAGTCTGGCCGTTGAAGTGCTTTTTAATAGAGATCAGCTTCTGCTGACCGATAAAACCGTGCCAGCAACCCAGAGACTGAGTGTACTTGGTTTTGTCAGCGTCAAAGGCAGCCATGTCAGCGCGCATCAGATCCGCGGTGTATTTAGCGATGTCTAAGCCAGTTTTAAATTTGTTCTGAGCACGCATGCGGGCAGCAGACTCTGGGTTGATGGCATCCCATGGGTTACCAGCAGCGGCTTTTAAACCGGCGATAGTATCAATGTCCTGGTTTAGTGTAGACATGGTAAATCCTCAGCGTAACTATTTAGTAAATTGAATGTGGCTCATTAAAAATCAAGCCAGTGTTTCCCTAAGCCCAACTTATTATTTGAATAATCGCCACGAACGATATTCAGGCCTGGCAGATTGTTGAGTCCTCTGTCAGGTAATAGTGCTGAATGATGATATTATTTCGCAGCTGCGTCAAAGAGATTTTTGTGCAGGTGCGTAATTGTAGTTTTGCTACATACTCTATGTCATAGGCCTGGTTGATTTATTAGCTTAGCAAAGCTCTCTATAAGCCCTTGAAGGTCCATGAGCAGGGCGTTTGAGGAGATAACTCAAAAGGGTTACGACTTTAGTCGCGGGAAATTTCGCTGAATTAATAATGTATTTGGTTATTAAAAATGGTTTTTATATTCCAATAAGTTCCTATCGAATTTGACTACAAAACCCCACCTGTATCCAAAATTTAAGTAATGCAGCGCTTGTCAGGTCGTTGCTAAGGTATATGAAGGCGTACAGACGTCGTCGCTTATTAGAGGTTTATCACAGGCAGGGATCTGCAGACCAGATAGCAGTGATGTCAGAGGTTCTGTCTTAATACTTAAATAAGCCGAGATGACTGCTTGGTTAGTTACTTGAACTTGGGGCTAGGCTTTTTTGCGGTTGCAGCATAGATATCAAGGCTGCTTTATGCTGCGCTGCACACTGTATTTTTTGATAAACGGTTAAGCGGTTCTTTCTGCTGTTACGGCCGTTAACTGTAAAGCAGGCGAGGGGAGATTATTTAAGCCTGAGGTATTATTTCATCATTCTATTGTTTCTATGGATGGAAATAACCCAGTCTGTCGCACTGACTGGGCTAATGAAAAAGAACACTGGGTGTCCTTTTTAGATCTATTGAACGCTATCGCTAGTCAGTAATGAGCGTCAGATATGAAGCGTCAATATCCACATTGACGTAGGCCATGCCTAATTTGTTCAAGTACTCTAGTCGGTCGGCCTTCATCAAATCGATTTCAGGAGCACCGAACCCGTTGCTCTGATAAATACCAGCAAGGAAAGCCATAAAGTTTTCCCCCTCTTTGACTAACAATAAACTCGCTGCACCGACATCAGGCTTTACCTTAATGTTTTGCTCTTCAGGGAGTTTTATTTCAAACACAACAGGCTGCTCTTCACCCTCAATTCGAACGCTGCGGTCTCTCACCGTTTGTTCTGCCCAGTAAAATGCTAACTCTTTACTCTGTGTTAAAAAAACGGGCTCAATAGACTCTGTATAACTATTCCCGATCGTGGCCATTGTTTTTTTGGCAGCTGCCTTCAGTGCTTTATCACCGGAACGTTTTAACCCCTGCGCTTTTATTGAATCAATCAGCGCCGATGAGGTGCCGTGGTACCAGGTATCGCTCGTAGCAAGCCCCTGTTCGGTTAACAAATCTTTTGCATCTTGTAGGGAAGCAGGTGTATTAGTCATATTCGAAATCACTTAATCAGTTTGCAGTAGAAAGCAGATTGGATTTTAACGTAAAAAGCCATTCGATTCTTTCATAGGTTGCTACCTTACTTATAAAAAAGGCGGCTCCTAATTTAAGGACCGCCTTTATATCCAAAGATGGATGGTATCCCGGTGGTGCCTGAGCATTAGCCGGGATACTTCATTCTAACTAATTCAACTTAGTTGAACTGGTTAGAGGTGTTTTTCGCACCGCCAGCTTTCAGAGCGTTCTCACCTGCAAAGTATTCTTTGTGGTCGTCGCCCATGTCAGAACCAGACATGTTCTGGTGCTTAACACATGCGATACCCTGACGAATCTCTTTACGCTGTACGCCAGCAACATAGCCCAGCATACCTTCGTCACCGAAGTACTCTTTAGCCAGGTTGTCAGTAGACAGCGCAGCGGTGTGGTAAGTCGGCAGAGTGATCAGGTGATGGAAGATGTTCGCTTCACGGGCAGAATCAGCCTGGAAGGTACGGATCTTATCGTCTGCATCAGCAGCCAGTTCGGTGCTATCGTAATCAGCATTCATCAGATCAGCACGATCGTAAGCAGATACATCCTGGCCAGCTTCAACCCAGCGGTCGTATGCTTGCTGACGGAAGTTCAGAGTCCAGTTGAAAGAAGGTGAGTTGTTGTAAACCAGCTTCGCATCCGGAATCTCTTTACGTACTTCGTTCATCATGCCCGCGATGTCAGCAACGCTTGGTGTCGCAGTTTCGATCCAGATAAGGTCAGCACCCGCTTTAATCGCTTCGATGCTATCAAATACGCAACGCTCTTCACCGGTACCCTGACGGAACTGATACAGACCAGAAGGCAGACGCTTAGGACGAACCAGCTTACCGTCACGGTTGAAGCATACATCGCCTTCAGCCATTTGAGATACGTCGATCTCTTCAACATCCAGGTAAGAGTTGTAACGATCACCCTGGTCGCCAGGCTCTTTAACAACAGCGATCTCTTTGGTCAGGCCAGCACCTTCAGAGTCGGTCCGTGCAACGATAACGCCGTTATCAACACCCAGCTCAAGGAATGCATAACGTAGCGCACGTAGCTTGGTGTGGAAGTCAGCGTGAGGTACGGTTACTTTACCGTCCTGGTGGCCACACTGCTTTTCGTCAGCAACCTGGTTTTCAATCTGCAGGCAGCATGCGCCAGCTTCGATCATCTGCTTAGCCATCAGGTAAGTCGCTTCAGCGTTACCGAAACCAGCATCGATGTCCGCAACGATTGGCACTACGTGAGTAACATGGTTGTCGATCTGATCCTGAATTTTAGCTTCTTCAGCAGTGTTGCCAGCTTCACGAGCAGCATCCAGCGCGCGGAACAAACCGCCCAGTTCACGTGCATCAGCTTGACGCAGGAAGGTGTATAGCTCTTCTACCAGGCCAGCAACAGAAGTCTTCTCATGCATAGACTGATCAGGCAGAGGACCGAAATCAGAACGCAGAGCAGCAACCATCCAACCTGAAAGGTACAGGTAACGGCGATCAGTCTGGCCGTTGAAGTGCTTTTTAATAGAGATCAGCTTCTGCTGACCGATAAAACCGTGCCAGCAACCCAGAGACTGAGTGTACTTGGTTTTGTCAGCGTCAAAGGCAGCCATGTCAGCGCGCATCAGATCCGCGGTGTATTTAGCGATGTCTAAGCCAGTTTTAAATTTGTTCTGAGCACGCATGCGGGCAGCAGACTCTGGGTTGATGGCATCCCATGGGTTACCAGCAGAGGCTTTTAAACCGGCGATGGCATCAATGTCCTGGTTTAGTGTAGACATGTACGTCTCCTTCTATCATTCGCTTGGCAGCTGAATTGCCGCTCTGTTATTTAATATGGGACTCATTCTATGCTTGTGATTAACATAAAGGAAATAAATGGCTATTATATGGAGTATTCATAATATGAATATATTGTGCTTGTATTGGTATAAAGAGGCTTAGTATGAACCTGGACAAGATCGATCTTAACCTTTTGGTATATCTGGACGTGTTACTGCGTGAGCGAAATGTGACCCGCTCAGCAAGCTTGCTGGGCATTACGCAGCCAGCAATGAGCAATGGATTGAGGCGATTACGTGAAACCTTAGCTGATCCGTTACTGGTGCGCACCAGTGAGGGCATGGTACCAACTGAGCGGGCAAGTACATTGCAGCCGCTGATTCGTGAGGTGCTGGCTTCTATAGAGCAAGCGGTAGAGCCGGATGTGGAGTTTGATGCCAGTTCAAGTAGTCGGGTATTTCGAATTATGACCAGTGACTATGGTGAAGCAACGCTTTTGCCCCGTTTGCTAGAGCGACTACGCACAGACGCACCCAATGTGGTATTAGATATACTCACGCCAAGTGATATGAGCTTTTTAGAAGTTGAAAGGGGGCAGGTAGATCTTGTGATCAACCGCTTTGATGCGATGCCCCAGTCTTTTCATCAGCTGACGCTTTGGAAAGATAGCTTCTCTTGTTTGTTGAGTGCTGACAATCCAATCGTTGATCGTTTTGATTTAGCATCATATCTTCAGGCAAATCACGTGTGGGTCAGTAAAACGGGGATGGGGGCAGGGATGGGATTAACACCTCAGGATACTAAGCGCTTAGGCTGGGTAGATGAAGCGTTGCAACGCATTGGTCATCGACGCCATATCACCGTATTTACCCGTCATTATCAATCGGCGTCATTGATGGCGGAGCAAAAATCTCTGGTAGTGACTATCCCAACGAAGGCTGCGCAGGCCCAGGCTGATAATACCAGGGTAGTGATTCGTGTGCCGCCCTTTGATGTGCCTGAATTTGAATTGAAAATGGCCTGGAGTCCATTGTTACAGCACAATAGTTCACATAAGTGGATAAGGCGCTTAATCGCAGAAGTGGCAAGGGATATCGAAGTTGAGGCCGAGCCTTATTAATAAAGGCCAGCCTCCGTAGCAAGCGTATGATCGCTATTATTCAGTATAGATCGAACCTTGGTTATACAGGTCTGCCAATAACTGCAGCTGCTGATCGCTCCAATCTCCCTGATTGATAACAACGAGCGGGGTTTGACACAGGCTTGTTGCCAGGGAAGCAGTGGTGCCAGATACCTTAAAACAGTTCCCATCGGCATAGAGTTGAATATCGTCTTCTGTACCTGCACTATAAGAAAATCGGCTGCCTTCGTTGCGGATAAAGCATAGATCTCCATCTTTCAGTGCCGTACGAATTTCATCTACCGATGCAGGCTGCTCAGGTTCCTGGTCAAGTTCAGGATACTTGGGGTCGGTAACAAACTTACCAAGCCACTCGCCCAGGCGGGCATCATCCTGTAGATAGCTGGTGAAAATCTCACGAACTTTTTCTAATGCTTCGGCTGGGATCTCTCCCGGGTTGTCTTGCAGTAGCAAATCCGGGTCTGTGTAACGAGATTCGGAGGTTAGCTTTTCGCCTATGAAGTCAGTAAAGCTGCGCATAATTTCCGCATGAGAAGGCGCGCGGAAGCCTACAGAGTATGTCATGCAGTCATCGGACTCACCGATACCATTATGGCCAACCTGGGGCGGAATATACAGCATGTCGCCGGGTTCAAGTACCCAGTTATATTCTGGTTCCCACTCAGTCATTATCATTACGGGCGTATTGGGACGCCGAGGTGAATTCTGATCATAAAAACCACCTACTTCCCAGCGACGCTGGCCCTGGGTCTGGATAAGAAATACGTCATAGTTGTCGTAATGAGGGCCAACACCACCGCCCTGACTGGCAAAGCTGACCATGAGATCGTCGTAACGCCAGTTAGGAATAAAGCGGAACTGCTCAACGATATCGCTGGCCTCGGGGACCCAGTGATCAACCGCCTGAACCAACAGTGTCCAGTGACTTTCAGGAAGGCTGGAAAAGGTTGCTTCGTCAAAAGGACCGTGTTGAATATCCCAGTCTGCACCATCAGGGCTTTGGATAACCAGACGAGACTCTACGTCCTCTTCCAGAGAAAGGCCTGCCAGTTCATCTGCTCCCACTGGTGCTTCAAGATCAGGGAAAGCATTTCGTACTAATAGAGGCTTTTTCTGCCAGTAATCACGCAGAAACTCCTCAATTGAGATATCGCCGAAAGGTGAGTCGCTCATTGCTCTGATCCTTTATCCTGATTTTGTTCGACAGATTTGCTGTTAATCGTTAATTTAGCCGCGGTCTCATCGATTGAAGTAAGTATTCCCCTGAGCATATTCAGCTCAGTGCGTTCGGGGCGGGAACGATTAAAGTAGCGGCGTAATTTCTCCATCACCTTGCCTTCGTGCTGAGGAATGATAAAGCTGGTTTTTCGTAATGCGCTTTCAAGGTGGTCATAAAACAATTCAATATCGCGAATCAGCGGGTAGGGCTGTTCCTGATCTATGTAATCGTTCTTCTGATGCGCCTGCCAGATTTCATAACAGACCAGCTGAATAGCGGCTGACACATTAAGTACCGGGTACTCCGGATTAGCGGGTATGTAAACGTGATAATTACACTTCTGCAATTCTGAGTTATGCAGCCCCATCGTTTCACGTCCAAATACAATAGCGACCTTACCATGAACCGCTTCACCAACAACTTTCTTAGCACAGTCGTGAGCATCAAATATTGGCAGATCAAAGGTACGATTACGGGCACTGGTACCGATAACAAGCTGACAATCAGCTATCGCTTCATCCATGCTATTAACTACCACGGCGTTCTCGAGTAGCTCTTTGGCACCGGCCGCACGAGCATCCGCTTCTGCATCCGGAAATACGCGAGGGTCAACCAAATATAGTTGGCTAAGGCCCATGTTTTTCATCGCCCGGGCGGCAGCACCGATATTGCCGGGATGGTAAGTGTTGATCAGTACGATACGAATATTATCGAGCATAGGGTCACGCTGTATGTGTCAGGCAGTTATCATAATCAGTTACTGCCTGAAGGTTATTGTTTCAGATCAGCCTTCAAGCTTCTGAGCGAATTGCTGTAAGTCCCAGATAAAGCGTTCACGATGGAAGAGGTGCGGTGAATGATCCGATGCTTCATAAATATGCAGCTCTGTATTCGGGATGCTGTCACGCACATATTCAGCCACTTGCTGCGAATAGAACTGGCTTTCATCACCATATATAAGCAGAGCAGGGACGCTGATTTGCGGCAGTACCGCACGGAAGTCCGCTTGCGTCAGACTTTCCCAGCACTTGACTAAAGGCTCTCCTTCAAGGGTTTCAAGATGTTGCCGTAACCGTTGAAAGCTATGAGAGTTCTGATGGTAATTATCGTATGACTTTTTATTGTAGCCATTCGCTACCAGTTGTAATAACCCTTCGGCAAAATTCTCGCGTAATTGAGCGATCAGCTGTTGATTTGCTTGCTTGTCGAAATTGCCATAGACGCCTTTCTGCCACTGGTCATCAGTGACCAGCTTTGGCGATTGATCAATAATACAGACACCAGCAAGCAGGTCGCAGCCAAAATCCTGAATATATTGCCATAACGTTAGTGCGCCCATGGAGTGACCCAGCAACAGAACATTCTCTAGCTGATGATGTTTGATAAGCGCTTGCAGGTCTGCAGCCATATCCTGTACATGAGTACTGGTGCCTGACTCCAGCGGATGTCCGCCATGGCCACGGGCATCCCAGCAGAATACTTCATGGTTTTCAGCTAGCTCTGATGCAAAAGGTAACCAGTCTTTGCCGCTAGAGCTCCAGCCGTGTAGAAAGATAATTGGACGACCTTTACCGAATCGAAGATAGCGTAAAGATGAACCATCCTTAAGAGTTATTTTTTCCATAATTTCAAACACTTAAATTAGAAAGTTAAAGCAATAAAAAAGCAGAGCCGGAGCTCTGCTTTTTCATGCCAAGTGACGATTAGATCGCTTTGGCCTGGTCTACAGCATTGCCAATATAGCTATGAGGCGTTAGCTGCTTAAGTTCTTCTTTAGCCGCTTCTGGCATATCAAGAGTATCAACAAAAGCCATAATGGTTTCTTTGTTCATATCCTGACCGCGGGTCAGTGCCTTAAGCTTTTCGTAAGGCTCTTCGATAGCGTATCGGCGCATCACTGTCTGGATCGGTTCAGCCAGTACTTCCCAGCTATTTTCCAGATCAGCGTCCAGGCGAGCGGGGTTCAGTTCCAGTTTGCTAATGCCTTTCAGGCTGGACTGATAGGCGATCAGGCTGTAACCGAAGCCAACACCCATGTTACGAAGAACAGTGGAGTCGGTCAGGTCACGCTGCCAGCGAGAAATAGGTAATTTGGCTGCCAGGTGCTGCATGATAGCGTTAGCAATACCCAGGTTGCCTTCAGAGTTTTCGAAGTCGATTGGGTTAACTTTATGCGGCATAGTCGAGGAACCGACTTCACCGGCGATAGTCTTTTGTTTGAAGTAGCCCTGGGAGATATAACCCCAAATATCACGATCAAAATCGATTATGATTGTGTTGAAGCGGCATACAGCATCAAAAAGCTCAGCAATATAGTCGTGTGGCTCAATCTGAGTTGTATATGGGTTAAAGCTTAGTCCCAGGCTTTCAACAAACTCTTGCGCATTCTGAGCCCAGTCAACATCAGCATAAGCGGAGATGTGTGCGTTGTAGTTACCAACAGCGCCATTGATCTTACCCAATAACTCAACTTTCTTAAGTTGGTTGATCTGACGCTGCAGGCGGTAAGCAACGTTAGCCAACTCTTTACCAACGGTGGTAGGTGATGCAGTTTGGCCATGGGTACGGGACAGCATCGGCTGAGTTGCGTAATTACGTCCCAGCTGTGCGATTTCATCAGTCACCTGCTGCATAACTGGCAGCATGAGTTCCTGGCCTTCTTTCAGCATTAGTGCGTGAGATAAGTTATTGATATCTTCAGACGTGCATGCAAAGTGAACGAATTCACTGATAGCAGCCAGCTCTGCATTTTCAGCAATACATTCTTTAATCAGGTATTCAACTGCTTTGACGTCGTGGTTTGTGGTGCGCTCAATCTCTTTAACCCGGTTTGCTTCCGCTTCGCCAAAGTTATCGACCAGAGCATTCAGAACCGCATTAGCGGCATCGCTTAATGCAGGTACTTCAGTTATTTGAGGGAGAGCAGCAAGTTTCTGCAACCAGCGAACTTCTACGGTAACTCGGGCGCGAATCAGGCCGAACTCACTGAAAACAGGGCGCAAGTCAGCTGTTTTGCTACCGTAACGACCATCAACCGGAGAGATCGCAGAAAGAGAAGAAAGATCCATATCGAGTAAATACCTGACGGAGTTAAATTTTGAGCGCGAATTATAGCTAAATTCAGCGCGCAGGGAAAATGTGAAGCGTGTTTTTTTGTTGAACAGACTTATCTGTCTCAGGATAGGCTCATGAATCAGTTACGCTGACTGATCCGTTTAACCGCAGGTCGGAGTCTGGATTTAAAAAATAGCAGGTGCCAGCGCTTTCCACCAACCTGACGCCAAAGCATCGCGGCACGAATACCCGCCAGTAATAAAGCGCGTATCTTTGCTGCATTTTCAGCATTTTGAAGATGCCGGGGCTCACCGGTTACCTGAATTCTAAAATTGAATGTGCTCAGAGTGTCCTGATATAAGCTGGCAAGATTGGCAACCACAGAAGGGTGGGTAATAGCACCCGGGTTTTCGGTCAGCTCAGTGCCCGCTTCGGAAAAATAGTTCGCCTGCTGGGAAATGGTATCAATACGCTCTCCAATCTTTTGTAGCAGGTCGGGGCGCTTGCTTAGCTTGCGCTCAAGATGCATCAGGCTTAAGCCATAGCGAATAACGTCAGCGTTCTGGTCTGATCTGGACTTGTCCAGTAGCTCCTGTAGTCCCCGTAAACCCTGGCTCAGATTGATTGATAAATCCTGAGCGCCGCCGTATATCTCTTCTGTAGAATCAGGGTTTGTCACAAATATACTGGCCAAAGAAGTTTCAAAGCTATTTTGAGGAACCATGCCGCGGGTTGAAATCTGCTCAACCAGGCTTGCTGCCTGGAATAGTCCCGCTAGCGCTATAGCCTGCTGATCATCTGTTCTGGACATATCGCTTACCTGTATCCTTATACTTTGCCAGTGGTTTCTATAACGCCACCGCCGAGACAAACTTCGCCCTTGTAGATGACGACAGACTGGCCTGGAGTTACCGCTCTTTGTGGCTCTTCGAACTCGATTCTGTACCCATCGCCCTCTGCCATCACGGTACAGGCCTGATCAGCTTGTCGATAGCGGACTTTTGCCCGGCAGTTGAAAGGTAGGGCTGGTTTTTCGCCATTGATCCAGAAGAGATCACTGGCATCCAGCCAATTGCTGAATAGCAGATCATGCTGCTGCCCCTGAACAGCGACTAATACATTGCGTTCCAGGTCCTTCTCGGCCACAAACCAGGGCTCTTCGGGATAGTTTTTTAATCCGCCGATACCTAGCCCCTGACGCTGACCAATGGTGTGATACATCAGCCCCTGGTGCTGGCCAATTACATCGCCCTCAGGTGTTTCAATTTTACCCGGTTGAGCAGGCAGGTACTGTTTAAGAAAATCCGTAAATCGGCGTTCACCAATGAAGCAGATACCCGTGCTGTCTTTTTTATCATGCGTTATCAGATCGTGCTGTTCTGCCAGTCGGCGTACCTCTGGTTTTTCCAACTCTCCCACCGGAAACAGAGTTAGTGCCAGTTCGTTACTGCCGACCTGATGGAGGAAGTAACTTTGATCTTTGTTATTATCCAGACCCTTTAATAAAGCGGCTGTTCCGTTCTGGTCTCCACGGCGCACATAGTGGCCAGTGGCTATCATGTCGGCACCCAGTACCTTCGCATAGTCTAGAAACGCCTTAAATTTTATCTCTCGATTACAGAGAATGTCAGGATTCGGGGTTCGACCAGCCTTGTACTCTTCAAGAAAGTGCTCGAACACATTATCCCAATATTCAGCAGCGAAATTGGCGGTATGGAGCTTTATGTTCAGTTTATCGCTGACCGCCTGAGCGTCAGCCAGATCATCCATGGCCGTGCAGTAATCGGTACCGTCATCTTCATCCCAGTTTTTCATAAACAGGCCTTCGACCTGATACCCTTGCTGTTGAAGTAAGAGTGCTGAGACTGATGAATCAACGCCGCCGGACATGCCGACGATAACTTTAATATTTGCTGGATCTGACATAGGGCGTTTAGATGACCTTAATAGCAGTTAGATACTTTTATTAATATGCGACCAGAGTCGCCGATTTCAATGCTGAACGGATAGAAACTAATTAAACGGCATTCTCTTCGATGATCAGCTCGAGAGGGTACCGGGCACCTGACATATAATCATCGATGCATCGGGTAACCATAGGGCTTCGCAGTTGGCTCTGTCGTTGCTCCAGCTCTTCTCTGCTTAGCCATAGGGCCTGTTCAATGCCGGTGTCCAGTGGCAGGTCGGCATCATAAGAAACCGCTTGAGCAACAAAGCAGTAACGGTGATAAGTGATGCCATTAGCTGGCGCGGTATAGATATAAATACCCACTAATGCGGTCGGTGTTACTGTCCAGCCTGTCTCTTCAAGCGTTTCACGAATGGCTGCCTGAATAAAGGTTTCACCTGCTTCTATATGTCCCGCAGGCTGGTTAATAACCAACTCCCCACGAGAAACAGATTGTTCTTCGACACAAAGAAACTTTCCATTCTTTTCAATTATCGTTGCCACAGTGGCGTGGGGTGTCCAACGCATTCGGTATTCCGTATATTAAAAGCTTGTGACTACGCCTGCTATGCTGAAATAATTGATCTCAGTATAAAATAACCATCAATTGGTTTTTAGCAGGCAGATTAAGCGGATAACTTTATCATTTAACACCGCTTTTGGCTGTAGTTTAAGGTGTGGTTTGGAGAGAGCTTTGTTTACAGACAGTATATCAATTCAGAAAGAAGATTTTTCTATCGCAGAATTGTCTGATCAGGTACGTGCTAACGATGCCAGTAATGGTGCG
This sequence comes from Amphritea japonica ATCC BAA-1530, assembly GCF_016592435.1. NCBI lineage: Bacteria > Pseudomonadati > Pseudomonadota > Gammaproteobacteria > Oceanospirillales > Oceanospirillaceae > Amphritea > Amphritea japonica. Next base: position 1,909,040 of record NZ_AP014545.1, on the reverse strand, counting down.
ATCGTAACTTTCACCGGTGTTGTGCGGCAACTGGAAGGCGATGTTGAGCTTGACGCTATGTATTTAGAGTATTATCCGGGCATGACAGAGAAGGCGCTCATTAAAATAGCTTGTGAAGCTCGTGAACGCTGGTTGTTAGGCAATATTGTGATTGTCCATCGCGTTGGCCGGTTGGCGCTGAATGAAAACATTGTATTTGTCGGTGTCGGTAGCGCTCATCGAACTGAAGGATTTCAGGCTGCTCAGTTTATTATGGATTTTCTTAAGCGTGATGCGCCTTTTTGGAAAAAAGAGATCACTGTTGAGGGCGAGCACTGGGTCGAAGCGAAAAAAACAGATCTGGATGCCGCAGATAGTTGGTGAAAGGCCGCTTAGCGGGGTCTCCTGTTCGAGCTTCTTCTGGTTTTTGAATTTGTTGCAGGTTGCGGCTTTTGTTTAGGGTTGGGTATATTGACCTGCTCGGTTCTATGCTCACCTGGCTTTAAGCTATCCAGCCGCCAATTGCCAATCGCTACCCGAATTAATCGAAGAGTAGGGAAGCCGACAGCCGCGGTCATGCGTCGTACCTGGCGGTTTTTTCCTTCGCTGATCTTTAGTTCAATCCAGCTAGTAGGCTGGTTCAGTCGCTCACGAATAGGTGGGGTGCGTGGCCAGATACGCGGTGCTGGCAGCTTTTTGGCTCGAGCCGGGCGGGTTTTGCCGTCTTTAAGTTCAACGCCTTTGCGTAGCCGCTCTAGCGCCTGGTCGTCAATATCACCTTCGACTTGAGCCCAATATGTTTTTTCAAGCTTAAACCTGGGGTCTGCCAGTTGATGTTGCAGCTTGCCATCGTCAGTTAGGATTAACAGCCCTTCGGAGTCGTAATCTAACCGGCCTGCTGCATAGACTCCTTTGCGCTTAATAAAATCGCTGAGAGTGCGTCGGTCTTCAGTATCAGTAAACTGAGTAAGTACTTGAAAAGGCTTGTTAAAAATAATTATATCAGACATTGCTCTGATCTGTTTTCGCAACTGGATTGATCGAAAAGGCAGGGTAGCAGCGTCTGAGAGGGTGTTGCAAGGTTAAAAAGTGAAAAGTGAGGGGATTATAAGAAAGGCTATGATTCGGCCTTCCTTATAATTATCCAGGGGATGTAGAAACATTTGTTGGAGCGCTGTTATTGGCTTACCAGGATAACCTGAGCGCTAGGCCTCCTCTGTTTCAGTTAATGTGGTTGGCTTGATATTTATTGCATGTGTTCCTTTCGGTCCTGGTGTTGTTTCAAATTCAACTTCCTGACCTGCTTTGAGGCTTTTATAGCCATCGGCTTGTATAACAGAAAAGTGAGCAAATAAATCTTCGTCAAAATCAGGCGAAACGATAAAACCAAATCCTTTCGCATTATTAAACCATTTGACTTTCCCTGTGTGCATTGGTGTCCCCCAATATCCGAATTACCGCGGCCCGAATTTACCTTTGGGCCTGTTACCGCAACAAACTCTCTTGCTACAATGTTGCAACAAGAGTGAAAGTTCCTTGTCAAACGCAGGGACAACCGATACTACTTATACTCTTACTCCTGCAAATGTGAGTATAACATTGGCCCGGAACCCCCATGCAATAAGGGGTACCCAAAATGAGGTGTTATTTTTTGTACAATTTTTTGAGATGTGATAAGCACACAGGGTTTAATGCAATAAATATGTCTGGTGATGCTGATGAGTTTGCTGATGATCATAATACCGGGTTGGTCACAGAAGAAGCGAAGCCAGAACTTAAACGTCCATCGATGTATAGGGTCGTTTTAATGAATGATGACTATACCCCTATGGACTTTGTGGTGGAGGTTTTGATGGGTTTTTTCGCAATGAATCAGGAAAAAGCTACACAAGTGATGCTGGCGGTCCATACTAAAGGGAAGGGTGTGTGTGGAGTATTTACCCTGGACATTGCTGAAACTAAAGCAACTCAAGTCAATCAATATGCCAGAGAGTGTAACCACCCTCTATTGTGTGAAGTAGAAAAAGCGTAGCGGAGCATTAGGTATGTTAAATAAAGAGCTTGAAGATACGCTTAGCGTCGCCTTTAAAAATGCGCGCGCTAAACGCCACGAATTTATGACTGTAGAGCACTTGTTATTGGCTCTGCTTGATAACTCAGAAGCACGGGCTGTGCTTGATGCTTGCGGTGTTGATCTTAATAAAATGCGCAGTTTGCTGAGTGCGTTTATTGAAGATACAACTCCTTTGCTACCAGATGACATCCCTGATATTGAAACTCAGCCTACACTGGGCTTTCAGCGGGTTCTACAACGGGCTGTTTTTCATGTTCAGTCATCAGGTAAAGGCGAGGTGAATGGCGCTAATGTTTTGGTGGCTATCTTTAGTGAGCAAGAGAGTCAGGCTGTTTATGTATTGAACCAGCAGGGCATTGAAAGAATCGATGTTGTTAATTACATCTCCCATGGCATCTCTAAAATTGAAGAAAACGATGGCCATGCAAGCGAAGAAGGCTTGCTGGAAGGGGACACTGCTGTCGAAAAAGACAAAAGTCCGCTGGCTAATTTCTCAGTTAATCTTAATGAACAGGCAATGTCCGGTCGCATTGATCCTCTGGTAGGGCGCGATGACGAGGTTGAGCGCGTCATTCAGATTCTTTCCCGGCGACGTAAGAATAATCCATTGCTTGTTGGTGAAGCCGGTGTTGGTAAAACCGCAATCGCTGAAGGTCTCGCAAAACATATAGTTGAAGGGTTAGTGCCTGATGTTATTGCGTCTAGTACCGTTTATTCGCTTGATTTAGGTGCTTTGCTTGCAGGCACTAAATATCGGGGCGACTTTGAAAAGCGCTTAAAAGGCCTGCTAAACGAAATCAAAGATCAGGAGCATGCCATCCTGTTTATTGATGAAATTCATACCATTATAGGTGCTGGTGCTGCATCCGGTGGCTCGATGGATGCATCCAACCTATTGAAGCCCTTGTTGAGTTCTGGTCAGCTTCGCTGCATTGGCTCGACAACATTCCAGGAGTTTCGTGGTATTTTTGAAAAAGACAGAGCGCTCGCAAGACGCTTTCAAAAGGTCGATATTCTTGAGCCTTCTGTTGAGGATACCATTAAAATTCTGCATGGCCTGAAGAGTCGTTTTGAAGGTCATCATAACGTCAGCTATACCGATGAAGCATTACGTGCTGCTTCTGAAATGGCCGATCGTTATATCAATGATAAACATATGCCTGATAAGGCAATAGATGTTATTGATGAGGCGGGTGCCTATCAGCAGCTGCTAAAAGAGAATGAGCGTAGCGCCATTATCGATGTTCGCGAAGTGGAAGTTGTTGTGGCAAAAATAGCCAGAATACCCGCTAAGAGCGTATCAGCTTCAGATAAAGAACAGCTCAAAAAGCTCGACAGCAATCTTAAAATGGTTGTTCTTGGGCAGGATGAGGCGATCAATACATTATCTGCTGCGATTAAGCTGTCCCGCGCAGGCCTTAATGAGCCGAATAAGCCGGTAGGCTCATTCCTCTTCTCCGGGCCTACGGGCGTGGGTAAAACCGAGGTAACCACCCAGTTGGCCCGTATTATGGGAATTGAGCTGATCCGCTTTGATATGTCTGAGTATATGGAGCGTCATACGGTTTCTCGCCTAATTGGAGCGCCTCCTGGTTATGTTGGCTACGATCAGGGTGGTTTATTGACGGAGGCGGTAACTAAGTCGCCTCACGCAGTGCTTCTGCTGGATGAGATAGAAAAGGCGCATCCAGAGGTGTTCAACCTGTTATTGCAGGTAATGGACAACGGTACATTGACCGATAACAATGGGCGTAAAGCTGATTTCCGTAACGTTATACTGGTGATGACGACTAATGCCGGCGCTGAGCAGATGGCCCGAACTTCTATAGGATTCAGTCAGCAGGACAACACAACGGACGGCATGGAAGCGATTAAAAAGCTATTTACGCCTGAATTTCGTAACCGGCTGGATGGTATTATTCAATTTAAAGCGCTATCGCCTGCTGTTATCACCGGCGTGGTTGATAAGTTCCTGACTGAGCTTCAGGCGCAGCTTGACGATAAGGGCGTAGTCCTCAATGTAGATGACGATGTGCGTCAATGGTTTGCTGATAAGGGCTATGATGCCACGATGGGCGCCCGGCCGATGAAGCGCTTAATTCAGGAGAAGCTGAAGAAGCCTTTGGCTGAGATGATTTTGTTTGGTGAGCTGGCTGAAGGAGGAGGTGAGGTGGATATCACCATCAATAGCGAGAATGAAATTGAGATTAATGCAGTGGTTGCCGCTTAACTCAGCGGATTTGCTTTAAATTAGAGATAAAAAAACGGCCCGTAGGCCGTTTTTTTTATTAGCGTGCGCGGTAGGTGATGCGCCCTTTGGTAAGGTCGTAAGGTGTTAGCTCTACCTTTACTTTGTCACCGGTCAGGATGCGGATGTAATTCTTACGCATTTTGCCTGAGATGTGTGCGGTTACAACGTGACCGTTTTCGAGTTCTACCCGAAACATTGTGTTAGGCAGAGTGTCGGTCACAACGCCTTCCATTTCAAAGCTGTCTTCTTTAGCCATTCTACCTACCTAAATTTAATTAATTGCAAACTCTACATTTTGCAGCGCAGTATTCTGCCTTACTTTTCTATAATTATCAAAGAGATTTAACGGTTTTTACTAATCCACAAGGATCCATTGACCATGAAGCAGCATCTCAAGCGGATTGTAAGCGACTTTGTAGGACATTTTCTGGCATTCTCGAATCCAATAACCCAGGTATAGGTATTCAAGCTCAAGACGTTTGACCTCTTGGAGCTGCCAGAGAATGGCATAACTTCCCAGGCTTCGACTGCTCTCTTCAGGGTCAAAAAAAGTATAAATCGCCGAAAGCCCCTGGGTCAGATAGTCAGTTACAGCCAATGCGACCAGTTTTCCCTGTGGATCTCTGAATTCGTAAAAGCAGCCCTGCTGGCCTCCTTCAATAAGAAACGCGCTGAATTGCTCAGGAGTAGGTGGGTACATATCACCATCACTGTGACGGGTGTTTATGTAGTTGGCATAGAGCGCATAGTATTCATCAGTAAACTGAGCTGGAACAGCAACAGCGGTCAGATCTTTATTCTTATTGAGGACTCTTTTTTGGCTTTTACTGGGAATAAATTCACGGCCATTGACTCGAACAGAGATACAAGCCTGACAATGACTGCAGTAAGGGCGATAGATATGCTTTCCGCTACGACGAAAACCAAGGTCAGACAGCTGGCTATATGCGTCTGTGCTGATAATCTCCTGAGGATCAACAAATAACGTCTTTGCGTCGAATCCTTCAAGATAGCTGCACTCATGCTCTGGTGTAGCATAAAAGTGGAGGGTTTTCAGGTTGGTCACTCAGTTATCACCACGTCTTCTTTATCTATATCAAACTGCCAGCTATGACAGGTTTCCGGTGCTAAATTTCGCATGAGGTAGCGTTGAAACTCTGCTCTGGTAATCGTACTAGCTCCCAGACTTGTCAGATGGTCATTTTCAATCTGACAATCAATTAAAGCATAGCCCCATTTCTCTAATTGTCTGGCAAAAAAAACAAATGCTATTTTAGAGGCATTGGTTGTTTTACTAAACATAGATTCGCCGAAGAAAAGTCGCCCCATAGCGATACCATAGAGTCCGCCGACTAGATCGCCATTTTGCCATAGCTCTACCGAATGCGCGTGCCCCCGGCGATGCAGGTCGGTATAGGCTTCCAGCATCTGATCACTTATCCAGGTATCTGTACTGTACTGTCTGGGAGCAGCGCAGGCTTCGACCACCTCAGAAAACGCCTGATCAAATGTAATATCGAACTCAGTTTTACGTATTGCTTTACGCAGGCTTCGGGAGATATGTATATCTGCCGGCGCAAGTGTACAACGGGGGTCTGGTGACCACCATAAAATAGGCTCGCCGGGATTAAACCAGGGAAAGATTCCCCGCCGATAGGCCTCTAGTAAACGTAGAGCACTGAGATCACCACCTGCAGCGAGAAGCCCATTAGGCTCATCTAATGCATCGCTGACGGGAGGGAACTCAGTGCTGTATGGGTCAAGCCAGGGAATCATAGAAAGCCAGTATTATTCCTGATTATCCAGATAACGTTCAGCATCCAGAGCGGCCATGCAGCCAAAACCCGCAGAGGTAATTGCCTGGCGATAAATATGATCAGCTACATCGCCGGCTGCAAATACACCTTCTACCGAGGTTTGAGTGGCGTTACCCTCAGTGCCTGAGTGTATCTTCAGATAGCCATCTTTCATTGCCAGCTGATCCGTAAAGAGCTCTGTATTAGGCTTATGACCTATCGCTACAAAGACCCCCTGAAGCTTTAATGACTGGGTTGAGTCATCTTCAGTGCTTTTGATACGGATACCTGTCACACCCATTTCATCACCTAAAACTTCATCAAGCTGATGGTTCCAGAGGATGTTAATATTGCCGTTTTCTGCCCGCTCCAGGAGCTTGTCCTGCAGGATTTTTTCAGAGCGAAGACTATCACGACGATGAATAAGGGTTACTTCCGCTGCGATATTTGACAGGTAAAGGGCTTCTTCAACAGCGGTGTTTCCACCACCAATAACGGCTACTTTCTGGCCCCGGTAAAAGAAACCATCGCAGGTTGCACAGGCGCTAACACCTTTACCCATAAAGGCTTCTTCGGAGGGCAGGCCAATATACTGAGCTGAAGCACCGGTACAGATGATCAATGCATCACAGCTGTACTCGCCCATATCGCCTTTGAGACGAAACGGGCGGTTCTGCAAGTCTGTCTCATTGATATGATCAAAAATTACCTGAGTATCGAAACGCTCAGCATGGGCCTGCATGCGCTGCATCAGTTCTGGCCCCTGTACTCCTTCAACATCACCAGGCCAGTTATCGACTTCGGTAGTGGTTGTCAGTTGACCGCCAGCTTGCATGCCAGTAATAACGACTGGATTTAAGTTTGCCCGGGCAGCGTAGACGGCAGCGGTATATCCGGCTGGACCGGAGCCCAGAATAATCAGTTTATGGTGTTGTATTTCGCTCATTGGTGATCCGTTATCTGTTCACACATATTGTTGGCGCCTATTATGCCCGTTTCCGCTAAAGGACAAAACCGCGATTAAGTCTGAATTTTTTATTCCCTCTCGGGTCATAAACCCCGCATCCATATGCTGTCGTATATATGTCGGTCTGTTCAGTTTCTGCTCAGTGATAAGCGGTAAGCTGAATATAGGATATAAAAGTCAGCTTTGTAGCTGGGGAGCTGCGCTGAAATATGTTATTTTTGAAGGAATTTTTATGGATAGGTGTAAGGAACTTTTTCTTGGCTCATAGTGGCGAAACAAACAATACTGAATCAAATACCAGAGAACTTAAGGATGCCTCCTTTTCTGACTTGCTAAGCCGGGTCGTTAAAGAGGGTGGGCTTATCGTTATTATTGGCTTTGCTGTGTTCCTGTTATTAGCGCTGACAGGCTATGATAATCGTGACCCGGGCTGGTCTCATCTCGGATATCAACCCGAGGCCCGTAACTTTACAGGTTATGTTGGCGCATGGCTGGCAGATCTGTCGCTTTCTGTTTTTGGTCTGGCGGCCTGGCTCATTCCACTGATGTTATTTTTGCCCGCATTGCGCTTTATGCTCCGTAGTCATGTTGCTTTGCTGGATGGTATCCCATTTATGATGCTCCGGATCACGGGAGCTATATTGGTATTATTAAGTCTGGCCACTTTGGCTGCTACTCATCTGTCAAATGCTGATGGGCAGCTTCCGTTCAGTATGGGAGGGTTGGTTGGACAGGCGGTATCAGATCTGGCGGTGTCGCTGTTTAGTCTGATTGGTAGCTCGGTGGTGCTCTGGACAGCATTACTGTTTGGTTTAACGTTACTTCTGGAGCTGTCCTGGTCTCAGCTATTAGAGCAGCTGGGCAAAGCGGTGTTTGGACTGGGTACAAAGCTTAAACCGGCGCCCCGTGTAACAGCGGCCCCTGAGGAATCCAATCCTTATGCCAGTGAGGATGAAGAGAAGCGAAATCTGCTTCGAGCAGCGGCTCGACACGGACCTTCAGATAGTTTGATTCAGGCAGATCCTGCCGCCGTCTCACCCAGATCAGCACGCAGGGAACCCGTTTTCTCTCAGCCTGCAGCGGAGACAGGAAATCAGCCTTTTGATGACTCTCTACCAGAATTTAAAGCAGGAAGTGCACCTCTGATTTCAGCGCCAGATGAGCTTATCAAGACGGCGCAGAAGCCGTCTGCTGTAACATCCACAACGATGGAAATGTCCCCCGAGGATGTTTTCCAAGCCGGGGGCCAGGCTGCTTCTCGGATTTCAGATACCGTTGATCCCGAGTTCAGCCACGGATCAGATCCACTTGCAGGCATCGATTCAGAAGCAGCTGATCGTAAAAGTCTTAAGGTGGTACCGCTCTCAGAAGCACATACCCCGATGAAAGACAGCGAGCTGGGGTTAGATCACATCACTCCCGCAGCCCGTAAACGTCAGCCTCGTAGAAAAATTCCCTCTATGGATCTGCTGGATGCACCTGAACTCAAACAAGGTCATTGTTACAGTGACGAACAACTTGAACAGATGTCGCGGTTGCTGGAAAGCAAGTTAAAAGACTTTGGTATTGTTGCGGAGGTGGTTGAAGTTAACCCAGGTCCGGTTATTACACGTTTCGAAATGCAACCCGCGCCGGGGGTAAAAGCCAGTCGTATTACTAACCTGGCCAGAGACCTAGCTCGTTCAATGGCGGTGATGAGTGTTCGGGTAGTTGAGGTCATTGCCGGTAAATCAGTCATCGGTATAGAGATCCCCAATGAAGAACGACAGATGGTTCGCCTTAGTGAAGTACTTAATTCTAAGCCCTACAAAGAGGCGTCATCTAAACTGACGCTTGGCCTGGGTAATGACATAGCCGGTAATCCGGTTGTCGCAAATCTAGCTAAGATGCCGCACTTATTGGTAGCTGGTACGACAGGCTCCGGTAAGTCTGTCGGCGTGAACGCTATGCTGCTCAGCCTATTGTTCAAGGCGACGCCCGATGAAGTCCGGCTGATGCTGGTAGATCCAAAAATGCTTGAACTCTCTATCTATGAGGGGATTCCGCATTTGCTGGCTCCTGTTATCACTGATATGAAGGAGGCAGCAGGGGGCCTGCGCTGGTGCGTTGCAGAGATGGAACGACGCTATAAACTGATGTCCAAGATGGGCGTGCGGAATATTGCAGGTTATAACGACAAGGTAACAGAGGCCCGAGAGCGAGGAGCCCCTTTGCTCGATCCACTCTGGAATCCTGAAGAAGAGGGTTTACCCTCTGATGCACCGGCGCCTTATTTGGAAACGCTTCCCTATATCGTCGTTTGTATCGATGAGTTTGCCGATATGATGATGGTAGTCGGTAAAAAAGTTGAGGAATTGATTGCTCGTATCGCCCAGAAAGCACGGGCAGCGGGTATTCATCTGATTCTGGCCACTCAGCGTCCCTCAGTAGATGTTATTACTGGTTTGATTAAGGCCAACATCCCTACTCGAATCGGCTTTCAGGTGTCCTCTAAGATCGATTCACGTACCGTGCTTGACCAGAGTGGTGCAGAGCACCTTCTGGGCAACGGTGACATGCTTTACCTACCTGCGGGTAGTAGTTTGCCGAATCGGGTTCACGGTGCCTTTGTTAGTGATGATGAGGTACACCGGGTAGTTGAAGCCTGGAAGAAGATCGGTGCGCCGGATTATCTGATTACCGACCTGTCTGATGTTGTTGAGGGCGGAGGAGGGTTTGCTGGCGGTGACTCAGACGATGAGCAGGACGCTTTGTATGATGACGCGGTTGCCTTCGTAACTGAAACCCGTAAGGCCTCAATTTCATCAGTACAGCGCAAATTAAAAATCGGTTATAACCGCGCCGCCCGAATGATTGAATCAATGGAAGCAGCAGGAGTAGTTACTCAGGCTGGCCATAATGGCGCCCGGGAAGTTCTGGCACCACCACCGCCTAAGGATTAAAGATGATATTAAAGACATTAACGGCAGTACTGCTGGGTTGTACCCTTAGTTTATCAGCGGTCGCGGATATCCAGGAGAATGCGGGGGCCCAGCTCAACAGCTTGCTCGCGGGTTTTGAAAGTTTTAGTGCGGATTTTAATCAGGTATCCGGCAGTGAAGATTCCCGGCGCATGGAGGAATCCCGTGGAACCTTATTACTGGCTAAACCCAATCGTTTTAGCTGGACAGCGCTCGAGCCCTTTCCTCAAACGCTGGTAAGCGATGGTGAAACTCTGTGGATCTATGATCCGGACCTGGAACAGGCTACGCGTCGTCAGGTATCAGGAAAGGATACCGGGATACCGGCACTGATTCTCAACGGACAGATCGATGAGCTACAGGCAGAGTATAAAATTCGTTTGTTACAAGAGAAGGATAATAACCAGCTATTCGAGCTTCTACCGATTGATGAAGCGAGTGTGTTTACTCGCATTCGATTGCTCTTCACCGATGGGCTGATCAAAGAACTTCAGATGGGTGATTCTCTGGGGCAAAGGACGTCAATACTGTTTGAAAATCAGATTATTAATCCTGTTTTTTCAGATGATGCATTTAATTTTGAACCACCGGAAGGGACCGATGTTATAGTCGAAAATCAAGCGGAGAGTGCCGACTGATGGCTGATCTGTTTGATGATCTGCAGCCTGGCTATGAGCCTCTGGCCGCACGGATGCGGCCTCGCACTCTGGAAGAATATTGTGGTCAGCAACATTTGCTGGGGCTTGATAAGCCGTTACGGAAAGCACTGGAGCAGGGGACGGTTCATTCTATGATACTCTGGGGCCCTCCCGGAGTAGGCAAGACCACGCTGGCTCGCTTGCTGGCACACCAGGTTGATGCTCACTTTATCATCTTATCGGCGGTGCTATCCGGCGTTAAGGATATCCGTGCTGCTGTCGATCAGGCGCAACAAGTCAAAGCCCAGTCAGGCCGGCAAACTATTCTTTTTGTCGATGAAGTACATCGCTTTAATAAATCACAGCAGGATGCGTTTCTACCTTTTATCGAAGATGGTACTTTTTTGTTTGTCGGGGCAACAACGGAAAATCCCTCTTTCGAGCTGAACAACGCGCTACTGTCCCGTGCACGTGTCTATCTGTTACGCAGCCTGGATCTGGCCGATATTCAATCTCTACTGCAGCGTGCATTGAATGACCAAGAGCACGGTGTTACTCAGCAACCTCTGGTATTTGAAGATGGCGCACTGGAGAAGCTGGCTTCAGCTGCTGATGGGGATGGTCGCCGAGGATTGAATTTGCTGGAAATTGCGGCGGATCTGGCAGACTTTGATGGTTCCGCCTATACAATTGGGCCGCAAATAATTGAAGAAGTACTCAAGTCCAGTGCCCGACGCTACGATAAACAGGGTGATTTGTTTTACGATATGATCTCAGCCTTTCATAAATCAGTCCGGGGCTCGTCTCCCGATGGTGCGTTATATTGGTACTGCCGGATGTTGGATGGAGGTTGCGATCCCCTGTATATTGCCCGTCGCTTGGTGGCAATTGCATCTGAAGATATTGGTAACGCTGACCCCAGAGCGATGCAGGTTGCGTTGTCAGCCTGGGATGCCTTCGAGCGGGTAGGGCCTGCGGAAGGCGAACGGGCGATCGCTCAGGCAGCTATTTATTGTGCCAGCGCGCCTAAGAGTAATGCGGTTTATCGCGCTTTTAATCAAGCGATGTCCGATGTCCGCAACGACCCTGGTTATGAAGTGCCAGAGCACCTGCGGAATGCACCGACCAATCTTATGAAAGATTTAGGCTATGGGGCAGAATATCGCTATGCTCACGATGAACCTGATGCCTATGCAGCAGGGGAAGCTTATTTGCCTGAAGATATTGCTGACCGTCAGTATTATCAGCCCGAACCCCGGGGCTTAGAAATTCGTATAGGTGAAAAACTAAAGCACCTGAAGACACTGGATCAATCCAGTCATAATCAACGATATAAGGACTAGCTCATGCTACACCTGTTTTCAATCGCTGCCGGCGGTGCGGTTGGCGCACTCGCCCGCTATTGGGTGAGTGCTGTAGCCGTTAATAATGCTCAATTCAAATTACCTTACGGCACTATGCTGTGTAATGTGCTGGGATCGTTTCTGATGGGTATTTGTTTTGTTGTTATTATGGAAAAAGCCCGTATTAGTCCTGAATTCAGACCTATTTTGATGGTTGGTTTTCTGGGGGCATTTACAACTTTTTCTACCTTCTCACTGGAGGCCGTGACCATGCTGCAAGAAGGGCATATAATGTCGGCCGCAATTTACATTATTTTGAGCGTAGTGCTCTGCATAACCGCTTTGTATGGCGGTTTATGGTTTACTCGCCTGTTCTGACTTTAAGGTTGTATCTGACATCATGCTAGATCCAAAAAATATTCGTTCAAACCCGGAAGAAGTAGCGCAGCTGCTGACCATAAAAGGCTATCAATTTCCTGTTGATGAGTTCAATGCACTGGAAAACCAGCGCCGTGAAGTTCAGGTTGAGGCAGAACGCCTGCAAAGTGAGCGTAATACCCGCTCCAAGAACATCGGTAAAGCAAAAGCGGCTGGCGAAGATATCCAGCCGCTGTTGGCTGAAGTCAGCACCCTGGGTGATCAGTTAGATGGTGCTAAAGAGCAGCTGAAGATCGTACAGGATAAGATGGATGCTCTCTTGATGGGCATGCCAAATATTCCACATGAGTCGGTACCGCCGGGCGTCACCGAAGACGACAATATCGAGATCCGTAAATGGGGTGAACCGACCGCACAGGATTTTGAGCCTAAAGATCATGTTGATCTGGGTGAGCAGAATGGTGGGCTGGATTTTGCCAGCGCCTCTAAAATAACCGGCGCTCGTTTTGCTGTATTACGTGGAGGTATAGCCCGTATGCACCGGGCACTGATTCAGTTTATGCTGGATACTCATACCGCCGAGCACGGCTATGAAGAGACTTACGTTCCTTACCTGGTTAATGCGGATTCGCTACGCGGGACCGGTCAGCTGCCTAAGTTTGAAGAAGATCTGTTTAAAGTTCCAGGTGAGCGTGATTACTATCTGATTCCAACAGCTGAAGTACCTGTTACCAATATTGTTCGTGATGAGATCGTTGACGCTGCTCAAATGCCGTTGAAGTTTGTGGCTCATACTCCGTGTTTCCGCAGTGAAGCGGGCAGTCATGGCCGTGATACCCGAGGCATGATTCGACAGCATCAGTTTGAGAAAGTTGAACTGGTTCATATTGTTAAAGCGGACCAATCCTGGGATGCGCTGGAAGAGTTAATCGGCAATGCAGAAAATATACTGCAGAAACTAAATCTGCCTTATCGTGTAGTAACATTATGCGGCGGCGATCTTGGCTTCAGTGCAGCTAAAACCTACGATATCGAAGTGTGGTTACCAGGCCAGCAGAAATACCGTGAAATTTCTTCCTGCAGTAATATGGCAGATTTCCAGGCACGTCGCATGCAAGCCCGCTGGCGTAACCCAGAAACTGGCAAGCCTGAGTTGGTGCATACATTGAACGGCTCCGGCCTGGCAGTGGGCCGTACCCTCGTTGCTATTCTGGAAAACTACCAGACCGCGGAAGGTACCGTTAAAGTACCGGAAGTATTGCTACCCTATATGGGTGGTATTACTGAGTTGTAATTTGCTCTGGTTAAGTTGAAACAAAAAAAGCGCCTGGAGCGCTTTTTTTGTTACTGAAACCTGAATTACTGATGCATCGCCTGCATCGAGCTTTCAGTCCAGTTAATACTGTGACGGTAGGCCGGTTTAAAGAGCATCATCGGAATACCGCTTCGCTTAACGACACTCCATTCTCCATTTTCAAAACTGATCACCGCATGCAGCAACTGGCCTATCGGGCCATGATGATTCAGAACCGCTTCTTTCACTTCATCATCAACTGATATCTGATCCAAAATAACATCGAGTCGCGTCTCCAGCAGCAGATCGAGCTGAGAAAGCATACCAGCCAGAAAAGCGGTCTCAGGTTTAGCAACACGGGTAAGTTCCGCCAGTAGCTCACACATACGTGCCCTGGCGATCAGATTACGTGACCATTCTTCTGGTTTGCCGTCCTGGTTGCTGAGCATAATAATCATCGCCCAGCTTCTGATCTGATCGAGCCCCAGCATAACAATCGCCTGCTGTAAGGATTCAATCTTGGTTTCCAGATTATAAGCGGCTGAGTTAATAACTCTAAGCATCTTAAAGCTCAGAATAGGATCAAGAATAACCAGCCCTTCGATCTGTTTAGCGGTGATATCTGGTTGCTGTAATGCCTGAACCAGCTGGAGAAGTGCCGCACTTTTAGTTGATATAGTGTCTTTTTCAATAACGACTGGCTTACTGATAAAACCACCCTGAAACAGTTTGAAGCCTGCGCTTTTACAGAGTTGTAATGTTTTGAAATCAGGTATGTTTTGAGCCAGCAGCGTGCCTTTTAATTTAACTAAAACCTTGAGCATTCCAAGCAGCTTACTGCGGGGGATTCGTGCCATATCAACTTTAATGATACTGGCAAAGCGAAGCAGCGGAAATAGCTCTTTCTGTAAGGCAAAACCGTCCAATACAATACGATAGCCTTGCTGGCGTAAGGAGGACAAACTGAATAATAACCCGCGGGTAACTTTTGTAGATGGAGGAAGCTCTATCAGCATCCTCTTCTTGGGCAGCTGCGGAAGCTCGGTTTCGGTTAAGAGTTCTGCTGAAAACGGGAGAAACAGAGGGACTTTACGAATACTGCCATCCTGACTAAGGCTGGCATAAGTACTGAGTAGAATAGTTGCGGTAGAAGGGCCGTCAGAAAGAATTGCGTTCCCAGGCTCCAGGCTATCTTCGTAGCGGAGTTGGTAAGAGACAATCTTTAACTGTTCATTGAAGATTGGCTGTCGCACAATCAAGCCGCTACTGTCTTCGGACGATACTTCCATTTGTTGTTCTGAATTCAATTGACCATGCCTAATGATTGGTTGTATTCAGCGAGTACAGCAAACCCCACACCCTGTGTATTTACAATTACCATAGAATACCAGATCTTGCATGGTTTGATGTCCCGTTTTAGGCTTATTTCTTCACCTTAGCGAAACAGCTTCAGAAAGCACAGGGGCAAAGGTACAATCTCAAACGGTTAACGAAAGTTATAAATCTGCTGCGGAGCAAAAATGAAAAATCGCTATGATCTGTTAATTGTCGGAGGAGGTATGGTCGGTGCTACCATCGCTGTAGCCTTAGGTAATACAGACCTGAAAGTAGCCGTAGTCGAGCAACAGTATCCTGGTGAGTATCAGCCGGAATCAGAACATGATCTAAGAGTGTCTGCCCTGAGTATTGCCTCGGAACAGATTTTAAAAAATCTTGATGTCTGGGAAGGTATTCTTGCTCGACGAAGTTGCCCCTACCGGCGCATGAAGATATGGGAAAGTAACGAAGAGCAAGCTTCGACAGAATTTATTAGTGATGATATTGGTGCTGACCATCTGGGTTTCATTGTTGAAAACAGAGTTATCCAGTTAGCATTGTTAGAAAAGCTAAAACAGTTCGATAATATTGAGCTGATCTGCCCGGCTAATACTGTTTCTATCGATTATTCCCCCGGCTGCAGCCTGGTGCAACTGGCTGATGGGAGGGAGTTGATTGGAAAATTATTGGTGGCTGCCGATGGCGGCTCATCAAAAGTCAGAGCCGCGGCAGGTATTGGCGTTCATAGTTGGGATTATGATCAACAAGCGTTAGTTGCGTCGGTTGTAACTGAGCTGCCCCAGCAAGACATCACCTGGCAGCAGTTTACCCCGAACGGCCCGCTAGCCTTTCTGCCACTGTCTGGTAACCGGGCATCATTAGTTTGGTACAACCGTCCCGCAGAAGTAAAACGACTCTTACAGCTCGATGCTGCTGATTTCACCCGCGAGCTGGCAGACACCTTTCCGGCTCGTCTTGGTTCGATTGAATCTCTTTTATCTCGCGGTGCATTCCCGTTAAGACGGCAGCATGCTCAGGCGTATGTCAAAGAGGGGGTCGCTCTGGCAGGTGATTCAGCCCACATGATTAATCCTTTAGCGGGTCAGGGCGTTAATATTGGCTTACTGGATGCTGCAGCACTGGCCGAAACAGTTTTGGAAGGGCATAAACAAGGTATAGATATCAGTGACTTGAGGCTACTGAAGCAATACGAACAACAGCGCCGTAAACACAACTTGATGATGATGCAGTTAATGGACGGTTTTTATCGTATCTTTTCAAACGACCTGTTACCGCTGAAGCTGTTGCGTAACCTGGGACTCGGCGCAGCAGAGAGACTAACACCGGCTAAAAACAGAGTTATGCGTTTTGCCATGGGGCTGGAAGGGCGATTGCCTGCGCTTGCTCGAAGCGAAAAGCGTTAACGGTTTAAACCAACGCAATCTGAGCAAACAAAAAACGGAGCCAACAGGCTCCGTTTTTTACTAAGAAAGATATGTTTACTTAGCTTCAGTTTTTACTGCTGCAGGCTTAGCTGGTGCTGCTGCCTTTTTAGGTGCTTCAGCTTTAGGCGCTGCTGCTTTTTTTGCAACTGGCTTAGGTGCCGCAGCTTTAGCAGCAGGGGCTGGCTTTTTAGCCGCTGGCGCTGCTGCTTTTTTTGCAGCTGGCTTAGGTGCTGCAGCTTTAGCAGCAGGTGCTGCTTTTTTAGCCGCTGGCGCAGCCGCTTTTTTAGCAGCAGGTGCTGCTTTCTTAGCCGGTGCTGCTTTTTTAGCTGGTGCTGCTGCAGGTTTAGCTTTAGTCGCTGGCTTTGCTTCAGCTGCCGGTGTCATGAACTTGCTCAGGTCTTCAAAGTAGTTCATATCTTTAAGGCCTAGACCTTCAAAGCTTTTGCCGATAATTGCGGTCAGCTCTTCTTTAGCAGAGCTTAATGCAGCCATCTCTTCTTCTGCAACACTGGTCAGTTTGTTCTCAAGCTGTTTTACGTACTCAACTTGCAGCTCAATCGCTTCTTTAGGATCTTTGATAGAAGAAAGGGCCTGCATCTGAGCCATGGTGGCATTTACAAAGTCGGAAACATAACCAGACTGCAGCTCGATCAGCTTCTCTGCTGCTTTCTTGTTGATTTCAGCCAATTCAACAACTGGCTTCATGTTCTCCTGAACATCCTTCATCATATCTTCGTACATGTTTGTCACCTGTGGTCGCAAGAGTTTAGTCTTTGTGCGTTGCAGCAAATTTTTACATACTATATTGATCGTACATAATAAAGTCAATTATTTTGTTGCACTGCAACAAGAGGCGAATCGGTCGCCGCTTGGCTAAATAGTCGATGCTATTCTGCTGAGTAACCTAATGACTATTCATGAACAAATGATGACATCAGTAGAAAAAGCTCTGCGTTGCACTTGTAAGACTGTTTTGTTGTTAAACAAAGTAATTAAAATGCAGCATATATCCGGTCTCAAAGGGATATGAATATACTTTTCACGACACGGGCCAAAACTGGCATATTTGGTTACAATGCTCACAACGGATAGATCGCTAAGACATTATAGACACTGGATAACTACATGACCCGTCAACCGGCTTTTCAGCTTAAGCGTACTGAGACAATTGAATCATTGGGAATCGATGTGCAGGAGTACGTGCACAGCCAAACAGGCGCTTTGCATTACCATATTGCCGCAGATAATCAGGAGAATGTATTTCTGGTTGCATTTAGGACTGTCCCAGAAGATAACACCGGCGTTGCTCATATACTCGAGCATACCGCGCTATGTGGTAGTGAAAAATTTCCGGTTCGGGATCCGTTCTTTATGATGACCCGACGTTCGCTGAATACCTTTATGAATGCTTTTACCAGCAGTGACTGGACCGCTTATCCATTTGCCAGTCAAAACCGTAAGGATTACTTCAATCTTCTGGATGTTTATCTGGATGCAGCATTTTTCTCTCGGCTAGACCCTTTAGATTTTGCTCAGGAAGGTCACCGTGTCGAGTTTAGTGAAGCAGGTAATACCAGCAGCCCTCTGGTCTATAAAGGCGTGGTATATAACGAGATGAAAGGCGCCATGAGCTCCCCGGTGTCTACCCTATGGCAAACCCTGACTCGCTATCTCTTTCCCTCTACAACTTATCACTTTAATTCCGGTGGGGATCCTGAAGCGATTCCAGACCTTAGTTATGAAGAGCTGATAGCGTTCTATAAAAGTCACTATCATCCATCGAATGCTGTCTTTATGACATTTGGTGACATTCCCGTTGAGGAGTTGCAGCAACGCTTTGAAGAACAAGCTCTGTCTAGATTCGAAAAACTTGAAGATGAGATTAAAGTCGATGATGAGAAACGCTATTTCTCACCGGTTCGGGTTGAAGAGGCTTACGCTTTAGACGAAGAGGAGAGCAGCGCCAAAACCCATCATGTACTGGGGTGGTTACTTGGGCCAAGTATCGATCTGGAACAACAGCTCAAAGCCCATCTGTTATCTCAGGTTTTGTTGGATAACAGCTCTTCACCGCTGCGCTATGCGCTAGAGTCAACAGATCTTGGTCTGTCACCATCACCACTCTGCGGATTAGAAGATTCCAACCGGGAGATGGGCTTTATGTGCGGCATCGAAGGGAGTGAGCCTGAAAAAGCAACGGAGTTCGAAGAGTTGGTGATCGCAACACTGACAGAGG
The DNA here is from genome assembly GCF_016592435.1 of Amphritea japonica ATCC BAA-1530. Taxonomy (NCBI): domain Bacteria; kingdom Pseudomonadati; phylum Pseudomonadota; class Gammaproteobacteria; order Oceanospirillales; family Oceanospirillaceae; genus Amphritea; species Amphritea japonica. The sequence goes on along the minus strand of NZ_AP014545.1, from coordinate 1,890,362 downwards.
TTGCAGAAAACGGTGTACCACAAGTTCACCTGGAAGCAGCATTGCATCAGCTTGAATTAAGCCAGCGAGAAATCAGTGGTGATGGCTATCCCTATGGTATGAGCCTCATCCTTAAGTCGCTCTCTTCCGCTATTCACCACGGTGATCCGGTTGCATTGCTTAATCTGGACCCGGTGCTTGAAAAAATGCGTGAGGAGATTCAGTCGCCCGATTTTATTCCAACGCTGGTACGCGAGCTCTTATTGGATAACCCTCATCGTGTTCGGCTGACTCTGAGACCTGATGCAGAATTAGCAAACCGTCGTGATGTCGCAGAAGCGGTCGCGTTGGAGAAAATCAGACAATCCCTTGATGAAAGCCAGGCTCAGGCGATTATCGATAAAGCTCAGGCCCTCGAAGCACGTCAAAGCCAGGTCGATGATGAATCACTCCTCCCCAAAGTGACTATTGCCGATGTCCCAGCCGAAATGAATATACCCCAGGGAACTGAGGCATCTCTGAAAGATTTTAACTATAACTACTATGCTCAGGGCACTAACGGGTTAGTGTATCAGCAGGTCATTATGGAGTTGCCAGCACTGACGGATGAAGAGTTAAAACTGATGCCTCTCTATAGCCACTGTATGACAGAACTGGGCTGTAATGGAATGAGTTATCAGGACACTCAGGCATGGCAGTCACAGGTCTGTGGCAGTATCAGTGCCTATTCATCGGTACGCGGTAATATCGAAGATGAACAAAAGGTGACCGGCTATATGACGCTGTCAGGTAAAGCGCTGCTTAACAAACAGTGTGATCTGACAGAACTGATGTACAAAACCCTGAATACGGTTCGTTTCGATGAGCTCAGCCGCATTCGGGAGCTGGTATCTCAACAGCGTACCCGCAAAGAGCAAAGTGTTACAGGTCAGGGACACAGTCTGGCCATCATGGCGGCCGTAAGTCTGTTATCTCCAGCAGCCCAGTTGTCGCATAATCTTCGTGGCTTGCAAAGTATTCGCGAAGTTAAAGCGCTGGATGATAGCCTGAATGATGAACAGAACCTGATAAAACTAGCTGGCCAGTTAGAGCAGATCCATCAAAAAATTATAACCGCGCCACGTCGATTTCTGATTGTTGCTGAACCAGAGCATCAGCAGGTACTGGCAAGCAGTCTGGCTCAACAGTGGGACACGGCGCCTGATGATAGTCAGTTTACGCCACTGAACTTAGCGCCTGTACGACAAGGTGTTAAACAAGCCTGGACCACCAGTACCCAGGTTAATTTCTGTGCTAAAGCCTACCCAACGGTTCCCGTTGAACACCCGGATGCTGCTCCGCTAACAGTGCTTGGTGATTACCTTCGTAATGGGTTTCTTCACCGGGTGGTTCGAGAGCAGGGCGGTGCCTACGGCAGTGGGGCAGGACAGGATTCAGCTGATTCTGTCTTCCGGTTCTTCTCGTACCGCGATCCGCGTTTGAGCGAAACCCTTAATGATTTTGATGCTGCCCTTAGCTGGCTCATGTCTTCTGAGGATGATGAGCAAAAGCTGGAAGAAGCCATACTGGGGATTGTCAGTAGTATCGATAAACCTGGCTCACCCGCCGGCGAAGCTAAACAGGCCTATCACAGCGCTTTATTTGGCCGTTCAATGGAACAGCGAAAAGGATTCCGCCAACGGATTCTTCAGGTCACGGTCGCTGATGTTAAGCGTGTTGCACAGGAATACCTTAACCCTGAAAACGCCAGCGTAGCCGTTGTCACAGGTCCTGCCGCAGCGGCAGAGCTTGACGATAGTTTTGACGTGATCGCTATTTAACGATCTTTCACTGCTTATTTTCAGGAGTGAACAAGCCCTGCTTTTGTGGGGCTTTTCTATTTATGAAAAACAATGATTTCCTGCTCGGTGCCGCTCTGATACTCGTCTCCGAAATATTTCTAGTGCTCTCAGGCATGGTTATTAAGCAACTTTCCGGTGAGCTACCGACCGAAATGATTGTGTTTTTCCGAAACTTTCTCGGATTAGCGCTATTTATTCCCTGGCTGATGCGTAACGGGGCTGGTGCATTGCGTACCACGAAGTTACGTTTTCACATTATGCGTGCTTCAGTTGGTGTCACTGCAATGACCTGTCTGTTCTATTCATGGGGTCACCTGCCGCTGGCTCAGGCTGCATTATTGAAACAGACAGCGCCGTTCTTTATGCCGCTGATAGCATTTTGGTGGTTAAGGGAACGGATAAACCTACAGGTAAAGCTGGCAATAATAGTGGGATTTGTCGGTGTAGCATTCATCCTTAACCCTCAAGAGTCAGCGGTCAATATTGGCATTCTGATTGCACTTGTGGGTGCTTGCCTAGGTGCGCTAGCGAAAGTAACCGTTCGCCGAATGCGAGATACTGAATCACCGCAATTGATCGTGTTCTACTTTGCTTTCTTTGCCGCACTTTTATCCGCTATACCGGCTTGGTTAAGCGGTGCCAGCTTAACGCTAATACAATTTGGCTGGTTAGTTGTGCTGGCGGCGACTTCAACAGTAGCTCAGCTTCTGTTGAGCAAAGCCTACGGTATGGCACCAGCAGGTCAGCTGGCACCTTATACTTATGGGTCGGTGGCAATGGCTGCATTATTTGGTTGGTTGATATGGGGCGAATTACTGGGGCTTAACAGCCTGTTCGGCATCCTGCTGGTCAGCTGTGCGGGTATTGTAGCGATGATAGGCAAGCCGCAACCTAAGGTTAAGCCAGTCTGATCCATCTCCAGGTGTCGCGAATGCTATTCTGGCAATGTATCAGATTGCTCTGATAACTCTTGTATGGGTGAATCACTGCGGTAGGGCACCTGACTGCTGGGTACCTGTTTTGATGCATTAACCAGATGAACGGGTTGATCATCGAAAAAAATATGAGGTTTCAGAGCGCTCAGTACAGGCTCTTTACTGGTTCCGCCAAGAAAGAATGCCTGGTCCACAAATACACCCCATTGCCTCAGTGTTTTAATGACCCGTAAATGCGCGGGTCCATTACGTGCAGTGACAATCGACAGTCTCAAAGGGGAACGATCAGCGCCGAGTTTTTCATTTAACCGCGCGAGTAACCTGACCAGTTTGGCGAAAGGGCCATCGGGTAGTGCGACATCTTCGTTTTCTGACTCATTTTGCTGAAACCGGGCCAAACCTTCTGTTTTAAAGATATATTCAGATTCGTCAGAGAAGAGCACAGCATCAGCATCAAAGGCGATACGTATTGTATCCCGGTCTGGCTGAAAACTTTCAGGCGGGTCATAGATAAGTGCAGCAGCACAGTCTTCAGTATCGATCGCCTCCTGAGCATCATCAGAATGGCGTGTTAACAGTAAATCAACACTGTAAGCGGCGACAAAAGGAGCCAGTGGTTCGCCTCCGGTAAAAGCTGAGCGGGTTATATCCAGGCCGTGGTGTTGTATCGACTTCAGCACTCTTAAACCGGTATCGGGGCTGTTTTTTGACATCACGACGACCTCAACCAATCGCTCGTCAGATAGCTTGTTGAGGCTGAGCAGAGCATCGACCAGGTGAAAGGCAGTACCTTTTTCTAAGACCTGGTCTTCCTGTTCTAACTGAAAACGCCGATAAGCGGCAATATCCTGCTGTAAATAGATACTGTTCTCGTGCTCAAGATTAAACAGTGCCCGGCTGGAAATGCCAATCACCAGTACTTTTTCAAGATCGATAGCCATTGAACGCAGTCCGTTTGCTGTATTCTGATGAGTAATAGTTAATCACAGTATTGATCGCTATTCATCTGCTAATATTGTTCAATAATTAGTCAGCTTTCGGTATGATCCACTTCTTTCTGCTGTATCGGTATCTCACATTGCCTGTTTCCCGTTTCTCTGTTCGTAAATGGCTTATACGCAGCCTGCTTGCTCTGGTAGTCCTGCCTGTTTTACTGGTACTGATGCTGCGCTTTATAGATCCTGCGATATGGATGTGGAAGATTCAGCGTACCTTAAACCCGCCAAAACATTATCCGGCTGAAAGTCACCATCAATGGGTTGCTTTAGAGCAGATAGCGCCAGCGATGCAGTTAGCCGTCATCGCCGCTGAAGATCAGAAATTCCCGCATCATTGGGGGTTAGATTTTGAATCGATCTCCAAAGCGATAAGCAACAATCAGAAAGGCAAAGGAATTAAAGGCGCAAGCACTCTGAGCCAGCAGGCAGCTAAGAATCTGTTTCTCTGGCCGGCTAAAAGCTATCTGCGCAAAGGGCTCGAAGCGGGATTTACTCTGTTAATGGAAACCTTATGGGATAAGCCAAGAATTCTTGAGGTCTATCTTAATATTGTTGAATTTGGGCCTGGAATCTATGGCGTTGAAGCGGCAAGTCAGGCTTTCTTTGATAAACCGGCAAAAAATCTTACGACCACTGAGGCGGCTCGGCTGGCTGCGGTTTTACCTAATCCTTACCGGATGAGCGCTGCCCGCCCCAGCAGCTACGTCTGGCAAAGAACTGCCTGGATAAAGGATCAGATGCGCCTGTTAGGCACAGAGCACTGGCATCACTAGATAAATTTCTCCTATTCATAGAGAATCAGCAGTTATCGGAACTTTTGTGCCTTCTGGCTCATGGCGATCCTGCCAATCAATGCTTTAAATAGGAATGACTTCTATGGAAATGGAATTTTTCAGCGCGTCTCTTATCAATCTGTTGTTGAACTTAAGCTACACCGTTATCGCCCTAATTGTAGGTGTATATGCTCTGTTGTGGATCGATAAACGTTTGCTTAAAAATATCGATATAGAGGAGGAGATGAAGAAAGGCAACCTAGCCGTTTCAATTTTTGCATCAACCATTCTGATCTTTGTCGCCATCATAGTGGCGTCCGGACTAAAAGGTTAATTAGCATGCTAAAGCGCCTGGGGCAGGGCGTACTGTTTCTTGTTATTGTGGTGCTGACCTCTTTATTGCAAGAACAGAAAGACTCTACAGATCTTATGATTGCCGAGGCGACGGAGCAACTGACAGTACCCGCCAACCCAGAAGTGTCACCGGGATTGATGCGGCCCGGAAGCCTGCAAATATCAAACACCCGGTTAACCCTGAAGCCTCAAGATCTGAAGAAAATATTAAATAAGCGTAGAACCGGGACCGGTATTTATACCATGCGCAATAGTAAAACCGGTGCTTACACGATGATCGCGCCGGGTATTGATCAGCGTTATCACCTGGTAAACAGCTACTTTGATGGTTACTTGCCTTTCAAGGTGGATAATCCTGTACTGGCCCTATATGCCATCTCACAGCGCAAGCGTTATCAGTACGATCACATCACCTATCCGGGGCGTCCTGAGGTATGGCAAAGCAGCAGACAGGCTTTCTATCAGAAAGTAGGGGATTGCGAAGATCACGCTATTCTTCTGGCCGACTGGCTGATCGGTTTAGGCTATGATGCCCGGGTGGCGGTAGGAGATTACAACGGTGAGGGGCATGCCTGGGTGGTGTTGTTTGTTGATGGCAAAGAGTATTTGCTTGAAGCAACCCGAAAGCGAGGCTTAAAACGCTTAAAGGTTTTTCCTTTAGCCCGCTTGCAGGGCAAATATCATCCGACTCATATGTTTAATAATGAGTTCTTTTGGCAGAATACGGGCTCGAAATTCACCACTCGCTATAGCTCTGCTAACTGGGTGAAGAAAAGTCAGTATAGAGTTAATTAAGAGGCTAACTCTCGAGCAATAAAAAAACCGCCGATGGCGGTTTTTTTAACGGTATAGAATGATGATTCGATTAGCCGTCTTCTGGCTCATACCCCAGGTTTGGGGCTAACCAGCGCTCAGCAACCGGTTTTTCCATGCCGGTACGATGAGCATAGGATTCAACCTGATCTTCACCAATCTTTGCCACACCAAAATACTGCGACTGCGGATGACTGAAATACCAACCACTGACTGACGCAGTAGGCAACATTGCATAGCTGTCTGTAATGGTCATGCCGGTTCGGCTTTCAACATCCAGTAGTTTCCATAGCAGACCTTTCTCAGTGTGCTCGGGGCAGGCTGGATAGCCTGGAGCAGGGCGGATACCCTGATACTTTTCTTTTATCAGTGCATCGTTGTCGAGGTTTTCATCTGATGCATATCCCCAGGACTCTCGACGGGTACGTGCGTGCATGTATTCGGCCAGCGCCTCAGCAAGCCGGTCTGCCAGAGCTTTGACCATGATGCTGTTATAATCATCGTGATCAGCCTCGTAAGCATCAATCATCTCCTGATCGCCGAAGCCGGCGGACACTGCAAATGCACCAAAGTAGTCTGGCTTACCGCTATCTTTTGGCGCGATAAAGTCAGTAAGGCACATATTTGCTTTGCCATCGACCTTCTCAACTTGCTGTCGCAGGTTATGCAGTGTCATTAACACCTCAGACCGGCTGTCATCGGTATAGAGTTCGATATCGTCATCGTCAATGCTGTTTGCCGGGAACAGACCAACAACAGCGCGTGCTTCAAGTTTACGATTGGTGATGATGTCATCCAGCAACACCTTCGCATCGTTGAACAGGCGAGTGGCTTCTTCACCAATAATCTCATCCGTCAAAATACGCGGATAGCGACCAGCCAGCTCCCATGAATGGAAGAATGGTGTCCAGTCGATATAGTCTCGCAGCTCATTCAGATCGATATTTTCAAACTGCTGAATACCCAGTTGAGCAGGGACTGGTGGGGTATAGTTTTCCCAGTCTATTTTGAATTTATTCTCTCTAGCCTGAATAAGCGAAACCCGGCGCGCCTGGTTTTGACGCTCAGCAAAACGTTGACGTACTGCTTCATAATCTTCTTGTATCTCTTTGACATAAGAAGGTTTCTTATCTTTTGAAAGCAAGGTGCTGGCGACATTTACAGCACGGGAGGCATTGGTAACATGGACGACCTGATCCCGGTTATATCCTTTATCAATTTTAACAGCGGTATGCGCTTTTGAGGTGGTAGCCCCGCCAATCATTAACGGGATATCAAACCCCTGACGTTCCATCTCTTTGGCTACATGAACCATCTCGTCCAGAGAGGGGGTAATCAGGCCTGACAGACCGATGATGTCGACATTTTCTTCACGAGCGGTACGCAGAATCGTTTCGGCAGAGACCATAACGCCGAGATCGATGATCTCGTAGTTATTACACTGCAACACGACGCCAACGATATTCTTGCCGATATCGTGAACGTCTCCTTTTACAGTAGCCATGAGAATCTTGCCATTGGTTTGACTACCGGCGCCTTCTTTTTCTAATTCGATAAAGGGCATCAAATAGGCAACAGCTTTTTTCATTACCCGTGCAGATTTCACCACTTGTGGCAGAAACATCTTACCGGCACCAAACAGATCGCCTACGACCCCCATACCATCCATCAATGGGCCTTCAATAACCTGGATAGGGCGGTCGAACAACTGACGGCACTCTTCGACATCTTCGTCGATAAATTCAGCAATACCTTTTACCAAAGAATGAGAGAGTCGCTCTTTAACCGGAAGGCCACGCCATTCCAGTACCTTTTCTTCGGTTTGAGCGCTACCATCCCCACGGTACTTTTCAGCGATCTCGAGCAGTTTGTCGGTGCCTTCATCGTCGGTATTAAGAATTACGGCTTCTACAGCAACTCGCAGCTCTTCTGGTAAATCATCATAGATCGCCAACTGACCAGCGTTGACGATACCCATGTCCATGCCCTGTTGAATGGCGTGATAAAGAAAAACACAGTGGATCGCTTCGCGCACCGGGTTATTGCCGCGGAAAGAGAAGGAAACATTCGATACGCCACCGGAGATCATCGCATAGGGTAGATTCTTCTTAATCCAGCCGGTGGCGTTGATGAAATCAACCGCGTAGTTGTTATGCTCATCAATTCCGGTGGCGACAGCAAATATATTAGGATCGAAGATAATATCTTCCGGTGGAAAACCAACCTGTTCTGTTAATACCTTATAAGAGCGTTCACAGATCTCAATCTTACGCTTCTCTGTATCGGCCTGACCATCTTCATCGAATGCCATTACAACCACAGCCGCACCGTAACGACGCAGCAGGTTTGCCTGTTTGATAAATTTCTCTTCACCCTCTTTCAGGCTGATAGAGTTCACGACACCTTTACCCTGAATACATTTCAGGCCCGCCTCAATAACCTCCCACTTAGATGAGTCGATCATAATCGGCACACGGGAGATATCAGGTTCAGAAGCGATCAGTGTAAGGAAACGTACCATCGCCGCTTCAGCATCCAGCATCCCTTCATCCATGTTGATATCGATGATCTGAGCACCGTTTTCAACTTGCTGACGAGCAACATCCAGAGCGGTTTCGTAGTCACCTTCTTTAATAAGGCGTTTAAACATCGCAGAGCCTGTAACATTGGTACGTTCGCCAACGTTTACAAACAGGGTATCACTGTTGATGTTTTGTGGTTCAAGACCTGCCAGGCGGCATTCAACCGGGATCTCTGGAATCTGACGGGGAGGGTGCTCATTTGCAGCATTACCCATCGCCGTAACGTGTTCAGGAGTAGTACCACAACAGCCTCCGATAATATTCAGAAAGCCCGAAGCGGCCCAATCGCGGATCTCTTTAGCCATCTGCCAGGGTGTTTCATCGTATCCACCGAATGCGTTAGGCAAGCCAGCGTTAGGGTGAGCAGAGACATAAGTATTGGCGATCCGTGACAACTCTTCAACGTACTGACGCAACTCCTGTGGCCCCAGCGCACAGTTAAGGCCGATAGACAGAGGCTTAATATGACGCACGGAGTTCCAGAAAGCTTCTGTTGTCTGGCCGGACAAGGTTCGCCCTGATGCATCGGTGATAGTGCCAGAAATCATAACGGGCAACTGCATCGCATGATCTTCAAAGTACTGGTCTACCGCAAAGATTGCAGCTTTAGCGTTCAGCGTATCGAATATAGTTTCAATCAGGATAATGTCGGAGCCGCCTTTTACCAGGCCATCGATGGACTCTGTATAGGCTTCAACCAGTTGATCAAAACTAACATTACGAAAGCCTGGATCATTCACATCGGGTGAGATAGAGCAGGTACGGTTGGTTGGCCCCAGGACGCCGGCTACGTAACGAGGTTTAGCCGGATCTTCCGCGGTTATCTGATCAGCTACCGTGCGTGCAAGCTGTGCTGCCACTAAGTTTATTTCATGGCTGATCGATTCCATCGCGTAATCGGCCATAGCGATACTGGTAGCATTGAAAGTATTGGTTTCAACTATATCGGCACCGGCTTCGAAATAAGCTCGGTGAATCTCACTGATAATATCCGGCTGAGTCAGTACCAGCAGATCGTTATTACCTTTCAGATCGATATCCCAATCGGCAAATCGGTTACCGCGGTAATCCTCTTCTTCGAGCTTGCGATCCTGAATCATGGTGCCCATACCACCATCAAGAACCAGAACGCGTTCTGCCATTGCCTGTTTAAGCTGCTCGGTCTTATCGGTTTGAATTGCTACTACCACGGTGAAAACCTATCTATAACCTATTGTAAAGGCGGCTATTTTATAGGAATTTCACAGGTTTTGGGTGAGTTAGGCTCATCTGTGCATGAAAAACTTTTAGGTTAAGTGCGATTAAGAACAATAGCTTAGACCCCATCAGCGCTAAAACTATGCAATCACCGCTCAATATCTACAAAAGTTATAGGGATTAGCCCTTAATATTTAAAAAATTGCTGGTACAATTGCCCTCCAATTAAAGGTAAGTAATGTATTAACTTAAGTTATTACGCTACTTAACTGTTTTGATCCCGCAACTGAGGTTGCGAAGAGACCAGCCATCAGCAGATGGTGAAGCAGTAATGCTGGGGTTTGGTGCTGATGATTCATGGTGAAGTGTCACCTTAGGATCTAGGTAAAGAGATGCTGAGCTTCGGCTCAGCGGTATTAATGTCCGGCTTTGCCGGCAAATTGAGACGCAGGTCATTAATATGCTGCAAACATTCTTAAAAGCTAAATTGCACCGAGTAACGGTCACCCATGCGGAACTTCATTATGAAGGTTCCTGCGCTATTGATGGCGTTCTACTCGAAAGCTCCGGCATTAAGGAGTATGAGCAGATTCATATCTACAACATTAATAATGGCGAACGTTTCACAACCTACGCAATTCGCGGGGAAGATAACAGCGGCATAATCTCTGTTAATGGCGCCGCAGCGCATCTAGCCTCAAAAGGAGATCTGTTAATCATTGGATCTTACGTGCAACTGGATGAACAGGAAGCTGAAACCTTTCAACCAACACTCTGCTATTTTGAAAACGCGAAGAATGAAAATGATGCTCACCGAGTAAGCGATGAAGAGCTTCATCAACGCAATATCATGACCGGTATTAAAAACAGCATTGCCGTTCAGGAAAGTAATTAGAGTACTGGTTATCCAGTAATATTAAAGCCACCTTCGGGTGGCTTTTTTTATGCACTAAGCTTTCGTAACAATCTTACTTCCCGGACAGGATTGTCGACAATCTAAGTGGTTTATCTAATTATTTTACGGTATTAGATCAATAAACTACCTATTATTGATAATAATCACATATATAGTAGACAATTTAGCCTTTTGTAGTAGTTTAATTTTAGCCTTTCTCCGTTAGAGTGGTTTCAATGAAGGAGCGAACAGAGACGGAAGAGTCCTGTTCACACCTTCCTTAAGTGGTTACATCTGCAAACACCATGATAGGTCTCGATAACAATAAGCAGGTGCTACCGGTCTGAAACATATAATAATGGTTACAGCGAAGGGCCAGTGCTATGTCCTATAAAGACGAATACAAAAGATCAATCGAAACTCCAGAAGCCTTCTGGGCAGAAAAAGCTGAAGCGGTTAAGTGGTTTAAAAAACCAGAAACCATCCTCAGTAAAGATGAAAATGATATCTACCGCTGGTTTGCAGACGGTGAGATGAACACTGCTTATTTAGCACTGGATTATCACGTTGAAACAGGACGTGGTGATCAGGATGCACTGATTTATGACTCTCCTGTAACCAATACTAAACAGCGTTACACCTATTCAGAGCTGCGTGATGAAGTTGCGAAGTTTGCCGGGGTCCTGAAGGCTCAGGGCGTTGAAAAGGGTGACCGTGTTGTTATCTATATGCCAATGATCGCAGAAGCAGTTATTGCGATGCTGGGTGTTGCCCGCCTGGGTGCAATTCATTCCGTTGTATTTGGTGGTTTCGCGCCCCATGAACTGGCGGTTCGAATTGATGATGCAGAACCGAAAGTTGTCGTTACCTCATCCTGTGGTATCGAGATTGCTAAAGTAATCGCATACAAGCCCCTGTTAGATGAGGCGATTGAGAAGTCTGCCCATAAACCTGACAGCTGTATCGTTTTCCAGCGTCCTGAAGTAACGGCTACTCTGATCGAAGGTCGCGATCTTGACTGGACTGAGGCGATGGCAACGGCAGAGCCTGCTGATTGCACCCCGGTTAAAGCAACAGATCCGCTCTATATTCTCTATACGTCTGGCACCACCGGTAAGCCTAAAGGTGTTGTTCGTGATAACGGCGGCCATGCTGTAGCATTGAAGTACAGCATGAAAGCGATTTATAACATGGAGCCAGGCGACGTATTCTGGGCAGCATCAGATGTTGGCTGGGTTGTTGGACACTCCTATATCGTATACGGGCCACTGCTGGCAGGTTGTACTACCGTCGTATACGAAGGCAAACCGATTAAGACACCTGATGCCGGAGCATTCTGGCGTGTATGTGAAGAGTATGGAGCAAAAGCATTGTTTGCTGCGCCTACTGCCTTCCGTGCGATTAAGAAAGAAGACCCTGATTCCGAACTGCTCAAAAGCTATGACTTAAGCAAGCTGGAAACTATCTTTATGGCAGGTGAGCGACTCGACCCTCCCACATACCACTGGACTAAAGATACCCTGGGTAAGCCTGTTATTGATCACTGGTGGCAGACTGAAACCGGCTGGGCAATCTGCGGTAACCTGACCGGTGTTGAGATGCTGGAGCCTAAACCTGGTTCATCAACGGTGCCTGTGAGTGGCTTCGATATTCGCGTGCTTGATCACGAAGGTAATGAACTACCTAATGGCGAGCAGGGTAATATTGCAATTAAACTGCCGATGCCTCCAAGCTGTCTGCCAACAGTCTGGGGTGACTTTGAACGCTTCCGTACCAGTTACCTATCTGAGTTCCCCGGCTATTACTGCTCTGGTGATGGTGGCTACAAAGATGATGATGGTTACGTCTTCATCATGGGTCGTACTGATGATGTTATCAACGTTGCAGGGCACCGTTTATCGACAGGTGAGATGGAAGAGATCGTTGCAGATCACCCAGCCGTAGCAGAGTGTGCAGTTATCGGTATCAACGATCCTCTTAAGGGACAACAGCCTGTTGGTCTGGTTCTGTTGAAGAACGGTGTAGAGATCGACGATGCTCAGATTGAATCTGAGCTGGTGGCCATGGTGCGTAAAGAGATTGGTGCCGTAGCCTGCTTCAGACGAGCGATCGTTGTACAGCGCCTGCCGAAAACCCGTTCAGGTAAAATTTTGCGTAAGCTGCTACGTCAGATTGCCGATGGTAAAGAATACTCAATCCCTTCTACCATTGATGATCCGGCTTCTTTGCCAGAGATTCAGGAGATTATGGGTCGCAACGGGCTAGTTAGTTAAACCCAAAAGCACCTGTAAGCAGTACTACGTAAGGCAGCCTTCGGGCTGCCTTTCTTATTTATAAAAGTATTTTCCGCGGCTTATCTCTGGCCTCATAGAGCGGTAAAGAAACTCCCAGAAGCTATTTTTCTAACGTTATCTCATCTTCCATCGTGCGTATAAAAACAGACTTTTTCCTATTTACTGTTTTCTGCCGTTCATTAAAACTGACCTAGAGATGAA